>JBBIUH010000047.1:0-17094 GCA_037440305.1 Acidithiobacillus sp.
GACGCGGATTGATAAAGGATGCCAGAGAACATGGAGGTCATCTGCATCATCAGAAACACGGAGAAGGTGGTGCCGATGACCAGGGTGGCGAATTTGCCTTTATCGTTAAGCAGCAGTTTCAATGCGATGCGGAGCAGGCCGTTCATGGCTGTTTGCCCTTTGCTGTGCAGCCCTGGCGGCTGGGGAACGCCTGCCCGGAACCGTTTTTGTGCGTAATGCTGACGGTCTTATGATTGCAAAACAGCCGGCTGGCAATGACCGCACCCATGTTTCCCCAACCTCCGCCTGATTCCAGATAACCCTCGATCCTGTCGACCCGCCGGGTAGAGACTGCGCCTCCTTGCAGCGCATCGTGTAACGATGCGCGATCTTCTCGCGTAAAGAAGGATAGGGGCGCGCTGTAGGATGTGCAAGGTTCATGTGAGCCAAACCTTGCGTACTCTACGTTTCTATACTAAAAATGCAGTATTCCTAGTCCAGAAATAAAAGAGCGCTCGTCCAATATGCAAGCTTGTCATTTCCGGTGCCTATGCGGCTGATTATGTACTACCAGCCGGTGGTGTCTATGCGCGATGGGGTTGCATCCTGCCAAGGAGTTATCGGCTTTGAGGCGCTGATCCGGATGGCGCATCCGCAGCGCGGGATTCTCACGCCAGCCGTGTTTGCCGAAGCCCTGGATCATCCCCGCCTGGCTCGACGCATTGGTTGTTTCGTGCTTGATGCCGTGCTGGCGCAAGGGGAGCAGTGGCATCGCGATGGGCTTCCTTTACGGATGTCGATGAACATCAGTGCCCGCCATCTGCTGGATCCCGAGTTCCTGAACGATTTGCGTGCGGTTTTGGCGGCGCATCCCGACATCGCGCCGGAAATGTGTGAGATCGAGGTCACTGAAAGCGCCCCCATGCTTGATTTTCCCAAAGCACAAGAAACCTTGCTGGTCTGCAATGACTTGGGCCTGCGTATCGCCTTGGACGATTTTGGTACCGGTAGCGCCTCCCTGAGTTACCTGCAGAAACTGCCAGCCCAAACCATCAAGGTGGACCAGAGCTTCGTGCGGAATATCCTGAACGATCCGCGGGACTTCGCCATTGTCGCCGGTGTCATGACGACCGCCAATATGCTGGGGCTTGACGTGATCGCCGAAGGCGTGGAAACCATCGGTCATTTGCAACTACTGGAGACACTGGAGTGTCATGCCATGCAAGGCTATCTCTTTGCTAAGCCGATGCCTGCTAGTGAAGTGCCTGCATGGGTTAATAATTTCAATCATTTGAATTATAAGAGCAATTCATCAACTACTGCGCAGAATTCCGCTGGGTATAACGAGTGACCTGTTCTCGTTCACCAATGATCCGTCCCAGCTAATGCGCTCAGGTCCTGCAAGGCAGAAACTCGCCACTTGGTTTGCGGAGTGATTTGTTTGCGCGGGCGATTCGTCTCTACATCCGGGTGGGGATATAGTTGCCCCATAGGCGGTGATTTCGTCAAAGTAAGTGGGATCATCCTGGCATTCAGCGACGGCACCAACTATTGGTATGTTTGGAAAAATCAGAACTGGCCTTTGATAATACGCTATAATACCGGGATATCGTGAATGTCAGCTAGGGGGGGGCGGGATGCGCGAACTGGAAGACATTATGTGGATGCAGGCCATAGACATGTTGGAGCGTGCAGAGCGCCTGCAGCGGCGTTTCTTTCAACCGACACTGTCGGGTCGCCAGCCGGTTTGGCAGCCGCCCATGGATGTTTTTGAGACCAGTGAGGGGCTACAGATTGTCGTGGCTTTGCCCGGCGTGAGCCCGGAGGCGGTACGGGTGATCTTCAGCGGTAATGTTCTGATGGTGAGTGGTCAGCGCCGGCTTTCCGCAGATCTGCAAACGGGGCATATCCATCGTCTGGAGATCCCCTACGGCGCTTTTGACCGGCGCTTGCGGGTTCCCGATGGGTTGACCTTACAAGGCTGGGAAATGCGCGATGGCTGCCTCCATTTGTCCTTTCGCCAGCCAGGGGGTATGAAATGAGTGACACGCACATGGGGGCGAGCGAAAGCAACAAGCAGGCATTACCCGAGGATGTTCTGCCGGTATTGCCCATGCGCAATCTTGTCCTTTTCCCGGGGGTGGTTCTGCCCCTCGGTATTGGTCGCGCACAGTCAGTAGCGGCGGCCCAGGAGGCCATTCGCCAGGAATGTCCCATTGCCGTGCTGCTGCAAAAGGACCCCGGCAATGATGCACCCGGCCCTGGTGACTTATATCCGGTGGGTACGGTGGCCAGCGTTCTGCGTTATGTGACCACGGGGGATGGCAGCCACCACCTCATTGCTCAGGGAGAAAGTCGTTTTCGGGTGCGCGAATTTTTGCCGGATTATCCCTTTCTGGCGGCCCGTATCGAGCGATTAGAGGAGGTCACTGCTACCGGTTCGGAACTGGATGCCCGTGTTCTGCACTTGCGTCAGCAGGCCACCGAAGCCCTGTCTCTGCTACCTCAGGTCCCTCAGGAACTCGCCCAGGCCATCGCCCATGTGGAGCAGCCCGGAGCACTGGCCGATCTGATTGCCAACTTTCTCGATCTCAAGGCCGAGGAGCGCCAGCAGATCCTGGAAAACCTTGACGTGCGCAGCCGGCTGGAACAGATCTCACAGTTTTTGAGCTATCGCATTGAGGTTCTGAAGCTTACCCACAAGATCGGCGAGCAGACCAAGGAGGTCATGGATCGCCGCCAGCGTGAGTATTTCCTGCGCGAGCAACTCAAGGCCATCCAGCAGGAGTTGGGGGAAGGAGAGGAGGGCAACGGTGAGATGGAGGCTCTGGGTCATGCCATTGACGAGGCGCACTTGCCCGCGGAGACGGAGGCGGTGGTCCGCAAGGAGTTGCGTCGCCTGCAACGGATGCCCGAGGGGGCTGGGGAGTATGGTATGGTGCGCAGCTATATCGACGCCATCCTGGCCCTCCCTTGGAGCAAGGAGACAGCGGAGCGCATCGATATCGCTGAAGCCCGAATTATTCTCGACGAAGATCACTATGACCTCGACAAGATCAAGCGGCGCATTCTGGAGCATCTGGCAGTACATCGCCTGAATCCCAATGGCAAGAGCCCCATCCTCTGCTTTGTCGGACCGCCGGGGGTGGGCAAGACCTCCTTGGGTCAGAGCATCGCCCGCGCCATGGGGCGCAAGTTTGTGCGGGTAAGTCTGGGCGGTGTCCACGACGAGGCGGAGATCCGCGGCCATCGGCGCACCTATATCGGCGCCCTGCCGGGCAATATTCTCCAGGCCCTGGGCAAGGTGGAAGTGCGCAATCCGGTGATGCTCCTGGATGAGATCGACAAGCTCGGCGCGGGCGGTTTCCACGGTGATCCCGCCGCGGCACTGCTGGAAGTGCTCGATCCAGAGCAAAACCGCACCTTTCGCGACACCTATCTGGCCATGCCCTTCGATCTCAGTCATGTCTTTTTCATCGCGACGGCCAATGTCCTGGATACCATTCCCGGTCCTCTGCGAGACCGTATGGAGATCATCGCGCTCTCGGGCTATACGGAAGAAGACAAGAGGCATATTGCCTCCCGCTACCTCCTGCCCCGGCAGCGGGAGGCGGCGGGCCTGACGGAGGCGCAACTGGTCCTGGAAGAGGATACCTTGCTGGCTCTTATTCACGGATACACCCGTGAGGCAGGCTGCCGCAATCTGGAGCGGGAGCTGGGAAGCATTTGCCGTTGGGTGGCGGTGCGCGTCGCCGAGGGCAGCAGCAGCGGGATGCAGGTCCGTCCCGATGATCTGACCACCGTTCTAGGTCCCCAGCACTTTGAAAACGAAGTTGCGTCGCGGGTGGCTCTGCCCGGCGTGGCTACCGGTCTGGCATGGACGCCGGTGGGTGGGGATATCCTCTTCATCGAGGCCAGCAAAAGCCCCGGTAACGGCCGCCTCATCCTGACCGGCCAACTCGGCGATGTCATGAAGGAGAGCGCCCAAGCGGCCATGAGTCTGGTCAAGGCACGGGCGGCGGATTGGCAGATTGCTCAGGAGAGCATCGACAAAAGCGATATCCATATCCACATCCCCGCTGGTGCCATCCCCAAGGACGGCCCTAGTGCGGGGGTGACGCTTACCGTTGCACTGATCTCCTTGCTCACTGGCCGCAAGGTGCGGCCAGATGTAGCCATGACCGGCGAGATCAGCCTGCGCGGCCTGATTCTGCCCGTCGGCGGGATCAAGGAGAAGGTCCTGGCGGCGCTGCGTGCCGGTATTCATACGGTGCTATTGCCAACACGCAACCGCCGGGATTACGAAGAGATCCCCGAGAATGCCCGGCAACAACTCACTTTTATATGGATAGAGCGAGTGGAGGAGGCCGTGGCGCAGGCGTTGGAAATGGGCTAAAACGTGTGACCCCGGCCAGCTCACCCACCGGTGAGGGGGGTTAAAAAGTGCCGTGCTGTGGATGGGTGGCCAGCAGTTCTTCTGCTTCCTGGCAGAGCCCGCGTCGCTCCAGGATGGCGCCGGGCAGGTGACCGCCCGCCTGTCGCCACAAGACCGCCGCACGGATGCCGCTGAGCAGGAGGGTGCGGATGCGTGCGGCATCGTCGGGATCGCTCAGAAAGCGGCTTTCGCCGCTGACAATGATGCGCGGGCGAAGGGTGCTGATGGCCTCGGTGTAAGTCTGGGCGAGTCCGGCAATGATGCTGCGCTGTGTCGGATCGCCAAAATGGACGATCTGGCGCTGTGCCTGTTCGATACCTTCCTGGATGCGCTGGGTAGCGGACGAATTTTTAAGCAGACGTTTACCGAGGGTCGTCAGCGCCATGCTGTAGCGTAGTAGTTCGGCCTCTTGGGCGTTGCCGGGGCCGCGTTGCAGCAAGGGGCAGAGCAGGGCCAGGGGTTGACGCAGGCTGTCGACACCGCCCAAGGCACGCAGGCTGTCCTGGCACTCCAGCGCGAGAATGCTCTGTATGCAGGTCTGCAGCAGTTCTCCAGGCTGAGTGCCGTTGCGCGCAATGTTCTGCACCAGCAGGGCGCTGCGCAGGACGCCAGCGAGGGCCAGGGCGCGGTCGCGGCGGCGCCGGGCATCAGGAAGAAGGAATGACCACATGGTGTTGAGCCTGTCTGGAGAAAGGGCGAATGTGCTGGAAATGGGAGCGTGCCTGATCAACCTGCATCGTCTACGCGGCCTTGCCGTTCAGGATGTTGCCCAAGGTTTGGGTCAGTGCCTTGGCCTGTGCGTCCGTCAGTTTGCGCCCACGCTCGTTGAGGATGAAAAAGGTATCTTCTACCCGTTCACCAAAAGTGGAGACTTTGGCGCCGTGGATGTTGAGTTGTAAGGCGCGTAGTGCCTCACCCACCTGATACAGTAGCCCAAGCTGATCCGTGGCGCGGACTTCCAGTAGGGTGTAGCGGGGTAGGGCGCGGTTGTCCACCCGGATTTCGGCCGGAATATTGGCGAAAAAACGGTGGCGTGGGTCGCGATGGCGCGGGCCGAAGCGGGGCTTGCTGGTTGTCTCTCCTTCAATAATTGCGCGGAGTTCGGCACCCAGATCGGCATGGGCTTGGGCGCTGTGGGCGAAGGCGTGGCTGTTGTCGATGACCAGAAAGGTGTCAATGGCGCGCCCGTCCTCGCTGGTATCGATCCGGGCGTCGATAATGCTCAGGGACTGACGATCGAGTGCGCCGGTAATCTGCTGGAAAAGCCCCGGCCGGTCCGAACCGTAAATCAGGATTTCGCTGCCCTCCGGCTCATGGGGCCGCACCGCGACCAGTGTCTTGCGGCTTTTGTGGGCCAGTATTTCCTGGCAATGCCAAAGCAGTTCGTCCTCGGTGTAACGCAGGAAATAGGGACCAGAAAGATGCTGCCAGAGGGCGCGTGCCCGCGGCTGGTCCATGCTGGTGATTTTTTCCATGACAAAATGTTGTTTGTCGGCGATGAGTTGCGGGAGGTCCCGTATCTGGCGCTCTTCCCGCTGAAGCTCACTAGCCGTCGCCCGGTACAGGGTGCCGAGCAATAATCCCTTCCAGTCATTCCAGAGTTCAGGGTTGGTGGCACGCATATCGGCGACGGTGAGGAGCAGAAGATAGGCAAGATGCCGTTCATCCTGGACCAGATCGGCAAAATCGCGGATGACCTGCGGATCTTCGAGGTCACGTCGCTGGGAGACGCCGGACATTTGCAGGTGTTGTTCCACCAGCCAGACGATCAGCTCCGTATCGCGGGGCGACAACTGTAAACGCCGGGCAAAACGCCGGGCTTCCTGCGCACCGATTTTGGAGTGATCGCCGCCGCGGCCTTTGCCGATATCATGGAAGAGGCCGACCAGCACCAGTAGCTCCGGTTTTTCGACCTGCTCCCGGGCGGCATTGGCGACGGGCATCTGTGGCGCCTCGCCGGTCCATATTTGACCGAGGTTGCGGAGCAGGAAGAGGGTATGCTGATCAACGGTGTAAACGTGGAAGAGGTCGTGCTGGATGCGTCCGGTAATGCGTCCGAAAGCGGGGAGTATGCGCGCCAAAATGCCACATTGCTGCATCATTTTGAGGATGCGATAGGCGCCGTCGGGCTGGGCGAGAATGGCGAGAAATTCCCTCTGCGCAACGGGATCATGATCCAGATCACGCGGGTGAATAGCGCTCCGTAATGCGTAAAGCTGGCGCTGGGTCTGGGCATCGAGGGTGCGCCGTCGGGAGTCTTCCGCCAAGCCGCGGAACAGGCTCAGAATGTGCCGGAGCAATTGCGGATCATCGCGGCGCAGCGTGGGCAGGGGTAGGGCGACGCGCTGGTCGGCAACCACGGGCGCTGTCGTGCGTGTGGCCAGGTGCTGCGCGATATTCTCCTGGGCAATGGCGGCGATGCGCAGGATGTCGGCGAAGGAGCGATAGAGCTTTTGCATCAGTTGTTCGACGGCACTGCGCCCGCGCCGGTCGGTGTAACCCAATTGCCGCGCCAGCGGCACCTGCAAGTCGAGGCGCAGACGGTCTTCGTGGCGTCCGGTGGCGTAGTGCAGGGCGATCCGCAGGCGCGCGAGCAGGGCCTGGGCGCGCAGGAGCTGACGATATTCCTCGCCGGTGATGATGTCCTCATCGCGCAGCCGGTGCAGGCTACCCTCCCCAAAAACACTGGCCGCGAGCCATTGCAGGTGATGGATATCGCGCAGCGCACCGGGACCTTCCTTGAGGTTGGGTTCGAGATGAAAGGCGGTATCGCTGCACCGGGAGTGGCGGTTTTCCTGCTCCGCCAATTTGGCGGCGAAAAAAAGCGGGGGGGACCAGGGCGGATTTTCTTGCAAGGCGCGATTCAGGTCTTGCAGCAGAGGGCGCGATCCGGCCAGATAACGGGACTCCAGCAGCGTGGTGGCTATGCCCAAGTCCTGGCGTGCCTGCTGCAAGCATTCGTCCACGCTGCGAACGCTATGCCCCACCTGCATCTGCAGGTCCCAGAGGCTGCTCAGGAAGCCTTCGATGAAGTCTTTTTGTGTCGCGCTCAGGGCGCTGGGGGTCAGGATCAACAAATCAATGTCGGAGCCGGGGAAGAGGGTGCCGCGCCCGTAACCGCCTACGGCCACCAGGGTGAGATGGTCGGCGGCTGACGAGTCTGTGCCCGACGGCGCATGCCAGAGCTTGCGCAAGGTGCCGTCCACCAGACGACCGTGCTGGTGGAGCAAGGTGCTGCTGCTCTGCTGTGGCGAAAAGGCGGCTTGCAGCGACCCCTGACCCGCGCGCAACGCCGCATGGGGGGCGAGCGTCGGGGTTTGCGCGGCGCGGCTCGTCATTCTTAGATGGGGTCGCCAGGCAGTTGGGTCAGTATTTCGTAACCATCGTCGGTGACCAGAATGGTGTGCTCCCATTGGGCGGAGGCACTGTGATCCTTGGTGACGATGGTCCAGCCGTCGGGCAGAGCCTTGATATGGCGTTTGCCGGCATTGACCATGGGCTCGATGGTGAAGGTCATGCCCGCCACCAGTTCGATGCCTTCGCCGGGATTGCCATAGTGCAATACCTGCGGCTCGTCGTGGAATTTGCGGCCAATCCCGTGCCCGCAAAACTCCCGCACGATGGAACAGTGCTGCGCTTCGGCGTAGATCTGGATGGCATGGCCAATATCGCCCAAGGTCGCGCCGGGCCGCACCTGCTGAATGCCGCGCACCATGGCTTCATGGGCCACTTCCATCACCCGCCGCGACCGCAACGGCACCTCGCCGACAGTGAACATTTTGCTGCTGTCACCGTGATAACCCCCTTTGATGACCGTGACGTCAATGTTCAGCATGTCGCCATCCTTGATGACGCGGTCGCCGGGAATGCCGTGGCAGATCACATGGTTGAGGGAAATGCAGACGGATTTCGGAAAGGGTGGATATTCCGGGCTGGGCTGATAGTTGAGCGGCGCCGGAATGCCCTGCAGGTCATTGACGATGTAGTCGTGGCAGATGCGGTCCAGTTCACCGGTGGTAACGCCGGCTTTGACATGGGGGCCGATCATCTTCAGCACCATGGCCGTGAGCTGGCCGGCAACCCGCATTTTTCCGACCTCTTCTGCGGTTTTGATATTACTCTGGGGGGATTGTTTGCTGCGCTGTAACATAACTGTTCTCCTGAAGCGGCTAAAAGAGAAGCGGTTCCGCCGCGCTTATGGCTATTTTATCAGGACTGACGCGGGTCCGGTAGGCCAGAATTTCCACACCGTCGGTGCGTGCCAGGCGCAGGGCCTTGCCATAGGCTGGATCAACGGCGTCTGCGGGCGCAAAACCCCGGCCATCTTCCCGGCCAATCAGGAAAAGCAACACCGCACGCCCGCCGCCGCGGACCACCTCCGTCAACGCCCCCAGATGTCGCAGAGCGCGGCTGCTGACCGCATCGGGGAAGCGGATGACGCCGTCATCCGCCAGCAGGGTGCAGGATTTTACTTCTACGTAGCAGGGCGGCTGACCCTCGGATCTGAGCAGGATATCCACGCGTTCATGACTGCCATAGGGCACTTCGCGGCGCAGTTGTGCGTAGTTTTGCAAGGCGGGTATGTTGCCCGCAGCGATGGCCTCGGCAACTACGGCATTGGGGCGCTGGGTGTTGACGCAGACCCAACTGGCGCCGCTCCAGTAGAGTTCCCAGGTCCAGGGCAGTTTGCGTTTGGGATTGTCGCTGAGCGAGATCAGGATGGGCTGACCAGGTTCGGCGCAACTGCGCATGCTCCCGGAGTTGGGGCAGTGTACGGTGATGATCTCGCCGCTGGCCAACGCGCAGTCGGCAAGAAAGCGTTTGTAGCGGCGGATCAGGGTGGCGGGGGTGAGGGGCGGCAGGTTCATGGCGCTCAGCCTAACGCCGTCTGCTGGTACAGGCCAGTGGAGCAATGCGATAAAGAGGCTGTCCCGCCGCTATGCGTGTGCGTGCCATCCGCATCCTCCATGCGCAGCAGCCAGCGCCCGCCCTGACTGCGGGCGCTGAGATAGCTACCAATGGCGGCAATGAGTGATCCCGCATGGAGCGGGCCGCCGGGGGGAGGGCGCAAAGCGTCCGGTGACGGTGTGGGTGCAGGGCATGGCTTCCTTCAGGTGATGTCCTTGCTATAGTAGCGCGAGCATCGGCAAAAACGGAGTGAACATGGCGGGCGGAGAGTTTGCGCTCATCGAACGGTTACGGAGTCGTCTCGGCAAGGCGGGCAAGGGCGTGCGGCTCGGTATCGGCGACGACGCCGCCTGGCTGGACCCCGCGGGTCGGCAACTGGTGGCGACGATGGATACGTTGGTTGCCGGTCGCCACTTTTTCCCCGAGGTCCGCCCGGAAGACCTCGCCTGGAAAGCCCTTGCGGTGAATCTCAGCGACCTGGCCGCCATGGGTGCGGAAGCGCGCTGGTGCCTGCTCAGTCTGGCCCTGCCGCAGCGGGAGGAAGGCTATGGAGAGTGGCTGGAAGCGTTCGCAACGGGCTGGAGTGCACTCGCCGATCGGCATGGCGTTACCCTGGCCGGTGGCGATACGGTGGCTACGGATGGGCCGCTGACCCTCTCCGTAACCGCATTGGGGCTTTCAGGCCACGGGGTGATGCGCCGTGATGCGGCGCGGCCCGGAGACGTCATTTGGGTCACCGGCAGTCTCGGGGACGCGGCCGCTGCCCTGGACCTAGCTTTTGTGGAGCGCGGCCATGACGGGCAGGCCTTTCCCTGCTCAACACCACAGCGGGACGCATTGGAGGCACGACGGCTGCGTCCCACGCCCCGTCTCGAATTCGGCGCAACGGCGCTGGCAGGTGGTGTGCTTTGTGCCGTGGATTGCTCCGATGGCTTTCTGGCCGACCTTGGCCATATCCTGAAAGCTTCGGGTGTCCGGGCGCAGGTTGCTCTGGATGCGCTGCCTTTGAGCCCGGAACTCGCGGATCTGGCGCGGACCGACCCGGAACGTCTGCAACGCTGGCCCCTCACCGGCGGTGATGATTATGAACTGATCCTCTGTGCCGCTCCTGCCTTGTCGACGGCAATGCAGGAGGCCGCCCGGACGCTCTCCCTGCGCCTGACGGCGGTGGGCAGCATCCTGCCCGCGGTCCCCGATGCCCGGGCCGCGGTCACCTTGACCTGGCGGGATGAGCCGCTGCCGTTGCCCTCTTCCTGGGGGCATGTCCATGCACTCTAGACCCTGGTATCAGTGGCTGGCATTGGGCGGCGGCAGCGGCCTGTCGCCCATCCTGCCCGGCACCATGGGCACCATCGCTGCCGTTCCGCTGTATCTGCTGCTGGCCCTGGTGGTGCAGAATAAAGTGGTTTATACGCTGGTGTTGGTGACGATGATCGCCGTGGGGCCGTGGCTCTGCGGTCAGACCGCGCGGGAGATGCAAAACGGCGGTAGTGGCAAACGGGTGCTGGATCCCCCGGCTATCGTCTGGGATGAATGGGCGGGCCTGCTGCTCACCCTCTGGCTGGTGCCTTTCGGCTGGTGGACGCTGCTCGTCGGGTTCCTGCTCTTCCGCTTTTTTGACATGCTCAAACCCTGGCCGATTTCCTGGCTGGACAAACATATTCATGAAGGCACGGGTATTATGCTCGACGATATCGCTGCGGCGATCCCGGCACTGATTCTTCTGCGACTGATGCTGTGGGCGGGCTGGCTATGACGAATACCCGTCCTATGGCGTCCTTGCAGATATTTCTGCCCATGCGCCCCGCGGCCCTGCCCGATGCCCAGCGTCTGGCGGCCTGGGCCAGGCGGGCCGAGATGGATGTCCGGGTGGAACTCGTCGCCACATTGCCCGATTGTTCCGCCACGGCGGTGGCCATTGGCGAGTTTGCGAACGCCACGGGCTGGATAAAATCATCATTCCGCACCCATCTGCCGGCCGGTGACTGGGCCGCGTTGCGTGATTGGGCAAGCGCACATCTGCCCGTTTGCGACGTGCCTTTGAGCCTGTTCAACGATAACGGCACCACGCCGGAAGTTTTGCCGGGCGAGTATTGGGTCGAGGCCGGAACACCGTGCGCCATATCGCTGCACATGGCGCCGCCGGAATGGTCCTTACTCCAGCACGCCCGTGCGCGGGACACCCGACTCGCCCTGGCGGAGTCTTGTACCGGCGGTGATCTGGCCGCGCGGATCGCTGCCCTGCCCGGCTCCTCGGCGCTGCTGCGCCACGGGTTTGTCACTTACAGCAATGCCGCGAAAATTCAGTTGTTGAAGGTGCAGGAAGCGACCCTCGCGCGGGTCGGGGCCGTAGCGGAGGAGACCGCCCTGGAAATGCTCGCGGGTGCATTGCACGAAGCGGACATCGCCGCAGCTATCACCGGCATCGCCGGGCCGGGAGGCGCCGTGCCCGGCAAGCCGGTGGGCACCGTCTGTATTGCCTGGGGCGCGCGGGGCGCGGAACCGCAGGTGAGAACCTGTCACTTTCACGGAGACCGTTGGTCGGTGCAGTATGCCGCGGGTTCGGTAGCTTTGGGCGGGTTATTGGGATTGTTGCGCGGGGCTGGTTGAATGGCGGCCACCGTGCCGGATAAGAATTATGCCGCATTGGCTTTCAGTCGTTTGCCCCGCCCGCCCGCTCAGGTAGAATGCCGGAAAAGGTTGTTCCGATGACCCCCGTAGTACCGGATCATCAGGCCCTGCCGCGCGCCACTACAACATGGTGTTTTGCAAGGATGGGTTAACCCTCAATTCAGGAGAAGGAAAGCATTATGGATGAACAGCGTAGCAAGGCCCTTTCGGCGGCCCTCTCACAGATTGACAAGCAATTTGGTAAAGGCGCCATCATGCGTCTCGGTGATCATAATGCCATCAAGGACATTGAGGTCTACTCCACCGGTTCGCTGGGGTTGGACCTTGCTCTAGGTGTCGGCGGCCTGCCGCGGGGCCGGGTGGTGGAGATTTACGGACCGGAATCTTCCGGTAAAACGACCCTTACCCTGCACGCCATAGCCAGTTGTCAGGCTGCCGGAGGCACGGCGGCTTTCATTGATGCCGAACATGCCCTGGACCCCGGTTATGCCCATAAGCTCGGCGTCGATCTGGAAAACCTCCTGATCTCCCAGCCGGATACCGGCGAGCAGGCACTGGAAATCGCCGATATGCTGGTGCGCTCCGGGGCAGTCGACCTGATTGTTATCGACTCCGTGGCCGCACTGACCCCCAAAGCGGAAATCGAAGGCGACATGGGCGACTCCCACGTCGGCTTGCAGGCGCGTCTGATGAGTCAGGCGTTGCGCAAGCTCACCGCCAATATCTCCCGGACCAACACCCTGGTTATCTTCATCAACCAGATTCGTATGAAAATCGGGGTGATGTACGGCAGCCCGGAAACCACCACCGGTGGTAACGCCCTCAAATTCTACGCCTCCGTGCGTCTCGATATCCGCCGCATCGGCGCGATCAAAAAGAGCGACGAAGTGGTAGGTAATGATACCCGCGTCAAGGTGGTCAAGAATAAGGTCGCACCGCCTTTCCGCGAAGCCGAATTTGCCATCTACTACGGCGAAGGCATCTCCCGTCTTTCCGAGTTGGTGGACCTCGGCGTGAAGTTCGACATCGTCGAAAAAAGCGGCGCCTGGTACAGCTATCAGGGAGAACGCATCGGCCAGGGCAAGGATAACGCCCGCCAGTATCTCAAGGAACATCCGGAGTTGGCGGTCAATATCGAGCAGCGGATACGGGCAGCGGCAGCAGGACACCCCCTGGCCTTTGCCGAAGACGTTGTAGAGCCCGCAGCGGTCGGGTAGTTGACGGCAGAACGCGGCGATCCCACCGCGCTGGCGCTACGGTGGCTGGCGCGCCGGGAGTATGGACGTCTGGAGTTGCGTGACAAGCTGCTCCGTGCGGGATGTGACGCAGGGGACGTGGCGCTGGCGCTGGACGCACTCGTCGCTGCCGGTTATCAGGATGATGCGCGTTATGCGGAAATGCTCACCCGTACCCGCCTGCGTCAGGGGCACGGGCCGTTGCGCTTGCGTCGGGACTTGCAGCGGGCGGGGGTCGAAGCTACCGCAGACCCAGAGATTAACTGGCTGGTGCAGGCGCAGACGGTTTGTCAGAAGCATTTTGGCGATACAGTGCCAACAGATGCCAAAGATTATGCCCGGCGCGCCCGTTTTCTGGCAGGACGGGGATTTACCGGAGAGACGATTCGCCGGGTGTTGGCCGCGGGCAGAGAAAGGGATTTCTCTGCGGATTGACAGCGGGTGAGGGGGCGGAAAACCCCCGCCCAGAGACAAAAACACTTTTCTTTAACAACGGAAGACCGATGCACGCGCAAGCCATTCGCCAAGCTTTTCTGGAGTATTTTGTGGAGCAGGGGCACCAGATCGTACCCTCCAGCCCGCTGATTCCCCGCAATGATCCGACCCTGCTGTTCACCAATGCCGGTATGGTGCCCTTCAAGGACGTGTTTCTCGGCCTGGAAACCCGTCCCTACCGGCGCGCCGTCTCCTCACAGCGCTGTATGCGCGCGGGCGGCAAGCACAACGATCTGGAAAATGTCGGCTACACAGCGCGGCACCATACCTTCTTCGAGATGCTGGGCAACTTCTCTTTTGGCGACTATTTCAAGCGTGAAGTGATCGGTTTTGCCTGGCGTTTCCTCACCGAACGTCTGGGCCTGCCGCCGGAAAAGCTCTGGATTACGGTTTACGAAGAGGATAATGAGGCGGCTGACATCTGGATTAACGAGATCGGCATTGATCCCGCGCGCCTTTCCCGCTGTGGCGAGAAGGATAACTTCTGGAGCATGGGTGACACCGGTCCCTGCGGCCCTTGTTCAGAGATTTTTTACGATCATGGTCCCCATATTCCCGGCGGCCCTCCCGGCAGCCCGGAGGAAGATGGCGACCGCTATATTGAAATCTGGAATCTGGTTTTCATGCAGTTTGACCGGGACAGCAGCGGCACCCTGACGCCGTTGCCCAAGCCCTCGGTGGATACGGGCATGGGTCTGGAGCGTCTCGCGGCCGTGCTCCAGGGCGTACATAACAATTATGACACCGACCTCTTCAAGCCGCTGATTGCCGCGGCGGCGCAACTCTGTGGCAAGGCATATGGCCGCGACGCGGCGACGGACACCAGTTTGCGGGTGCTGGCGGATCACATCCGCGCTTGCAGTTTTCTCATCACCGATGGCGTCCTGCCCGCCAACGAAGGCCGTGGCTATGTGCTGCGCCGCATTATCCGTCGCGCCGTGCGTCATGGACGCAAGCTGGGCATGGAGACCGTATTTTTTCATCAACTGGTGGCGCCACTGGTGGCGGAGATGGGCAGCGCTTTCCCCGAACTCACGCGGGCACAGCGCGAAGTCGAGCGTGCCCTGGAGCGTGAGGAAACCCGATTCCGGGAAACGCTGGAGCGCGGACTCAGCCTGCTGGAAGAGGCTATTGCGGGTCTGGCAGCGGGTGCCGCCATTCCCGGCGAGATCATTTTCCGGCTCGCGGATACCTTTGGCTTCCCCGTTGATCTGACCGCCGATATCGCCCGCGAGCGCGATCTGGTCATGGATATGGAGGGCTACGAGGCGGCCATGGCCGAGCAGCGCAGCCGCTCCCGTGCCGCCTGGGCGGGCAGCGGTGAGGTCAAAACCGAGCGGGTGTACCACGATCTGGCCATGCGCCTGTCGGCTACCGGGTTCACCGGCTATACGGCCTGTGCGGATGAGGGGAGGGTTCTGGCACTGATTCGCGATGGCGAAGAGGTGGCCTTCCTCGAAGCGGGGGATGCGGGTGCGGTTATTCTCGACCGGACGCCCTTTTACGGAGAGTCCGGCGGGCAGGCGGGGGATCGTGGCGAGCTCCAGTCGGATGGTGCCCTGTTTGCCGTGACTGACACCCAAAAGCCCATGGGTCATCTGCATGTGCATTTGGGGCGTTTGACATTCGGTCGTCTGCAGGTTGGCGATACGGTGGCCGCCAGTGTGGACGAAGTGGGGCGACGGGCGACGGCAGCACACCACTCCGCGACCCATCTGCTCCATGCCGCCCTGCGCAACATTCTGGGCAGCCACGTGCAGCAGAAGGGTTCGCTGGTCAACCCGGAGCGGCTGCGTTTTGACTTCAGTCAACCGGAACCGGTGACGGCGGCGCAGTTGCGGGAAATCGAGCGCGTGGTCAACGCCGCTATCCGCGATAACGTCGGCGCCGAAACCCGGGTGCTGCCCATTGCCGAAGCACAGGCACTGGGTGCCATGGCCCTCTTCGGCGAGAAGTACGGAGACGAGGTGCGGGTGGTGCGCATGGGTGACTTCTCCATGGAGCTCTGCGGTGGCACCCATGTGGAGGCGCTGGGCGATATGGGTGTGTTCAAGATCCTCAGCGAAAGCGGCGTGGCGGCGGGCATCCGGCGTATCGAGGCGGTCGCCGGCGCGGTGGCGCTGGAGGCTATTCAGCGTGATGAAGAACGCCTGCAAGCGGCGGCCGGGCTGTTGAAAGTCGCCCCTGCAGAACTGGATCAGCGCCTGCTACAAACCCTGGAGCGCCTGCGCCAATTGGAAAAGGAGCTGGAAAAGGTCAAGCGGGATGAAGCCGCCAGAGCGGGGGCCGATCTTGCCGCAGAGGCCGAGGACATGGGCGGAGTGCCGGTATTGATCCGGCGCTTGGAGGGGATGGATGGCAAGGCCTTGCGCGATGCCCTGGATCGCCTGCGCAGTCAGTTACCTGACGGCGTCATCGTCCTGGCTGGTGTGGAAGGGGAGAAGGTGGCGTTGATTGCTGGCGTCGGTAAAGGATTGACTGGACGGATTCACGCCGGAGAACTGGTGAATACCGTGGCACAACCGTTGGGCGGCAAGGGCGGCGGGCGTCCGGATATGGCGCAGGCCGGGGCTGGCAATCCGGCGGCCTTGGATGCCGCCCTCAACACCGCTCGCGACTGGATCAGGGGCACACTCGGTTAATTTCGACCCTGCCGCGATCCTTGTCCCTGAGGACCGTGGCCCCGGTCATGGCCCTCGGGTCGTTGCGCAGGTCCATGTCCTTCCGGCCCCCGAAAGGCGCCGGGTGCCCGCTGCTCTGGCCCGCGATACTGTGGTTGCGGATGTTCCGCTGGCCGGAAATGGCGCCATTGCGGGTCGCGATAGTGGCGACCGACGTCCCGCTGAACATTCTGCCAGTCGCGGTGGTTCCAATGACGGAGCGCGGGTGGTGGCGCGACGATAGGATGCCAGGGTCCACGATAGCCCGGCCCGGCCCACCAGCGATTCCCGTAATAGTAATAATAACTTGAGCCATGATAGAAAATGGGTTGGGATGCGCCATAGGCGGCATAAACTCCGAGGTTGCTCAACCAAACCATCAAGGGTGGCGTGGCGATCGCCATCGGCGGATAGCCGGGTGCCACATATATGGGCTGCGTCCCAACATTTAACTGTATGTCCACAGGGGATGCGCTGGCCCCAGTGACTGCTGTACCGGCATATAGGATGGCGCCGGATACTAACGGACATTGCGACTCGCGCCACCCCGGAGGATGAAAGAGAATGGGGGGAGGAGATGGCGGGTAGAGGTCGAGCAATTTTTTGGCGATTCGATCCCGAACCTAACGTGACCCGCGAGGCCGACTCGTACCCCGGAATGCCTCTCACAGAGCGCACATTAAAAGGGCCGCCTGAGGCTTGCCACAGGCTGGTGATTTCGGCACTAGCACCCGCCATCTCTCCCTTTTGA
>JBBIUH010000048.1:0-16477 GCA_037440305.1 Acidithiobacillus sp.
TAATCTCGGTGAACGCGCCATCCGGATGCCGAAAGTGAAACAGAAAATCTCCGGCTGCTTCCGCACGGTAGATGGAGCGAATAACTTTGCCATCATTCGCTCTTACCTCGATACCCTACACAAACAGGGGTACAACCTCCTCGACGCGCTTCGACAAACTTTCCAGGGAAATCCCCCTCAGCCAGTCTCAGGCTGAATAGTCACTAATTTCGTTTCATCCGCCTTGGGCAAGGCCGGTCCAGTTCCCAATCCAGTTCGTCCAGCACCACATTGGCCAGCAGGGGCGATAACGGGCCGCCTTGCGGCACCCCGGTCGACGTGGCTTCGATCTTGCCGTCCACCACGACGCCCGCCTTGAGGAAGCGGTTGATCAGGCGTAGCACGTCGGCGTCCTGGGTGCGGGTTTTGAGCCGCGCCATGAGCCGGTCGTGGTTGACCCGGTCAAAGAAGCTTTGCAGGTCCATGTCGACCACCCAGCCGTAGCCTTGCCGAATCGTGGCTTGCACATGGCGGATCGCCTGGTGCGCCGAGCGGTTGGGGCGGAAGCCGTAGCTGTGCGGGTGGAAGTGCGGTTCCCATCGCGCGGGACAGCACTTGCGCGATGGCTTGCTGGATGAAGCGGTCGAGCACCGTGGGGATGCCAAGGGGGCGCGTCTTGCCGTCGCCCTTGGGGATGTCCACGCGCTTGACCGGTTGCGGGCGGTAGTGCCCCGTTTCCAGTTGCGCGCGGATGTCCAGCCAGTGGTACTTGAGGTATTCCGGCAGTTCATCGACACTCATGCCGTCGATGCCCGGCGCGCCTTGGTTCCGGCGCACTTGCTTCAAGGCGCGTTGCAGGTTGGCCCGGTCCAGCACTTGGGCCAGCAACGCACGGGGAGGAATCGACTCGGGTTGTCCATGCGATCCAGCCACGGGTTCATCCGGCGGCAGAGCCGCCGCCAACTTGCGCTGGAGGTCTGATGCGTTCCCGTTGCTCTTCGTCATGGTCCTTTATCTTCCATCGTTCGGGCCTTCGGCGGTGGCTGCCGCCTACTATGCCCTCTGCTGACTTCTCCATGGTATTCAGCGCCCGTTTCCAGGCGCCCAGCTTCGATCTCTTGAAGCACCGGGGAGATCTCCCGGGGTAAGACACGTTACCTTCGCGGCGTAAACGCCGGATTTACAAAATGCACCCAATCGCAGATGGAGGACTTCGCAGTCACGTGCCCGCTCGTCCCGAATGCATCACGCCTCATATCCGGTTTTTGTTCATCGCCCCGCCGCTTCGGATTGGGCTTCCTTCAGACCCCGCCTCACGACGACGCCCTTGCCCTTCTCCTTGCCTTCGGCTCTGCGTAAACCTGGCCATAGGAGTTCCACCTATGAAGTAACGCGCCATGCCCGGCGCACACGTTCAAGGTCAGGGGCGCTGCGCGGCTTTATCGCGCAGGTCCGGTGCATTGCAGGGTTGGGCGTCGGCTCGCCGCCGGCCGTGACCGGCGGCACTTTGGGTGCTAGACTTCGCTGCATGAATACCCACGTAGACCACATTCTCGACGAAGCTCTCGGCTTGCCCGCCGACGAGCGTTCCGCCTTGACCGTAGCGCTACTCGATAGCCTCGAAGGCAGTGACGATTCTTCGATCGCGGCAGCTTGGCGCGAGGAGATCAAGGCGCGGCAAGTGGCCCTGCGGGCGGGAACAGTCAAGGCTGATTCTTGGGCGGAAGCCAGAGCACGACTGAGCGCTCTGTGACCCTCTTCGTAGTCGAGATTCTGCCCGAGGCAGAGGCAGAAATCAGAGAGGCATTTCTCTGGTACTTCGAGCGCAGCTCTATTGCGGCGGATGCTTTTCGAACCGACGCTCTCCATGCAATTGATCGGCTTGCTGTCGACCCTCTGATGTGGCCGGAAGACGAGGATGCGATCAGGCGACATATTCTCCGCCACTTTCCGTACACGGTCTTTTACGAGATTCGAAGCGATATCGTGACAGTGCTCGCTGTCGCGCACCAGCGCCGCAAGCCAGGATACTGGCGCGAGCGCTAAGGCTATTTCTGGCGGTATCTTCCGACGCCCAACGTCTGAATTCACCGGCCTGCGCGGCTTTATCGCGCAGGGAAGCACAATACCCCGTGATCCTAAAAGCGCCCCGAAAGGCGCCGACAACCAAATCCACATCACCCCATAATAAAACTACCCCAGCAAATCCCTCTCCGGCTTCCGCACCTCCTGCCCGAACCACACATAAAAAGCCGGAATCACAAAGAGCGAGACCAGCGAGCCGAAGCCCAGGCCGCTGACAATGACCAGTCCCATGGAGAACCGCGCATCGGCATTACCGCCGCTGGCAAAGAGCAAGGGCACCGCACCGGCAATCATCGCCGCCACGGTCATGAGGATGGGGCGCAACCGTAAAGTAGCAGCTTCCACCACGGCGTGCCGCTTGTCGAAATGCTTTTCCTCCTGCATGACACGGGCAAATTGCACGATAAGAATGCCCTGTTTGGCGATTAGACCGATGAGCATCACCATCCCCACCTCGGAGTAGATATTGATACTGGAGACCCCGAGACTGATGGGCAGCAAGGCCCCGAAAAGGGCGACGGGCACCGCGGTGAGCACCACCAAGGCGTCGCGGAAGCTGTTGAACTGCGCGGCCAGCAACAGCAGGACCATCAACAACGCAAAACCGAAGGTGACCGCCAATGCGCTGCCCTGATGCATGTACTGACGAGAGACACCGGCATAGTGGATCTGATCCCCGGCGGGCAGGATTTTCCGGGCATGGTCCCGCAGGAATTGCAGGGCTTGGCCCAAAGACACCCCCGGCGCCGGATTCGCCTGAATGAAGACCGCGGGCAATTGCTGGAACTGCGGCAGGAAGGTGGGCGCCGGCCGCGACTTTAGGGAAACAAAGGTGGACAGCGGCACCTGCGCGCCGGATGGCGTCTTGATGGTATAGGCCTTCAGGAAATCCGGGTTGGCGCGCAGCGCGGGCGGCACCTGGGGCACGACACGGTAACTGAGGCCATCCATATCGAAATAATTGACGTAGTTACCGCCCAGCAGGGTTTCCAGATTCTGCCCGATATCCGCCATGCTCAGGCCGAAGGAGGCCGCCATCTGGCGATGGATATGAATTTCCTGGATCTGATTGTTGTACTTCAGATTTTTACAGACGAAGGAGAACAGGCCGCTAGCCCTGGCCTCCCGCACCAGCTTGCCGGAGACCGCATCCAGTGGATGATAGCCGCCGCCGGTACTGGTGATCACAAACTGCACCGGCAGCCCTACGGCCGCTCCCGGCAAGGGCGGCAGGCCGAAGGCGGAAAGCTTCATGCCCGGCACCTGCTCGGCCAGTTTCTGCACCTTTTCCTTGACCTGTTGCGTAGTGACATTACCGCGCTCGGGTTTGAGCACCACCCCCGCCATCACCTCGTTGTTCAGCAACATGCCGCCGATACCCACGCCATTGACGGCGAAGCTGTGACTGCGGCTGTCGATTTTATTGAAAACCGTCTTGGTCAGGTAAGTATCGTAGGCATTCATGTACTCCAGGGTCGCTGTCGGCTGGGCGACACCGTTGACATAGACGATGCCCTGATTGGCCGGCGGTGCGAGCTCGCTCTGACTGATGGAGAAGAGGAAATAAATGCCGACAGTGAGGATCAGCGCCAGCGTCACCGTCGCCGGCCAGACCCGCAGGCTCTGAAACAAGGTACGACCATACAGGGCCTTGAGCCGTCCGAAAACCTGATCGACCCGATGCGCCATCCGGCCTTCGTGTCCCGCCTTCAGGACCCGCGAGGCGAGCATGGGGGCGAGGGTCAGGGCGGCCACCATGGACAGCAGCACCGTGGCGACAATGGTAAAGGCGAATTCGCTGAACAGATGCCCCACCAGACCGCCGATGAAGGCCATGGGCGCAAAAACCGCCACCAGCGTCGTCGCCATGACCAAAATGGGACTGGCCAGTTCCCGGGCGCTGAGCAGCGCTGCGTGCAGGGGCGTGGCGCCGTTTTCAATATGCCGGTGGACGTTCTCGACGACGATAATGGCGTCATCCACCACCAGCCCGATGGCCAGCACCATGGCCAGCAAGGTGAGCAGATTCAGCGTGTAACCGAGAGCATGGAGGATAGTGACCGCACCCACCATCGCCACCGGGATGGCGAGCACCGGCACGATCAGCGCCCGCCATGAGCCCATGAAGAAGTAGATCACCAGGATCACCACCAGCAAGGCCAAGGCGATATTGACCCCCACTTCCTGCAGGGAGCTTTTGACGAACTGCGCGCCATTGTAAATGGTGTAACCCTGCATGCCCGGCGGCATGGTCGAGTCCAACTGGGCCATGACTTTATGAATACCCCGAGACACTTTCAGGGCGTTACTGCCGGGGGCCTGCTGGATGCCGATATTGACCGCCGGCTGACCGTCCACCATCACGGATGAGTCATAGGTCTGGGCACCCAGGGAGACTTTGGCCACCTGTCCCAGACGAATCGGCACCCCATGTACCGTCGCCACTACCAGATTGCGGAATGCTGCGGCGCTGTGCAAGGCGGTGTTGGCGCTCAGGGAGACAGCCGTGTACTGACCGCGCAGACGCCCAACCGCCGCGACGAAGTCATTCTGCTTCAGGGCGGTACTGACCTGCGCGGGGGTAATCCCCAGCACGGCCATTTCCTGGGGATTCAGCCAGACGCGCATGGCGTAGGTGTTACCGTTGGGACCGGTGCCCGGTGGCAGGATGGAAGTCAGCCCCACCCCCGGCACCGACTGGATGGCGGGCTGCACCACCCGGGTCAGGTAGTCGGTGATCTGCTGCTGATTGAAGCCTTTACCATGGTAGCTCAACAACATCAGGTAGGCACCGGAACCGGACATCTCCTGTACCACGGGCTGCATCACGCCCTTGGGGAGCTGATTGAGGACCGTGTTGACCTTGCTCTGCACCTGGGACAAGGCCGCGTTGGGATCTTCGCCCATGCGCATATAGAGGGTGAGGATGGAAATGCCATCTTCACTCACCGCCGTCATGTAGTTGATGCCGGGGGCTTGCCCGACGGCTTTCTCCAGCGGCGCCGTGATAAAAGCGTTGACGGTTTTCGGGGTCGCCCCGAAGTAGTGGGTGGTCACGGTGATCATGGAGCTGTGGGTGGGCGGATACTCGGTGATGGGCATCAAGCCGAGGGAGCGCAGCCCGAAGAAAAACAGCACCAGACTCAGGGAGATGGCGAGGATGGGGCGGCGGATAAAGGGTTCGGTGAAGTGCATGGGAATCCTTGGATGGCTCAGAGATGCACGGCATTATTGATGCGCACGTGGTCGCCGCTGTGCAGCTTGACCTGCCCGGCCGTGACCACCAGATCCCCGGCCTTCAGGCCGGAGCGGATAACCACTTCGTTACCACGCTGCATACCCGTAGTCACCGGCTGTTCTTTGGCGATGAGGGTCTTATCCGGGCCACCGGGGGTCAGCACGTAGACAAAGTCCCCGTAGGTATTGAAGCTCACCGCCACCAGGGGAATCATCAGGCGCGCCGTGGGGGCTTCTTTTTGCAGGACGATGCGGACGAACATGCCGGGCTTCAGGCCCTGTGCTGCATCAAGGAGGGCGCGGACGCTGACCGCCCGGTTTTGCGCATCGACATGACTGGCGACCGCTTGCACTTTGGCGTGGTAATGGCGCAGGGTGTCGCCGTTATGCACGTCAATCCGCACCGGCGCGCCGACCTGTACCGCCTGCACATCCCGCTGGGGTACGGTGAAGTCGGCATAGAGCTGCTGCAGATTTTCGATGTGTACCACCGGCATTCCGGCGTGGATATATTCACCCGGATTTACGGTACGCAAGCCCAGTACCCCGGCGAAGGGCGCACGGATCTGCGTATCCGCCAGCGATTCCCGCAAGGCCGTCACCTGAGCCTGTGCCGCACTCGCACCATAGCGGGCCTTATCCAATGCGGCGGTGGAGATGCCGTGGATGGCGAAGACCTTCTCGGCGCGCTGGTAATCTACCTGGGCGAGGGCGGCTTGGGCCTGCGCGGCCTGTAACTGGCCGGGCAGCGCGCCAGGGTCCAGAGACAGGAGCAGTTGTCCTTTTTGTACCGTGGCACCAGAGTGAAAACCGATACGCTGCACCACACCGCCGGTCTGCGGGCTGAGCACCGCCCCCTGTTGCGGCACGATTTCGCCAACGGCAGTCAGCTCGCCCGCCATCGACTGACTCTGCACGCGGGTGGCGGAAACGGTGACCGCCGGGTTGACCGCAGCCGCCAGGCGGGCATGCAACTGACCCTGACGCCATTGGTACCAGCCATAGACGCCGCCGAAGAGCAGCACGACGACGATACCCAGTAAGAAAAAGGCCTTCTTCATGCAGGGGCTCCTTGCGCGTTTTGAACGATAGAATGGGTTTTGGCATCGGTAGCCGTGGCATCGCTGGCATCAGGCCGCCAGCCATCGCCCAGGGCGACAAAGAGCGCGACGCTGTCCAGATAACGCTGACTGCGCGCGGTGATGGCGGCGACGGTATCCTGCTGATAGGCGATCTCGGCATCGAGCACCGTGGCATAGTCGGTGGCCCCGTCGCGGTAGCGGGCTTCGGCCAGACGCAGGGCTGCTCCAGCGGCTTTTTGCGCAGCCAGATGGTGCTGATAGGCCGCATCGGCGCCCTGCAAAGCACGCAAGGCATCGGCCACTTCGCGGAAGGCATTGAGCACGGTGCCGCGATAGCGATCCCTGACCACTTTGTACTGATCGAGGGCCGCGCGGCGCTGGGCGTGCAGCGCGCCGCCGTTATAAATCGGCGCCGCTATCCCCGCCCCCAGCGACCAGAGGGTCGAAATGGGGTTGAAGAACATCCCCCCCGTCATGGCCGCCTTACCGATGTCCGCCGTGATATTCAACTGCGGATAGAGATCGGCGGTGGCCACATCCGCCTGCGCCGCCGCTACCTTCAACTCCGCCGTTGCCGCCTGGATATCCGGGCGCTGCGCGGCCAAAGCCGAAGGCAGGGTGGTGGGCAGGCTGGACGGCAGTTGCAGGCTGGCGAGTGTCGGCATAGACAGGTCTGCATCGGGAGACTGGCCCAGCAAGGCCGCCAGGCCGTGGCGGGCCACCGCCACATCCGCCTGCAAGGGGGCAACGCGTGCCTGCGCCGCTGCGGTAATGGCCTCCTGTTGATCCACACTTTGCAGGTTCTGATAACCCAACTGATACTCCTGCTGCAGCAGGTGCAACAGACGGGCATCGGCAGCGGCAATCTGTCGGGCGGCGTCGAGCTGGGCCTGCGCCGCAGCACCGTTGATCACCGCCCGGCTTACCGCCGCCGCCAGAAAGACTTCACTCTGATGCAGACTGGCACGGCTGACCGCCGCCTGGGCCTTGGCGGCATGAACCAGATCGGCCTGCCGGCCAAACACATCGGGGTTGTAGTGGACGTCAATGGTGCCTAGCAGCAGACTGTAAAGATTACCGGGAATGCGGTAGCTCGCCCCGCCGTTCGCGCCGATCCGTTGTGCCCGCCCGCGACTGACTCCGGCACCTGCACCCACGCCGGGCAGCAGTCCGCCCTGGGCCACCGCGATCAAGGACTGCTCGCGCGCCAGGGCCGCCCGCGCCGCCTGTACATCCGGGTTGGCCTGCATGGCCTGGCGGATATAGTCATTCAACGGCGTCGAACGAAAGAGCGACCACCAGGCCTGTGCCTCTTGCGTGGTCCACTGGACCCGCTGCTGAGCACTGTGCAGATTTATGGGATGGGCGTTATAGGTCTTGGGCGCCGGCACGGCAGGTGCACTCAGCGGCGGCCCAACAGCGCAACCCGCCGCAGCGACAACCCCGAGCAGGATACCCAGCCGGGCCATACCCGGAGCTGAACGCCCCGCCTTCTGCCGCTCCCGACCGTGCAGATACCTGGCGTTTTTCATGCAAAAACCTCATTCAGTCGATATACGGGAATAAGCGGCGCTATCCGCAAGCACCGAGAGGGCCACTCCCTGCGCAGCCGCCGCAACAGGGAAAATGGTAGCGGGAATACCGGTAACAATCTTTGCTGCAGGCCTGTTAAAACGTAACAGTGTGTCACTTTGGCGCCCGTCGGGAGGCTTTGTTACATTTGGCCTTGGTCTGCACGAGAACAACGGGTTAGAGTGTGCGCATGGACACACAGAAACAGATTTTGGTAGTCGATGATGACCTGCGCCTGCGCAGCCTGGTGGAGTCGCACCTGCAGGGTTTTGGCTTTGCGGTGCGTGGCATCAATGACGGTCGGCAGATCGACAATTTGCTTGCCGAAACACCTGTTGATCTGATCGTTCTCGATCTGGGTCTACCCCATGAAGACGGCCTGCAAATCTGCCGACGGCTGCGCCAGCATCATGATATCCCCATCCTCATGCTCACCGCGCGCGGCGATGAAATAGACCGCATCCTGGGCCTGGAGATGGGCGCCGACGACTATCTCGCCAAGCCCTTTCACCCCCGCGAACTGGTGGCCCGCATCCAGGCGATACTGCGCCGCACCCGCGCCGCCGCACCCCGTCCCGAAGCGGTAACGGCGCCCTTCCAATGCGGCCCCTTCACCGTGGACATGGGCCGGCAAGAGATTCAACTGGGCGGGCAAAGCTTGTCTCTCACCAGCGCCGAGTTCCAGACCCTGGCGACGCTCATTCAGCATGAAGGCCAGCCCCTGACCCGCGAAAAGCTGATGTGGCTGACCCGCGGCCGCCAGCTCGAAAGCGACGACCGCAGCATTGATATGCAGATTTCCCGCCTGCGCCGCCTGCTCGACAGCATCCCCGGCCGACCCCGGCATATCCGCACGGTCTGGGGTCATGGCTACCTGTTTGTCGCGGAGCCCTGAGCATGCGCAGCTTCTGGCCGCGCAGCACCCTGTGGCGGACCGTGCTCCTGCTGGCGGTTCTGCTGCTGGGGACCCAGGGCGCCGTCTATGTCCTGTTTCATCAATACGTGCTGAATCCTGCCGCCGAACGCTTCGCGGAATTTCTCTGGCAGACTGACCACGCCCTGATTGCCGCCGACGCCGATCACACACCCGCCGGTACCCTGCAATGGCGGTCGCCTCATGATTTGCCGGGCGCGCCCGCCGGCAACTATTTTTTGCGCCGAAGCGCCGGTTACCTCGCGCACATTGCCCCCGGCGCGGCGCTACGGGTCGGCCCCAGCGATGCCGATGCCACCTGGATGTGGATTCGCGGCGGCCACCATCAGCCCTGGCTGGGCATGCGCGTCTCCCCCATGAATTTCGGCGGACAGGGCTTCATGTTTATGCGCCTCGGCGTCATCGCCCTCTGTACCCTGCTCGGCGCCTGGCTCATCGTCCGCCAGATCAACCGCCCCCTGGCCCGACTGGCGGCGGAAGCGCCGCGCATCGGTCGGGGCGATACGCCGGAGTCTCTGGAACCCATTGGCGGTCCCCTGGAGGTGCGTCATCTGGAGCAGGCCATCACCAGTATGGCTAACGACCTGCACCGCCTGCACGAAGAACGCACCCTGCTACTCACCGGTATTTCCCATGAACTGCGCACCCCCCTGTCGCGCCTGCTGCTGACCCTGCACCTTCAGGACCACGATCTGCTGGCCGAAAAAGCCGCCATGCTGGTGGACGTCAGCGAAATGGATGAGACCATCGACAAGTTTCTGACCCTGGTGCGCAGCGGAGACCAGGAAAAAGTCATCCAGGTGGAGGTGAGCGACTGGGTGGCCGAAATGGCCGAGACGGCACGGGAACGCTACGGTCTGGAGGTACAGATAGAGCATCCTGCCAGGGCTGTCGTCCTGCCGCCCCTGCGCTGCCGCCCCTTGGCGCTGGAAAGAGTGTTCCGCAATCTTTTTGACAACGCCCGGCGTTACGGTGGTGGACGCCTGGATATGCAGATCATCCGCCACCCGGCCAGCACTGAAATCTGTCTGCGCGACCATGGCCCCGGCGTGCCCGAACGAGATATCGGGCCGATGAACAACGGCACCTTACCACGCCAGTCCGGGCATGGTTCCGGCATCGGCCTGCGGATTTGTCAGCGTATCATGGCCCTGCATGGTGGCGCCCTCCGCTTCGCCAATGCCGAAACGGGCGGTTTGATCGCTCACCTGACATTTCCCGACAAACTTGACAAAGCGTAAACAAACGGGAATCATTCGCGTTTAAACAAGACAAATACGGATGCTCCCTATGTCGTCAACGCCCGCCCCCGGCAAAACCAGCACACCCGCCCATCGTTCTCGCTGGGGAATTTTCCTGGCGGTGCTGGGACCCGGTTTGGTGGTCATGCTCGCCGATACCGATGTCGGCAGCATCATCACCGCCGCGCAGAGTGGCGCGCAATGGGGCTTCAAGCTGCTGCTCCTGCAATTCATCCTCATGCCTATCCTCTATATCGTGCAGGAACTGACGGTGCGTCTGGGCATTTTTACCGGTAAAGGCCACGGCGAACTGATTAGCGAAACCTTCGGGAAAGGCTGGGCTTATCTCTCTGTCGCCGGTCTCAGTGTCGCCACCACCGGCGCCCTGTTGACGGAGTTTTCGGGAGTAGCGGGCGTCAGCCATCTCTATGGTTTGCCGCGCTGGGTCGGGGTTACACTGGCGGCGGCCACCCTGCTGACCATCGTCTGGACCGGTTCGTATCGGCGCGTGGAACGCATCGCCCTGATCATGGGCCTCTTTGAGCTGGTCTTTTTTGGTATCGCCTGGGCCAGTCATCCCAGCATCCATGAAATCCTGGATGGCCTGCTGCACGCGCCCATCACCAACGACAATTACATGATGCTGGTCGCCGCCAATATCGGTGCCGTCATCATGCCGTGGATGGTGTTCTACCAGCAGTCGGCAGTGGCCGATAAGGGTCTGCACCCCGAACATTACCGCCATGCCCGCTGGGATACCGCCTTCGGCGCGGTCGTTACCCAGGCCATCATGGCGGCGGTGCTGATCGCGACGGCCGCCACCATTGGCCGCCTGAACCCCAACGCACCCCTCAATACGGTGCATCAGCTCTCGGAGGCCATTATTCCTTATCTCGGTGACACCTGGGGACGGATTGTGTTTTCCCTGGGCATCCTCGGGGCAGGCATGGTGGCGGCCATTGTCGCCTCCCTCGCCGGGGCCTGGGGTTGGGGGGAAGTCACCGGCTTTCGCCACTCGCTAGAGCATCACCCCAAGGATGCGCCCTGGTTTTACGGGATTTACACCGCCATCATCGTGGCTGGCGCCGCGGCAGTGATCACCATCCCCGATCTCGTCAGCCTCGACATCGGCGTCGAAGTGATGAATGCACTGCTCCTGCCCCTGGTGCTGGGCTTTCTGGTCGCCCTGTCCATCAAGGCGCTGCCCGCCGAACACCGCTTGCGCGGCCCTTACCTCTGGCTGGTGCTGTTTGTGGTGATTCTGGCGGGCGGGTTGGGGGTTTATGGAGGGTTGACCAGTATTCCGGGTTTGTAGGCGCAAAGGGGAAAGCTTACAAAAAGTTGCGGAGAAGCGGCGCTGTGCTATATCTAAACACACGGTTCACCCCGACCACCGCGCCCTACAGGAGCCCTGCATGTCCATTTTCAAGCACGCCGCCAATATTCTGGAAGCCAAAGTCAACAAACTGCTCAGCCGGGCCGAAGACCCCGCCGAAACCCTGGACCTCTCCTACGAAAAGATGCTGACCAGCCTGCAGGAGGCCAAGCGCCACCTTGCCGACGTGGTCACCGAGCGGGTATCCCTGGAAAATCAGATCGCGCAGGCGCAAAAGCTGGCCGCCAGGGCGGAAGAGGATGCCCGCATGGCCCTCAATGCCAACCGCGAAGACCTGGCACGCAGTGCGCTGACGGAAAAGCAGGCCGAAGCGCAGAAGATCACGGCGCTGCAAGAGGCCCACGACACCGTCGCCGCCCAGGCCCAGAAGCTTATGGATTATGAGCACGCACTCCAAGAGCGCATTGAGCAGTTCCGCACCCAGAAAGAAGTGATGAAAAGCCAGATGGCGGCGGCGCAGGCGCAAGTGAAAGTCACCGAGTCCCTCACCGGGTTGGGTCACGGCCTGGATGACGCCGGGGATGCGTTGCGCCGGGTGCAGGACCTCACCGCGCATGAGCAGGCCAAGGCCCAGGCCATGGACGGCCTGCTGGAGTCAGGCATCATTAACGACCCCTTGGACCACCGCACCCAGACGGAGCGGGAAATGGACAAGCTCCGCGCCACCAGCGGTGTCGACGACGACCTCACCCGCCTCAAGGCCGAACTGGCGGCAAAGCAGGACTAACATGCCCGAAGTCGAGAATGTCCGCCTCCGTCGGATTTTGATTGGAACGGCATGGATGATATGCGCCACCATTGTCTGGAGCCTCGCCACTATTCCGGTTGCATCGGGAAACCCCATTTACCGATGGGTCTCGCCAAATGGCGTGGTGAGCTATGGGGACCGACCGCCCCGTGGAGCACAGAAGATTCAAGCCATTCCCCCGGCGCCGCCGCCGATTGCGCCAACAAGGTCTGGTCCGGCTGCGAAAGAGGAAGCCCCGTCAGGGGCATCCGAGGCGCAGGCGGCCATTGCCCGCCTGAACCTGCTGGCTGCCATTAATAACTATCAGAACAGCCTGCAGACCGCGCGCACCCCGCCGCCACAGAATGTCTACTTACCTGGCTTTGTCGGACCTTATTTTCCTTATGGCCCGCACCGATTTCGCGAAAGACACCCGCAGCATTACCGCCGACAGGCAACTCCTCCATCACGACGTCCGTCCATGGTGCTGCTGCCACCCCCAGCACCGCCCTCCGCCTACTCTTCGCCCGTGCTCATACCTTAATGGCCATTGCCATACATTTTTATTTATTCAAGAAAATTGACCGACTCTTTCACGGTTTTCATTCAGAATCTTGTTGCCATGTTTCCAGAGGAAATAGATCACAATGACCCCCACAGGAATCAACAGGCTGGCAATAAAAGAAGCGAATAAAGTGATCACTTTTAAGTAACGCCCCCGGCGTGTGCGCGCAGTGGTTATAGCGAGAACAACGTTTCTTATTTCTTTGCCATCCGAATTCTCTACGCTCATTATAAGCTCCTCTACCATTCAAGGATTGATGTACGCTCGAGCCGCAACAGGCGTTCGCCGCTGTCGAGTGAATTTCGACGACGAACTGACTAACTGTTTTTATCCATAACGGTGGGGACGGCGGGATTTGAACCCGCGACCAACGGCTTAACAGTCTGATAAAACGGCGTTTCCTAGTGTTTCGCCAACCCAAGAAAAGCATATAACATACTGCCTTATGTTGCCTTTCCTGTTTCAGGGTGTACCCCGGGAAACCGGGGTAGCCCACCATGTATGGATACGAGGAAGCAGGCTTGGGAGATTATGTCTATGGCAACGATGACCGTCAAGGGATTGGCCGGAGAGATCAAGGCCGCGAAGGTGAGAAAGACGCCTGTATGGGGCGCGATGGTGGACCCAAGGGGCAGGACGACTTGTCGCCAAAATCACCAGCAGGGGCACGTCGTTTTACTACGACCATGTGACCAGCGCAGGGAAGCGGGATCGGATTCCTCTAGCAGCCCGTCGGTTTTGGCCTCGGACTGCTAGGATGATATTCTGGACCGAATAGATGATCACAGTTCCGAAGCTATTGCTGCTAGGAGAGCTTGCAGAAACTTATTCAGAGCGGACTCCATAATAGCCCATGCACCACGGCTATGAATATCGCTCGCAATGGCACCAAGGGCAAGGTGGTAGGCATCATGTAATTGCACCAGATGACTGTCGTCCCCATATCCAAAACGATGTAATACGCTATGGCCGCGACACAGGCGACCATCCGTCAAGGACGCAATGTCAAGCTGTGTAGAATTGATTAGTAACATATTTTTTACGGCGACATGCAATTTCATGGTGCCCGCATAAAGACCGAACAGACTGACCGGATGTGTGCCGGTATCGACGGCATAACTAGAGAGAAACTGCTGCAGACCGGCCAGCGGCAAGGGCTTGGATATCGCATATCCCTGCAGATATGGCACACCGGTTGTGAGCATGGCATCAAGAATGTCTGGCGTTTCCACTCCTTCCACTACCAGGTCCAGTTGCAGCTCTGAGGCTAACTCCTGAATGGTGCGGACAAAATGCAGGTCTTGCGGCCTTTCCCCGACAAACCGAACAAACCCTTGATCTAGTTTGATCTCGTCAATAGGGAGTTCTTTTAAACGCAAGAGAGAGGCATAGGCGCTACCCACGTCATCGAGCGCCAGCCGAATGCCCATCCCTTTAATGTTATGCAAGACGGATAGCGCTACGTTGCGCTCCAGAAAATCGCTGCCCTCCAAAATCTCCAGGGTAATCCGTTGAGGGTCCACCCCACTGGCGCCGATTACGCCTTGCAGGCAGGGTACACAATTCCCGCAGAATGACTCTGGAGCAACATTGAAGGATACCCAAAGCGGCCAACCCAGATTATCCAACTTTTTCAGGTCTTCCAACGCCTGAGTGAGGACCATACTGCTGAGATTGGTCAGGTCATCGACCAACAACTGAGGCAAGAACTCTGCCGGATACAGGATTTTGCCATCGTCATCCCGCAGCCGTGCCAGTGCTTCTACGCCCACCACTTTGCGGCTATTACCATCCAAAACCGGTTGATACCAGACCTCCAGAGCGCCAGCACCCAGCAGGTGCTGTGCGGGCGTGTGCAGCACGCTCCGTTCCTCGCCAAAAAGCACCCAGAAGTGTTCGCGGTCGGCCTTGTGGGCTTTGCTCTGGTAAAGGGCTTGATCAGCCAGGCGTAGGAGAGCGTCAGATTCGTCTCCCTCCACAAAAGGATAGATACACACTCCCATGCTGAGGCCAATGCTCACCGTTTGCCCGTCCTCCAGGGCAATGGGTGCGTGAACCGCCTCCCCGATTTCGTCGAGAATGCTTTCCAGAGGATCCATACGGTCCAGTTCTTCCGCTAGTATGACAAACTCGTCACCACCCAGACGGGCGACAAAGTCGGTTCTGCGCAGTACACCCTGCAAGCGTTTGGCCAGAATTTGAAGCACATAATCTCCGGCATCATGTCCATAAGTATCGTTGACTGGTTTGAAACCATCCAGGTCCAGCATGCACACCGCTAAAAGTTTCTCGCTCCGATACGCCCGTGCCACGGCGCGATCCAGTTCAGCATCCAGGGCGCGGCGGTTGGGTAATGCCGTCAGTGGATCAGAAAGCGAGCACTTGGCCAACTCTTCCATAAGGTTGTGACGTTCCGTTACATCCACCAGCGTCCAAACGATCCGCTCTGGTTCGCTCTCTTTCCTGGGTAGCTTTTGTCCGGATATGTCGACATAGATGAGAGAACCATCGAGTTTTTGGTAGGGCACGTCACGTGACACGCCTTGGCCCCGTACCAGAATTTCTCGGGCAGTTTCTCCAACTTTCTGGAAGGATGCATCATCCGCAAAGAAATTGCGCATGGAATGCCCTACCATGGTCTCCATCGCCGTGGCCCCGAAGATTTCCAGCGTCCGCACATTGGCCTGTTCAATGATCCGATCGGGGTAGTGCAGCACAATCACACCGGCGGTCAGGCTATTCAGCAGCGCTGCATTAAAAATGAGTGCATCACGTTCCTGATGGAACAGGTCAAGGCGATCTAGCCCAAACCCAATGTCTTTGGCCACCTCTTCCAAAATACTGCGGATATCCGTATCGAAGGCATTTTCACTGTCTTTGTAGATATTGAGCACAGCCCAAACAGATCCACCACGATGGATAGGCAGGGAAGCACTGTCGCGAAGCCCATAATAATGTGCAGCGCATTCCCGCCAGGTGCCCATACTCGGGTCTTGCGACAACTCGGCGTTATAAATCGCTTGTTGCTGTCTCCAGGCTCTTCCGGTTGGTCCTCGTCCTTCTGCGAAATCTTCTCGGCTGGATGTTTTCTTTCCGTCCAGATGCCTGGTCTCCCCGGCTGCGGCAAGCACCTGAAAATCCCCCCGTGCATCGGGTTTGCCAATCCAGGCGAGGCTCATGTTGGTATAGCGTATGGCGAGTGCGCAGATGTCATAAAGCAATGCTTGTTCATCATCTGCACGAGCAATAGCTTGGTTGATCTCGCCCAGCAGAAGATTGAAGCCAGCCAACTGACGCTGATGCTTCAGTCCTTCCTGTAAAGCCATGTCCGCAGTTTTGCGCTCAGTGATATTGCGTCCAATAATCACCAATCCTTCGCGATTCCCGTCCCTGTTAAACAGGGGTAACCTGCGCAAATCGAAAGTCGCGAGTTGACCGTTTTCCATAGCCAGGATTTCTTCTACTACCACCTCTAGTCCCGTCTGCCATGCATTTTCATCTTCCGCAAGATGTTTTTCGTGAATCGCCTGAAATTCCGGATGTAAACCGATCAATTCCAGATCGGTTTTACCTTGCCAGGAAATGCCTTCCAGTTGAAAGAGCATTTTGGCGGCATCATTGGTAACCAGCCAGCGGCCCTCGCCATCCTTAAAAATAAG
>JBBIUH010000049.1:0-16137 GCA_037440305.1 Acidithiobacillus sp.
TAAATACCTCTGCATCCGGTTTGCGCGCATTTCTCGTTGGCGAGTCCAGGTTCGGCGGTGACCTCGAAATGGCTTTCCGCACGCTGTGCCTTTTGGGCAAAATCTGAGATCGCGCAAACACCTTGACATCCGCCCCCATCATCGCTAATCTCCCGCCCCTCAGTGAAAAACCCGAAGCCGGAGTTTTGTGATGAAGACCTATTCTGCCAAGTCTCATGAAGTACAAGGAGACTGGTTCGTGGTGGATGCCACCGATAAAGTTCTGGGCCGCCTCTCTGTAGAGCTGGCTAAACGTCTGCGTGGCAAGCATAAGCCCGAGTACACGCCCCATGCCGATACCGGCGATTACATTGTCGTTATCAATGCCGACAAGATCGCGGTCACGGGCAACAAGGCCAAAGACAAAATGTATTACCATCACACCGGCTATGTCGGCAACCTGAAGAGTGCCTCCTTCGAGAAGATGATGGAGAGCAATCCAGAGCGGGTTATCGAAATCGCGGTCAAGGGCATGCTGCCCAAGAATCCGCTGGGTCGGGCGATGTTCAAGAAGCTCAAGGTCTACACCGGCTCCGAGCATCCCCATTCGGCGCAGCAGCCGCAGCCCCTGAACGTTTAAGGCGAAGACTTTATGGAACAATATTACGGTACTGGTCGGCGTAAAAGTGCAACTGCCCGCGTGTATTTGCGCCGTGGCTCTGGCAAGATCGTCATCAACAAGCGCACCCTGGAAGACTACTTCGGCCGCGAAACCTCGCGCATGGTGGTCATGCAGCCCCTGGAGTTGACCGGTCATGGTGGCCAGTTCGACATTCTGGTGAATGTCAGTGGTGGTGGTGCCAGTGGTCAGGCCGGGGCGATCCGCCATGGCATTACCCGCGCCCTTATGGTCTATGATGAAACCTTGCGTCGCCCCTTGCGCAGCGCCGGTTTCGTCACCCGTGACGCCCGCGAAGTGGAACGAAAGAAGGTCGGCAAGCATAAGGCGCGGCGTAGTCATCAGTTCTCCAAGCGTTAATCTCGCGCTTCGGACTGGGAAACAAGCCGCCTTCGGGCGGCTTTTTCTGTTACGGCTAAGAAATGGAGGAACGTATGATTCGCGCAGGTATCGTTGGTGGTACGGGTTATACCGGGGTAGAGTTACTCCGTTTGCTGCTGCCGCATCCGGAAGTCGAGGTGGTGGTCATTACTTCCCGTGCCGAGGCCGGGCAGCGCGTGGATGCGCATTTCCCCAATCTGCGCGGTCACTGCGATCTGTGCTACACCACGCCTGATCCCGCGCTGTTGGGTGAGCTCGACGTCGTCTTTTTTGCAACCCCCCATGGGGTGGCGATGGATAGCGCGTCGGAACTTCTGGCCAAGGGCGTGCGGGTCATTGATTTGGGTGCCGATTTCCGACTGCCCGATGCGGAAGTCTTTGCTCAGTGGTACGGCATGGCCCACCGCGCGCCCGAAGCACTGGCCGAAGCCTGCTATGGCTTGCCGGAATACTATCGGGCCAAGGTCAGTGCGGCGCGGCTGATTGCCAATCCAGGCTGTTATCCGACGGCGGTCATCCTCGGTCTCGCGCCTCTGTTGGCCGAGGGCTGGCTGCGGGAGGATACACTGATCGCGGATTGCAAGTCTGGCATCAGCGGAGCAGGTCGTACCGCTAAGGTTGGCCTGATTCTCCCCGAAGCGGCGGATAGCGTCAGCGCCTATGGCGTAAGCGGTCACAGGCATCGGCCGGAAATCGAGGCGGTGCTCTCCGATATCAGCGGCACCAGACTGGAGTTGCAGTTCACGCCCCACCTCATGCCCATGATCCGCGGCATCCACGCTACCCTTTACGGGCGGCTGCGCCAGCCCATGAGCGATGCGGCGCTACAGGACCTGTTCACCACCCGTTACGTCGGTGAGCCCTTTGTAGATGTCTTGTCCTTCGGCAGCCACCCGGCTACGCGTTCGGTGCGGGGTGCCAACGTTTGCCGTATCGCCGTTCACCAACCCCGGCCGGGGCTGGTAGTCGTCCTCTCGGTCATCGACAATCTGGTCAAAGGGGCTGCCGGGCAGGCGATACAAAATATGAACCGGTTGTTCTCCCTGCCGGAGGACATGGGGTTGGCGCACATCGCCTTGTTGCCATAAGATCGCAATACCCTCGGCAATTGGCGACAATGTAACCCATTGAAAGTAAATATAATGCCGGGTATGCTTCCGGATCCGTAGCCGTTCTTCTACAGCTATATAATGTAACAACATGAAAAATATAGCCAAAGATGTTGGCATAAATTTTGCATTGATCTGCTCCACCCTGGAGCCAGCGTTGGCAGACGTTCGGGCAAAGTCGTGATACACGACAACCTGCTGATGTTTGAATCCGGGTAAATCGCCACCTAAGACAAGGAGTTTATTATGATCAAGTCGTCGGCTTTCGGCACCCGCCAGCTGGTACTGGCTGCCAGTGCCGCGCTACTATGCGGTCTGACCAGCGTCTCCGCTTGCGCGGACGATGGTCTGTCGCTCGGGCTGGCGGTTCCGGGGCTGAGTGTATTCCTCGGTAATCCGTCGGCCTACTACGCGCCGCCCCCGCCGGTCTATTATGCCCCGCCCCCGCCCCCGCCCCCGCCGGGTTACTATGTTGCAGCGATGCCCGCCAGAGTTTATGGCCCTCGCCCTTGGGTACGCCGCGGACCGCCTCCCTGGGCGGGGCGGTGGCGGCATGATGATGGGGATCGCTGAATGAAGCGGTGGATTTCTGGTCTAATAACTCAGCGATGGCAGAAAGATGCAGAAAGATGAATAGGAGCAGGAAATGATCTTCAAAAACGCAAGTGTTGTTCCAGTTGGGCGACGTTGGATGCCCGCGCTGGCGCTGGCCTTTTGTGTTGTGGCCCTCGGCGGCTGTGCCAATATGAGCCCCACCGGCCAGCGTGCTCTGAGTGGCGCTGCCATCGGTGCCGCAGGCGGCGCCATTCTTGGCACCGTCACTGCAGGTAATCCCGCTGTCGGCGCAGCGGTTGGTGGTGCTGTTGGTGCCGGTGTAGGCGCGGCACTTCCTAGCATTGAGCGCACCCTCAACGGCAACTAAAACGCTACCTGTTGTATAAAGCCCCCACTTCGGTGCCGAAGTGGGGGCTTTATGCGCTTGGACGTCGCCAGTCTGACCGACGTTAATATGTAAAAACAACAAAATGCCGCACCAGTATAGTGCGTATCGCCCTGTGGTGGTGCAGATGCTAAAGGGGTTTATGTTGGAAACAATAATTAATATATTGATAATACAATAAAAATTGTATTGCTGGCTTTGCCCCGCCGGTGGCATGGTATTTGCTGTTTGGCAACAGTAGTTGATTTTTTCATACAAACTCAAGGAGCCATCATGTCTCATCACCGTACTTCCCAATCTTCCCGCCTATTACTGCGCCGCTCGGTTTTGGCTGCCGTCGCCCTGAGCCTCCCCATAATCACCGGAGTGGCTCAGGCCAGTCCCCTTTCCATGCCCGCCCCCCTGACCTTCAGTGCTGGCCCTCTCGGTAAGCTGGATGTGCAGGGTGTTGCCAGTGGTATGGCTTTTTATCAGGATTTCCCACAGGGCGGAGCCGGCACTCTTGGCGCTAAGCATGTTGGCGCTGATATTACTAACGGAATGGTCATTATTCAAAAGAATACCGGCCCCCTGCAGTTTTATATTCAGGCCGGTGCCTACAGCTTCCCCACGCTGGCGGCTGCTATTCCTTCCTCCGAGAGCAACATTAACGATTTTGGTGCCATGCCCGTTGCCTATCTAAAGTACGCACCTTCTTCTGATTACTCCGTGGAAATAGGCAAACTTCCTACGCTTATTGGCGCCGAGGGTGGTTTTACCTACCAGAATATCAATATCGAGCGCGGTCTGCTGTGGGATGTTGAGCCGATTGTCAGTCGTGGCGTTCAGTTTAACGCCAGTAAAGGCCCTGTCAGCGCCTCAGTTTCCTTGAATGATGGTTATTACTCCAATCGTTATAACGTCGTGAGTGGGTTGCTGAGTTATACCATCAATGGTTCCAATACCGTGAGTTTCTATGCGCAGGGGCCACTCGGTAATATACGTACGAGCTCCCCGCAAGTTGCTTATTCATCGTATGGGACTTCCAGCGACATCTATGGCTTGGAGTATGTCTACAGTTCCGGGCCGTGGACGATTGAGCCCTACATGCAATATATGCATACCCCGAAGTCAACCCGGTTGTCAATTCCGCACTCTTTCTCCAATTATGGCGCTTCTATGCTGGCCGATTATAGTTTCACTAATACCCTATCCTTGGCTGGCCGGGTGGAATATTTGGGTGTTGGCGGGAAGCCTGGGGAAATGCTTAATAGCACCAGTGTAGCGTCTAGCTTGACCGACTTGCCTGCTGATTCTCACGCTTGGTCCATCACGCTGACTCCAACTTACCAGGATGGCGGCTTCTTCACACGAGCGGAGCTCTCTTATGTCACGGCGTCTGCCCCCTCGGGGTATGGATTGTCTGGCGGCACCAACACCACCCAGCTCCGCGGCATGTTAGAGACTGGTTTTATGTTCTGAGTTCTGCTTTGTGATCAGCACCCCGAGACTATCGGGGTGATCTCGCTGAGAAAACCCGCCACAGAAGTAGGGCGGGTTTTGTGCGTCCGGGAGATGCGTGCCTGGGCGTGTTTGCGCCATATCGGTGAATAATGCATCAGCTCAATGCGCCTTTGCCCCATATTGGGGCAATTGTTGCCAGATGCGGGTGAATATGCCTTGATTTTGCTGGTAGATGTATTGGCATTCATTTTGCTTAATACCTGGTGCAGTATTGTGAACTTGTCATGATTGCGTACTCTTCTCTAGCAATATTCATGGGCGGCCCTCCCGCCCTTTTTTTGTGCGTCTTGCATCATTCCAAATGTTTTTCCTCCTGCTATAAACCTGGTCCAATTTTAGTTTGGGATCGTCCCTGCGGGCGCGATGGTGCTTTATATGCAAGCACTCTTGACGTTTTGCCATAGCCTGGGCCATCATTCCCAATATTTTGCTTTCAACATTCACCCGCGACCTGCATCCCGGCGATGCGGTCCATTATTTTGCCTGGGAGGACCATGGACGCCACGGACCAGAAGCGCCTGTTGCGTGAAATGCTTTTTGCCCGCCGTTTTGAAGAACGCTGTGCGGAGGCCTATCACGAGCGCCAGATCGGCGGTTTTTTGCACCTCTATCCCGGTGAGGAAGCCTGCGCGATCGGCGTATTGGAAAAGGCCCGTACCGGTTCGGACTACGTGGTGACTGGTTACCGTGATCACATTCATGCGTTGAAGTCGGGGATGGATCCCAAGGCGTTGATGGCAGAGCTCTTTGGCAAAGAAACGGGCTGCTCCAAGGGCCGCGGTGGTTCCATGCATCTCTTTGATCCCGACGTGCACTTCATGGGTGGCTACGCGCTGGTTGGCGGACCCTTCCCGCTGGCCGCCGGTTTCGCTAAGGCGATCCAGTTGCGTGGCGGCGATGAAATCTCCATTTGCTTTCTGGGCGATGGTGCCAACAATCAGGGTACCTTCCACGAGACCATGAACATGGCGAGCCTGTGGAATCTGCCGGTGCTCTTTATCTGCGAAAACAACCTGTATGGCATTGGTACAGCCATCAAGCGTTCGACGGTGGAAATCAATCAGTACAAGCGTGTGGCCCCTTACGGTATTGAGGCGGCGCAGTGCGACGGCCAGGACATTGATGTGGTCATGGCCCACGCCGAAAAGGCGGTGCAGCACGTGCGAGAGCAGCGCAAACCCTACTTTCTGGAGTTGATGACCTACCGTCTGCGCGGTCATTCCATGTCGGATTCTGGTGCTTACCGCTCCAAGGAAGAGGTGGAGGAATGGGCACAGCGCGATCCTATCGGTATCTATAAGTGCCGTCTGGTGGAGGCCGGGGTGGTCAGGGAGGACGAGTTCCACGCCATGGACAAGGCCATACGGGACGAGATCGAAGATGAGATCGTGCGTTTCGCCGCCGAGAGCCCGGAGCCGCGCGTCGAAGACGTCGCCCGTTATGTGTATACAGAAGGAGACAAGCAGCCATGGCTGAAATGATGTATTGGCAGGGTATCCTGCGTGCCCACGATGAAGAAATGGCGCGGGACCCCCTGGTCTTTGCCATGGGTGAGGATATCGGCGTCGCTGGCGGTACTTACAAGGCGACCAGCGGCCTTTTTGCCAAGTACGGCGAGCAGCGGGTAATCGACACCCCCATCTCCGAAAATAGCTACACCGGCATCGGCGTGGGTGCCGCTATGGTCGGGGCCCGCCCCATCGTCGAAATTATGAGCGTCAATTTCGCTTGGCTGGCCATGGATCAACTCATGAACAACGCAGCGAAAATCCATTATATGTCCGGTGGTCGTATCCGCTGTCCCTTTGTGATGCGGGTGCCGGGCGGCACGGCGCACCAGTTGGGTGCCCAGCATTCGGCGCGCATGGAGAAAGTCTTCATGGGTATTTCCGGCCTGCGGGTGGTGACCCCGGCAACCCCGCGCGACGCCTACGGCCTGCTGAAGAGCGCCGTGCGTTGCGATGATCCGGTGGTGATCATTGAGCATGAGAGCATGTATAACCTCAAGGGCGAGATACCAGACGAGGAATTCTTCACTCCGCTGGAAGGGGTAGAGGTGATGCGGCAGGGTAAAGACGTCAGCATTTTTGCCTACAACATCAGCGTGCACTGGGCGCTGGATGCGGCGCAGAAGCTGGCGCAGGAGCATGGCATTGATGCCGAAGTCATTGATCTGCGTGCGCTCAAGCCCATGGATCGGGCGGGTATCGCCGCCAGCGTGCGCAAGACGCATCGCGCCATTGTGGTCGAAGAAGATGAAGCCCCGGTGGGCGTGGGTTCTGAGGTGATGGCGATCCTCAATGAGGAATGCTTCTTCGATCTGGATGCCGCGCCGGTGCGTGTGCATGCCTTGGATGTGCCCATTCCTTATAACCGCCGTCTGGAAAAGGCGGCGATCCCCAATGCCGGGGACGTGGTCGCCGCGGTGCGGAAAATGCTGGGCCGGTGAGGTTCCGGCAATCTGTTCTGGTGGCTGACCGTGGCCTATCCTTCGGATGGCGTCACGGCCTCCCTCTTTATCTCGGTTTGACTCGATAATGGTGAAACATGGCTGAACCTTACGTCATCAAGATGCCGCAACTTTCCGACACCATGACGGAAGGTGTTCTCGTTTCCTGGGAGAAGCCCGTGGGCGCACGGGTGGAGCGCGGCGACGTGGTGGCGACGGTGGAAACCGATAAGGCCATCATGGACGTGGAGGTCTTTCGTGAAGGTTACCTTTCCGGTCCGTTGGTGGCGGCAGATGTGGTAGTGCCGGTAGGCGAGCCTATCGCTTGGCTGGTGGAGTTGCCGGAGCAGGTGCGCCGCGAAAGCGCTGTAGTCAGCACCGGCACGGCGAGCCAAACCAATTTTGCACCGGCAGCAATTCCTATGCCCGCCACGGTTGCCGCCGCCATGCCTGCTCCGGTGTCGGGTGCACATCCGGCGGCGCGTCCGCAGCAGGGCGCGGCCAGCCCCTTCGCCCGGCAGTTGGCGGGCCAGCAAGGGGTGGATCTCAACGGTCTGCGCGGCACGGGGCCGGGGGGGGTGATTGTCGCCGCCGACGTCCTCGCGGCTGGCGGCGATGCGGCACTGGTCGCGCCCACACGTCCTACTGAGCCCGCAGTGCCTGGCAATGGTCGCGCCATGACGGCCATCGAAAGAGCGATCAGTCAGGCGATGGTCGCTTCTCTGAGTATCCCGGTTTTCCATGTCACCGTGCAGGCCAAACCCGAGGCACTGATTCGCGTCGCCAAGGCGCACAAAGTCTCCGTTACTGTAGCTATTGCCAAGGCCGCTTCGCAGGCGCTGAGCAAGCATCCCTTGGTGAATGCCGCTTATCAGCCCGCGGATAAGATTGTCGAACGTAGCCAGCATGACATTGGCATTGCCGCGACCACGGAGGATGGCGGGTTGGTGGTGCCGGTGCTACGTGGTGTGGAAGGCAAAGGTCTTGATCAGTTGCAGGCAGAATGGACCCCTCTGGTAGAGAAGGCGCGCAAACGCCGTCTCAGTCCGCCTGAATATACGAACCCGACCTTTACGATCTCCAACATGGGGATGTACGGCATCGCCCAGTTCGATGCTATCGTCACTCCGGGCACGGCGGCCATCATTGCTATTGCCGGGAATGGCCCCGAGGGTATGCCTATTACCATTACTGCGGATCATCGGGTGGTGAACGGCGCCGAGGCGGCCCTGTTTCTCAAAGACCTGAAGCAGGCGATTGAGCATCCGGAAGCTTGGCTGGGCAGCACCGGTCCGGTGATTCCCGAAGGGGATTATGACGTGCAGGTGCTGGTCATCGGCGCTGGCCCAGGCGGTGAAGACTGCGCCCGTGAACTGGTAGAGAACGGCATCAAGGTGGCTATGGTCAATAACGCACCGCTGCCCGGTGGCGAGTGCCTCTGGCGCGGTTGTATCCCTTCCAAGGCTTGGCGCGCCGCGGCGGACCGTATCCGTGACCGTGAGCACGATGCCGCCATGGGACTTACCCTGGGCACGCCCAAGTTGGATTGGGTGCAACTGGAGCAGCATCGACGCGGCATTCTCCAGACGCGCGGGGAAATGGCGCTGAAAACTGATCAGGGCATGAAGATTCAGGTGCTGGAGGGCGATGCCCGCTTCACCGGTGCGCATAGTGTCGAGATTAGCGGTAAAGATGCGCGGACTCTGACTTTCGGTGCTTGTGTCATTGCTACGGGTGCTCCCGCCTTTGTGCCGCCGATTCCCGGTATTCAGGAGGCGTTAAAGAGTGGCGCCGCCGTGACTTCTGATACGGTCTGGGACTTGCAACAGCCCCCTAAACGCCTCTGTGTCATCGGTGCCGGAGCCATAGGGATGGAAATGGCGCAGATGTTCCATGACTTCGGCGCCGAAGTGCGGGTGCTGGAAGCCTTGCCCCGACCGGTGGCGGAGATGGAAAAGGAGGTCGCGGAACAGTTGATGAAGGCCCTCGCCCACAACAGCCCGCGTTTGCAGGTGTTGACCGGCGTCAAAGTAGCGGATGTCGCCGGGCAGACCGGCCAGTTGGAGATCCGTTATCAGGTGGGTGAAGAGGCCGCGACCTATGCCTGTGATCTGCTGCTGGTGGCAACGGGCAAGCGCCCGGACACCAGCGGTTTGAACCTTGCGGCGGCTGGCGTGACGCTTGGTGAGCGGGCCGCCATTGCTGCGGATGCGACCGGGCGGAGCAATGTGCCCCATATTTATGCCGTGGGTGACGTCATCGGCGGTTACATGCTGGCCCACACGGCGGGCCAGCAGGGGCGAGTTGCGGCGGCTAATTTGCTGGGTCATAGCGCTCGCTATGATGCGGCTAAAGACAGCGGTGTGACTTTCACCCGACCCCAGTGCGCCTTTGTCGGCCTCTCCCTGGAGCAGGCGAAGGCCGCGGGCGTTGACGCAGTCGAGGTCAAGGTGCCCCTGAGCATTGATGCCAAGGCGATGATGACCGGCGAGACCGATGGTCTGATCAAAATTGTCGCCGACAAGGTCAGCCATCGCATTGTCGGTGTACACTTCCTGGCCGATCATGCGGATACCCTGGTGGGTGAGGCGGTCCTGATGGTGAGCGCTGGTCTGACCCTGGAGCAGGTGGCCGAAGCCATTCACCCCCATCCAACGCAGACCGAGCTCTTCGGCGAAATGGCGCGGCGTCTGTTGTCCCGCCTGCGACGCTCCGCCAAAGGGGCGGGCTGATTTGACAGAAGGGGACCCGCAGGAGCTAATTCCTGGCGCGCTGCTCAGCGGAGCGCGCGGTAAGATTCTGCGTTTTTACGAGAAGATGCTCGATCTGATTGTTATCGTCCTGATTTTTGTCATGCTGATCACACTGCTCGCCGCCGTAGTCGGGCTGATGTGGGATGTCTATGACACGGCCTTGGCCTTCCGTCAGGAGCAGGCGATACAAGCTTTGGTGGCGGATGTGCTCTCCGTTTTTGTGCTGATCGAACTTTTCCGCACCTTCACGGACTATCTCGAATTTCACCGGATCCGTTTGCGTGTGCTCTCGGAAGTGGCTATTGTTTTCGTGTTGCGCGAACTATTCATCGGACTTTACGCCCATCGTATGGGTCCTTTGGATTTGCTTTCGACAGCGGCGCTCCTGGCGGTACTGATCGGCGCGCGTATTGCAGCAGTATACTTTGCCCCCAGACATTCCGGCACAGAGTGAGTGTTTACGCGGTCTGTGGCGAGGCTTGACGCCTGCGCGTAAAAGCGAGCAAAATACTCGGGTATCCACTGAATGAAGCGCTGCGGCGCATGGAGCGATGCATAATGAGCACAGCAACAGAAACAATGACCAATCTGGATTCCATCCCTCCGGTTATGACCCTGACGCAAAATGCAGCGGACAAGATTGCCTCGCTGATCGAAGAAGAGGGTTCTGAAGACCTGAAGCTGCGTGTCTTTGTGACAGGTGGTGGTTGTTCCGGTTTTCAGTACGGCTTTACTTTCGACGAAAATATGAATGAAGGCGATACGGAAGTGCATCAGTTCGGTGTGAGCCTGTTGGTCGATCCCATGAGCTACCAGTATCTGGTCGGTGCGGAAATTGACTATAGCGAGGGACTGGAAGGCGCACAATTCGTCATCAAAAATCCCAACGCAACGACCACCTGTGGTTGTGGATCTTCCTTCTCGGCCTGATCGCCGACTGCTACGGAAGTGCCCCCAAGGGGAGGCTGACGGCCTCCCTTTTATTTTACGGGCAGGTTATGATGATCCGGCGGCTGCCATCCGAAAGCCTTTGTGCAGGATGCTGCCCGTGAGCAGTGCCCCGGCTGGCGGTGACCGCCGAAGGTCCGGGCAGTCAATCATCAGAATGATAAAAGGAGTTCTGTATGGCGGAACCGAACTTTGCGCCAGGTCTGGAGGGTGTGGCTGCAACCCACTCCAGCATTTCCAACATTGACGGTGTCGCTGGTTTACTGAGTTACCGTGGTTTTGCCATTGCGGATCTTGTGGCACACAGCAGCTTCGAGGAAGTAGCGCTTTTGCTGCTGGACGGTGCCCTGCCGAGCGCCACTGATCTGGGACAATTCGATCACGGGCTGCGCACACACCGCCAAGTCAAATACAATGTTCGGGAAATCATGAAGTTCATGCCCGTGACCGGGCATCCCATGGATATGTTGCACTGTGCCGTGGCCAGTCTGGGCATGTTCTACCCGCAGCAAGAACTCTCCGATGCCGAGCGCGAAAATACGCCCCATCTGGATGCCATGGCGATGCGGATTATTGCCCGTATGCCCACTATTGTTGCCATGTGGGAGCAAATGCGTTTTGGCAACGATCCCATTCCACCACGTCCAGACCTCAGTCATGCGGCTAACTTCCTGTATATGTTGTCGGGTCATGACCCGGATCCGGCCCTCGCCAAAATCCTCGACTCCTGCCTGATTCTGCACGCCGAGCACACCATCAATGCCAGTACCTTCTCGGTGTTGGTGACCGGTTCTACCCTGACCAACCCTTACCATGTTATCGGTGGGGCCGTCGGCACTCTGGCCGGCCCCTTGCACGGCGGCGCCAATCAGAAGGTAGTGGAAATGCTGGAAGAAATCGGTTCTGCCCAGCGGGTGGGCGCCTATCTCGATGCGAAAATGGCTAACAAGGACAAAATCTGGGGCTTTGGGCATCGCGTTTATAAGACCCGCGATCCGCGCGCGGCGATTCTCAAGGCGATGATGGAAGATCTGGCCAGTCATGGTCATTTGCGCCACAGTCGCCTTTTTGAAATCGCCATAGAGGTGGAACGCCAGGCTACGGAGCGACTCGGTCCCAAGGGCATCCACGCCAACGTGGATTTCTACTCGGGCGTGCTGTATCACGAGATGGGCATCAAAGCGGACCTTTTTACGCCTATTTTTGCTATGGCGCGTTCTGCGGGTTGGCTGGCTCATTGGCGGGAGCAACTGGCGAACAACCGGATTTTCCGGCCTACGCAGGTGTATACAGGGGAACAAGGTAAAATCTATATTCCTGTTGCGCAACGATTTTAGGAAAAACGTATGACAGAAGTTTTACGGGATATCCCCTTCTTGGCCACGGATCGGGTGGAGGCTTTGCTGGACATCGAGCGTCATCTGATCGCCGAGCAATCCACCATTGAGCGATGGTTTCGGGGACAATGGCAGCGGACGCCGCCGCCTTTCTATGCCTCTGTGGACTTGCGCAATGCCGGTTTCAAGCTGGCGCCCGTGGACACCAATCTGTTTTCGGCGGGATTTAATAACCTCAATCCGGAGTTTTCGTCGCTCTATGTGGCGGCGATCCAGCATTTTCTCAATCAGTATTACCCAGGTCTGGAGCGGGTGCTCCTGATCCCGGAAAATCATACCCGTAACCTCTTCTATCTGGAGAATGTGGCGCGGCTGCGCGAGTTACTGGAACTCTCGGGTCTCGAAGTGCGGGTGGGTTCACTGATTCTGGAAGAGCGCACGACCAATGATTTGCCTTCGGGCAACCAACTGCTTCTGGAACCGCTGCGACGAGAGGGGGGGCGTATCTCGACCGCTGGTTTCGATGCACAGTTGGTTTTGCTGAATAATGACCTGTCAGGCGGCGTTCCAGAAATACTGCAACACCTTGAACAGCCTATTCTACCACCCCTCGCCGCGGGCTGGCGCAATAGGCGCAAGTCCCAGCATTTTGCTCACTATCGCTCCGCAGCACAGGAACTGGCGGAGGTGATCGACATCGATCCCTGGCTGATTGATCCCGTTTTCCGCCGCTGTCAGGGCATTGATTTTATGCGTTCCGAAGGCCGCGAGTGTCTGGTCGCTAATGTAGATGCGGTACTGGCGATTACCCGCGAGCGTTACGGCCACTATGGTATTCGCCAGCGCCCTTTTGTCATCGTGAAAGCAGACGCTGGTACCTATGGCATGGGAATCATGACCGCCTATTCGGGTGAGGAGTTTCTGGATCTCAATCGCAAGGAGCGGACCCGCATGGCTAAGAGTAAAGAGGGGCTGCCGGTGCGTGATGTTTTTATTCAGGAGGGGGTGTATACCTTCGAGCAAACTGCCCAGGAGGCGGTGGCGGAGCCGGTGGTGTATATGGTCGGTCAGCAGGTGCTGGGTGGCTTCTACCGGGTGCATACCGAGCGCGGGCGCGATGAGAACCTCAACGCCCCAGGAGCACATTTTGAGCCCATGGCCTTTGGCCAGACTTGCGTGGTCCCTTGCCGGAAATCACCGCCCGATGCACCGGTGAACCGCTATTACGCCTATGGTGTCATCGCGCGCCTGGCGCTGGTGGCCGCGGCGCGGGAGATGGCGGACTGGCGGATGCAGGATGCGCAGGGGAGCGGCCAATGAGCGCGCTCCAGGCCGCCGTACTTATGGACCCCATCGCCGGGATCAAACCGGCTAAAGATACGACCTTCGCCATACTGCTCGCAGCGCAGGCACGCGGGCACCAATGCCGGGTGTTTACCCTCTCCGACCTATTTCTGCGGGATGGGCGTTCCTGGGGGCGATTACGTACTGTCGTCGTGCGCGATGACGTGGAAGATCACTTTACGCTGGGTGAGACAGAAGAACGTCCCCTCGCCGACATGGATGTGGTCCTTATGCGTAAGGACCCGCCCGTGGGTCTGGAATATCTCACTGCCTGCTATCTGCTGGAGCACGCAGGTACCTGGGTGGTCAACGACCCGGTCAGTCTGCGCAATGCTAATGAAAAGCTCTATGCCCTGCATTTCCCGGAGTATCTGCCGCCCTTGCTGGTCAGCCGCGATCTCGGGGATTTACGGGCCTTTCTCGTCGAGCATGGCGAGATTGTCGTCAAGCCGCTCTCGGCGCGGGGGGGTGAAGGGGTGTTCTATCTGCACCTGCAGGATCGCAATGTCGGCAGTATTCTGGAGACGGTGACGGGCTGGGGTCAGCATTATGTGATGGCGCAGCGCTATCTGCCCGCGATCCGCGAGGGCGATAAACGGATTCTCGTAGTGGATGGCGTCCCGGTGTCAGGTGCCCTGCTGCGGGTGCCTTCGGCCTCGGATTTTCGCGGTAATCTGGTGGCGGGTGCAACGGGGGTGGCGGTGGAGCTCAATGACCGCGATCGGGACATCTGCGCGGCGATAGGCCCGGCCTTGCGCGCCGCGGGCCTGCTTTTTGTCGGTCTGGATGTGATCGGCGGGTATGTGACGGAGATCAATGTCACCAGTCCCACCGGGGCGAGGGAGATCAAGCGCTTCTTCGGGGTCGATGCGGCGGATCTGCTCTGGCAGCGTTTGGAGCGGGGGCGGTGATGGGTCCGGTTCGCGTGACCGGTTACGGGCACCTGACGTTTTCGGGCTAAAACACGTATCATAGGGCCTATGACCTTTTCTTCTCTCAAAAATCATCTGCTCATTGCCATGCCCGCGCTGCACGACGGCGTTTTCGACCGTACCGTGATTGTGGTCTGCGAACACAATGCCGAAGGCGCCATGGGCGTGGTTATCAACCGGCTGGTGGACATCAATATGTCCGATGCCCTGCGGGCGGTGGACATCCAGCCCTCTGAAGAAATGATCCATCGCCCGGTGTACTGGGGCGGGCCGATCCAGCCTCAGCATGGATTTATTCTGCATTCGCCGCGGGGCGAATGGCTTTCCAGTTTGGAGGTCAGTGACGATCTGGCGCTGACCAGTTCGCCGGATATTCTGCAGGCCATTGCCCAGCACGAAGAGCCGCAGCGCTATCTGCTGACCCTGGGCTATGCTGGCTGGGGCGCGCAGCAACTGGAAGCGGAGCTGCAGGATAACGCCTGGTTACACGGCCCCTTGGATATGGCGGTGATTTTCGACCTGCCCGCCGGTGAGCGCTGGCAGGCCGCGGCGCGCTTGCTGGGGGTGGACATGCGCCTGCTCAGCGGTGCGGCAGGTCATGCCTGAACGGAGCGGGCCGCTGCTCGGAATAGACTTCGGTGAGCGCCGGATCGGGATTGCGGTTTTGGGGGAGTCGGGGTTGGCGCCGCAAGGGGTCGCCACCCTGCGCAATGGCGAGAGTGGCCCGGACTGGGATGGCTTCGCGCGTATTCTCAAAGAATGGCAGCCGCGCGCGCTGGTTCTTGGTCTGCCCCTGCACATGGATGGCAGCGAGGGATTCATGGTCGGACGGGTACGCAAATTCGCGGAAAGTTTGCAGCGCCGTTTCTCCTTGCCTATCCATTGGGTGGATGAGCGCCTGAGCAGCCACGCCGCCGAGCTGATCCTGAAAGAGCGCGCTTTTTCTGAAAAAAAGCGGGGCCGCTTGCTGGATCAGGCCGCTGCCTGCGAGATTTTGTGGACCTTTCATAACGCCGGAGGAGACGCATGACGACCGACTGGGATGTGAGCGCGCTGTTGGAGGTTATGGCGCGTGATCTGCGCCCCCTCATTGATCCGGAGCAGGCGGCGATGATCGGCATTTTTACCGGCGGCGTCTGGCTGGCGCGCACCCTGCACGCCGCACTCGGTTTGCAGCAGCCCCTGGGGCAGGTGGATATCTCTTTTTATCGCGACGACTTCAGCCAGATCGGCCTGCACCCGCAGGTGCGCGCCTCGGATATCCCCTTTGATGTCGATGGCCGCGATATCATTCTGGTGGACGATGTCCTCTACACCGGCCGCACCGTGCGCGCCGCTATGAATGAAATCTTCGACTATGGGCGACCGGCCCGCATCCGTCTGGCGGTGCTGGTAGATCGCGGCGGGCACGAGCTGCCAGTGGCCGCCGATGTGGCGGCGCTCCGCCTGAATGCCACAGCGGGCGAGCACATCAAACTGCGCGGCCCCGACCCCTTGCGTCTGGAACTGGAGCGGCGGAGGCCGCGGCCATGAGCGCCACCACCTTTCGTTTTGGTGAAGGAAACCCGCAATACGACGCCCAGGGTCGTCTGCGTCATCTGCTCAGTACCGAAGGGCTCCGGGAGCGCGAGTTACTGCAGATTCTCGATACGGCGGAATCTTTCCTCGGTATTGCCCACCGCAGTGTCAAAAAGACCCCTACCCTGCGTGGCCGCACCATCGTCAACCTCTTTTTTGAGAACAGCACGCGGACCCGCAGCACCTTTGAACTGGCCGCCAAGCG
>JBBIUH010000050.1:0-16119 GCA_037440305.1 Acidithiobacillus sp.
CGCGAGGAGTTGGCGGATCAGCGCGTCTTTCTGATCCGAGGTCAGCGTCAAAAAGTCGGGAAGTTCGTGCATGGGATAAAGTATCTTCGCTAATGGACTGTATGACAAGAGCATGCTAAATAGTCACGCCATTTTTTGCAAATCTCCCGCCGTGCCTTGTCGGCATGGAAGCCTGTGGGAGTGCCCATCATTGGGCGCGTAAACTGGAATCCTTAGGTCACACCGTCAAGCTGATGGCTCCCCAGTTCGTCAAGCCCTATGGCAGGTCGATGTCGGGCACCAGCTCCAGCAGGCTTTCGTAGACGCTGCCCAGTTCTTCGGAACCCATGTTGCGGTAGTCCACCGGGGCCAAGCTGCCGCTGTGTGCCTCACAACGGCACCACTTGCAGACCGAAGGCCGCGGCGGCACCGCATTGGCGGGCGTCGGCCGAGATGAACACTTCGGCGGTGCAGGCGAGGGCGGCGCCCAGGTGGATGGCGTCCATGCCGCGCAGCGTGTGGTTTTCCAAAGCTTTGACGGCGTGCTGGATGACCTGGGGCGTGGTATCGCAGATCAGCGCATCGGCGATGTCGGTCATGAGGGCACGCTTGATTTCCTGGTATTGCGCGTCCGTCAGGCGTCCTTCCCGTTGCAGGCGACAGAAGGCGGAGATCAGCTCGGGCACCGCGATGACCGACAGTACCAGTTCGCTGGCCCGCTCGCACCACGCCAGAACGTCAGCGGTGCCGGTCTCGTCGATGTAGCGCTTGGCAAAGGCCGATGAGTCGAAATAGACGCGCATCAGTCTCCGCGCTCGTCGAGGATGAGCCGGCTGATCTCCTTGCCGCCGATGGCCAGCGGGCGTGCCGGACGCTGCTTCCAGGAGGGCAGTTGCGCCGGGATGGGGTGGATTTCGGCGATGGGCTTGCCATTGCGCAATACGCGCACCGTCTGTCCACTCTCGACCAGGTCGAACCAGGTCTTGGCGTGGTTGCGTAAATCGGTGAAGGTGGTTTCCGGCATGCATGTGCTCCTGTCAGGCTATGTACATCAAAGTGTACATTACAGGGCGTCCGGCAACAACACGTAGACGCCGATGACGTCCACCGGCAGGCAGGCGCTGACGCTGTATTGCCCGACATCGCGCGCGGCCTCGCGCACGCGGCGGTGGTCGTCGAGCAGGGTGGCGGCGCGGGCTCGTCGCTTTTGGGCAGGGGCTCAGCTACCAGTTCGGCTTCTTCAACCTGAAAGGTCATTTCGATGCCCCGCTTCAGGGCAGCTTGCAGGGTGGCCATGGCTTCCAAGGAAAGCGTTTGTGCCGGAGCCAGAATCAGCAGGTTCCGGTGATCTTCGACAAAGGGCACGATGCACTGATTGGGCACCTTGTCGAGCAGGCCGTCTTCCTTATCTGCCCCGATGGCAGGGATTGCCTGTTACGCATGGAAACGGTATAATGAATTATTTCTTTATTTATCAATAAATTGGCGTGCGTTGTGAAAAACCCTGAAACGTAATAAACACGGGAAACGGGGGGCACCGCCTCCGCCATTAAATGACAGGAATAATAATAAGCAGGAGCGTTCATGGCTAGACTGAAGCGGTCGAGCATTGTACCGGTTTGTGGACTGCTGCTGGCGTCTTTTGCCGCAGGGGCACAGGCCGCTGGGTCTGGATCTGGCTGGCAATCGCTGAAAAGCTGGGGGCAAAATCACTGGTCAGCGGCCACCGCCGCACTGCCGCACACGCCCGTAACGGTGCCGGCGCAAGGGACGATTGAAGTGGCTTTCTCGCCGCCGGGCGGGGCGACAGCGGCCATTGTGCAGGCGGTTGGCGAGGCGAAGCAACGGGTCTGGGTGCAAGCCTATAGCTTCACCAGCGCGCCGATTGCCAAGGCCGTGCTCAATGCCGCCAAAAGAAACGTCGAGGTCAAGGTGGTGCTGGACAAGAGTCAGCGCACCCAGAAATATTCGGTGGCCGATTTTTTCGCTAACCAGGGTGTGCCCGTTTACATTGATGACCAGCACGCTATTGCCCATAACAAGGTGATGGTGATCGATTCGGGAACGCTGATCACGGGCAGCTTTAATTTCAGCAAGGCGGCAGAGCAGGCCAATGCCGAAAATCTCCTGATATTTCGGGGGAATCCTGCATTACAGCAGCTCTACGCGGACAACTTCCGCTTTCATCTCAGCCATTCGACGCCCTACATGGCGCGTCATGGCCTGGATTAGGGCGACCTAGACGAGTCCTTCCAGCAACTGTACATCGACCAGGCTGCCGGCCTTGGCATGCTCCGTTTCGGCCGCGAGAATGATCAAGCAGTCGGCATGGGCCAGTCCACTCATGATATGCGAGGCCTGCTGACCAATCCCCGTCACCTGTAGCCCAGTGGGGGTCTGCAGCAGCCGACCGCGCTGGAAATCGGTGCGTCCCCCTTTTTTCTTGAGATCTTCCGCGAGAGGGAGCTGTAGCAGCGGAGCGGTCCAGGGGGCCGTTTTGCCCATGCACTTGAGGATGCTGGGACGTACGAACTGGTAAAACGTCACCACGGTGGCAACAGGGTTGCCGGGCAGACCAAAAAACAGGGCGTCGCCCAGTTGTCCGAAAGCCAGAGGACGCCCTGGTTTCATGTTTATTTTCCAGAAATTGATGGTGCCGAGGCGGCCGAGGAGTTCGGCGATGTAGTCGGCGTCGCCCACAGAGACGCCACCGGTGCTGATCACCATATCGGCCATGGTTGCGGCGCTGTGCAGTGCCTGTTCGATCTGCTCGGGATCGTCGGCGATGCGGCCGAGATCGAGAATTTCACAGCCGAGGCGTTGCAGCATGCCATGCAGGGCGTAACGGTTACTGTCGTAGATCTGTCCTGGGTCCAGCGCGCTGCCGAGCGGACGCAACTCATCGCCGGTAGAGAAAAATGCGACCCGCAGACGGCGATACACGGCGAGTTCAGCAACGCCCAGGCTGGCAAGCAGCCCGATTTGGGCGGGACGCAGCCAGGTTCCGGCTACCAGGGCCAGGGCTCCGGCCTCTAGGTCCTCACCGGGCTGGCGGATATTCGCTCCCGTTTTGCTGACCACCTGCGGAGTGACCTGATCAGCGTGGACTTCTGCCTGCTCCTGAACGAGTACGGCATCCGCGCCTTCCGGGACCACGGCACCGGTCATAATACGTACACACTCGTGGGCACCGACATGCCCCTTGAAGTGATGTCCGGCAAAAGACTGGCCGATGATGCGTCGTACGGCATCGCCGTCAATGCTGCGCAGGGCGTAGCCATCCATGGCCGAATTGGAGCAGGCGGGGACGTTGGCAGGGGCATGTAGGTCTGTGGCCAGTACCCGTCCCAGCGCATTGCCGAGATGGATATTTTCGGTACCTTGCACCGGCAGGCTGGCGGCGAGGATGGCATCCCGTGCATCGGCGACACTTTTGGCCAGTGAATCATGTTCGTTACCACCACAACAGTGAGCCATGTTCAATCTTCCTTTTTTATCCATTGCCGGATGAATTGCGCGATGGCGGATGGCCCATTCAGGTCCAGTTGAACGCAGGGGATGTCCAGAACGCTATCTGTCGCCACGGCCATGATGCAGGGGTCTTCTGCCGCAAGCAGGGGACGCCCGAGACCTGGCCGGTGCACTTCGATTTTCGGCACCGCCAGTGCCTTGTTCCCCTCCATCAGGAGAAGGTCTGGCGGTGGTTGCAGGCTGGCGCTGATGGTCTCCAGGCTGACTTCTGCCGGAGCAGGTCTGCTCACAAACCAGCGTTTCGGACCCTGCAGTAATACGGCATCTGCACCTGCCTCCCGCAAACGGTAACTGTCTTTTCCCGGTACATCCCAGTCCACATCGTGATGGGTCGACTTGACGACGGCGACCTTCAGTCCATATCCGCGCAGCACGGGAATCAGGGCGCAGAGCAGAGTGGTCTTACCGCTACCGCTATATCCTACTACACAGAGCGTTTTCATGTCATATCCTCTGGATGATTGCAGTTGCGCAGCAAGTCGGCGGGCAGGGTAAGACCGGTAAAAGAGAGATCCTGGAACCAGCCTTGCGCCCGCCGCCCGCCGCCGTCCAGATAACGCTGTAGCTGGGGCAACAGATCGCAGCGACACAGGCAGATGACCGCATGCCAATGTTCGACGCTACGCACCACCACCAGGTCATGCCCGCCTTTGGCCTGCCACATACGGCGCACGATATCCTGGGGTAAATAGGGACTGTCTACCGGGATGCTGGCTACCCAGGCTTGCGTCGCGGCATGCATTCCGGCGGCCAGGCCCATGAGCGGACCCTGAAAGTCTGCCGTCAGATCAGAGACCACACGATGTCCCCATTGTGCATAACGGTCCATATTGCGGTTGGCGCTGATGACGATGTCGGTACAATCCCCGTGCAGGATGGCGATGGCCCGCTCAATCAGGGGTTTTCCCTGCCAGTCCAGCCAGCCTTTATCCGCACCACCCATGCGATGACCGGCGCCACCGGCCAGAATGATTCCGGTGACCGGGAGCCGCTGTTGCGCGTTCCGCGCGTTGGCTGTGTATATGGGTGCCAAGGTGCTGATGGACGGGTCCACGGGTGTCGTGCCTTGCTGGCAATGCCTATGCTATCCTTCCACAATTCTTTGGGACGGAAAACCCTTTTATTATTCGCATCGTGATGAAAAAGGATCTGGTATGAAAAAAATAGCCATCTTCGCCGGTGACGGCATTGGTCCGGAAATCGTGGCGGCTGCCCGACAGGTGCTGGATGCCGTGGACCAGGCCGCCCACCTTGGCCTGCACTGTACCGAAGGCCTGGTGGGCGGGGCCGCGCTGGACGCCAGCGATGATCCCTTGCCGGCAGCCTCTTTGCAGTTGGCCATGGCGGCGGATGCGGTCATTTTGGGCGCGGTGGGCGGCCCCCGCTGGGACGCGTATCCGCCCGCCAAACGCCCGGAACAGGGATTGCTGCGCCTGCGCAAAGGCCTGGACCTTTATGCCAACCTGCGTCCCGCGCAGATTTTTCCGCAGTTACTGGATGCCTCGCCCCTACGCCCGGAACTGGTGCGCGACGTCGATATCCTGGTGGTGCGCGAACTGACCGGGGACATCTACTTCGGCCAGCCGCGCGGTCTGGAAGTAGTCGATGGCAAGCGCCGCGGCTTTAACACCATGGTTTATGACGAGGATGAAATTCGCCGTATCGCCCACGTGGCCTTCCGCGCTGCCCAGGGGCGTCGCAAGCAGTTGTGCTCGGTGGACAAGGCCAACGTCCTGGAGACCACACGTTTGTGGCGCGAGGTGGTCACCGAAGTGGCGCGGGACTATCCCGATGTGCAACTCAGCCACATGTATGTGGATAATGCCGCCATGCAATTGATCCGTGCCCCGGCACAGTTCGACGTACTGCTGACCGGCAACATGTTTGGTGACATTCTTTCCGACGAGGCCAGTCAGTTGACCGGATCCATCGGTATGCTGCCCTCGGCCTCATTGGGCGAGGGTCGGGCGATGTATGAGCCTATTCATGGCTCGGCGCCGGACATAGCCGGGCAGGACAAGGCGAATCCCCTGGCCACGATTCTGTCCGTGGCGATGATGCTGCGGCATTCCCTGAATGCCGAGCCCTGGGCGCAGCGGGTGGAAGCGGCGGTGCAGCGGGCGCTGGATCTGGGCCTGCGCACCGCGGATATTGCGGTGCCGGGAACGACGGCGATTGGCACCAAAGCCATGGGGACCGCAGTGGTCAACGCCCTGAACCTGAAGGATTGATACGCGGATGCAAAAATCACGATACAACGTAGCTATTCTGGGAGCCACCGGTGCCGTCGGTGAGGTTATGCTGCAGATTCTCGAGCAGCGGAAGTTTCCGGTGGATAAACTCTACCTGTTGGCCAGCAGCCATTCGGCGGGTGGGCGCCTGCCTTTCAATGGCCAGCAGGTCCTGGTGCAGGATGCGGCGACTTTCGACTGGTCGCAGGCCGATATCGGGCTGTTTTCTGCCGGTGCCAAGGTCAGCGCGGAGTATGCTCCGAAGGCGGTGGCTGCCGGGTGTGTGGTCATCGACAATACCTCTCAGTTCCGCTATGACGACGAAATTCCTCTGGTGGTGCCCGAAGTCAATCCGCAGCGGATTGCCAATTACCGGCGCCACGGTATTATCGCCAACCCCAATTGCTCGACTATCCAGATGCTGCTGGCGCTAAAACCCATTGCCGATGCGGCGGGCATCGAGCGGGTGGTGGTCGCGACTTATCAGGCGGTCAGCGGTGCGGGCAGGCGGGCTATTGAAGAACTGGGGCAGCAAACCCTGGCGATTTTCCGTCATGAAGAGGGTGTTGCCGAGGTGTTCCCCAAGCGGATTGCCTTCAACTGCCTGCCCCAGATTGATGTCTTCCAGGATAACGGCTACACCAAGGAAGAGATGAAGATGCTCTGGGAGACCCGCAAAATCCTGGAGATTCCGGATATCGCTCTGACCGCTACCTGTGTACGGGTGCCGGTGTTTTATGGCCATTCTGAAGCGGTCAACGTGGTAACCCGCGAGCCAATTACGCCAGAAGCCGTCCGCGCGCTGCTGGAAAAGGCCCCGGGCGTCATCGTCGTGGATGATCGTGACTCGGGCGCATGGCCCTCAGCACTGGATGTGGCGGGGCAGGATGCCACCTATGTAGGCCGCATTCGCGGTGACTGCTCCCATGAACGTGGAATCAATTTCTGGGTGGTGGCAGACAATATCCGTAAAGGTGCCGCACTGAACAGCGTACAGATTGCAGAGTTGCTGATTCGCGACTATTTATAGTCCTCGTTGGCGACAATGTTTGCCGGGCTGCGCTGGTATTACCAAAGTGAGGAAGATAATGATGGATAAGAAGAACTGGTTGTGGGCCTTGGCCGGTATGGGTCTCCTCTTGCCAGGTATGGCGCAGGCCTTGGGGCTTGGTGATTTGCGGGTGCTTTCCGCGCAGGGGGAGCCCTTTCGTGCCGAAATATCCATACAGTCGTTGAGTCCGCAAAGTGAAGCGAGCATCAGGGCCGGGCTGGCACCCGCCAGCGCCTTCGCGATGATCAATCTTCCCAAGGCGGGTGCGCTGGATCACTGGCATTTTACAGTGCGCAGTGGTGACAGACCGGCCATATTGATCAGTAGTCCTTTGCCACTGCCCCAGCCTGCGTTGCATTTCCTGGTGCAGCTCAATTGGTCCGGAGGGCAGTTGGTACGTGAATATGCTGCATACAACGCTAGGGATAGCCTTGTCCCCACGCCCCAGTCAGTCGTACCTGTTCCACCGTCCAGTACCTCGCCGGCGTTCCCGACAACTCCGCAGCCCGTCCGTCACGCAGCACCTGCACCCATCTACCATGGCTGGTCCAGGGTGAGCCGTTATGGTCCGGTACCCGCCAATGGATCTCTGTTCCAGGTTGCTCAATATATCACGCGTAGCAGTGCGGTCACCCTCGACCAGGTCATGGCCGCTCTGGTGAAGGCCAACCCGCAAGCCTTCAAGGGTGGTAATCCTGCTTACCTCTATGCCGGAAGCATGCTGACGGTGCCTAGTCTGGCGCAGGTGCAGGCCGTTTCACCGGCACAGGCCAAAGTTTGGTTGTCTGCCCAGCGCGCAGGGAACGATATGTCTGTTGTTGCTACTGCGCCTACCGCGACTACTGTAATACCTTCTGGTACCGTTACTGCACGGGCCACATCTGCAGTAGCAGCGGTGAAATCCGCCGGTAACGCGACGCATCTGGTGCTTTCCAGCGCGCCTGTAGCAGTGGCTACCGCTGCCGCAGCCAGCACCGCATCCGCTGCCACAATCGGTCAGTTGCAGATGCCGGATGCCGTACTCCGCGATGATAATCAAAAATTGATGGCCGAAGTGGCCAGCTTGGGGCAGCGTCTGAGCGCAGAAGAGCGCCTGCTGGCCAGTCAGGGCGCGCAGCTCGCCACCCTTTCCCGGACGGCAGGTAACAGCAGTCTTTTCAATGATATTCCGTTGGTAGTATCGCTAGGTGGTAATATTCTGCTGCTCATTTTGTTCCTCTGGATGCTGCGTCGTCAAAAAGAGGCAGAAAAGCGCCAGCGCGAGATTTCGCAGCGGCTTTCTACTTTGAGTGCAGTGCCTAGAAGATCGGGTACTCAACCCCAGCCCCAGCCCCAGCCCCCTGAGCCAGTAGTGACTACAGCAACCCCCGTTGCACCGGCTCCGTCGAGTGTTCAATCTGCCGCGGTCGGCGCGCCCGTATTCGATGCTCTGCCAGGTCTTGCCTCATCTGCAGATCACCCGGAAGCCGCCAAAGATGCATACACCGGTGCCGAAATCGATCCGATTGAACAAGCCGATCTTTACCTGACCTACGGTAAGGCCGTACAGGCAGTCACCGTGCTCAATGAGGCTCTCGAAGAGAATCCACGGCGTAAGGAACTGTACGTCAAACTGCTCGATATTTATGCCAATCTGGATCGCCATGAGGAGTATCTGGATCTCGCTGAGCGCATGCGGGGGCGTTTCGGACCGCATAATGCTGCGTGGCAGGAAGTGGCCGCACAGGGGACCAGGCTCTTTCCCGGCAATGCGCTCTTTGCTACCTCCGAGGAGGCGGCGACGGCGACAACTCCCGAGCCTGTTACTGAGGTATCGTTGCCTGAGCCTGTGGAAAAGTCTGTGGCACCTGCTCCCTTGGATATGCTGGATTTCCACTTTGACCAAGCTCCTGCGGAGCCCGCTACAGTAGAAGAAGAGAGCGCATTCCCGCCGGAGGAAAAGGCCCGGCTTCTGCAAGACATTGATGAGCAGTTCCGGCTGATGGAGGAGACGCGTGAAGAATTGCCCGCAGCGCTGGAAGCTCCAGTTGCAGCGCCCCTCTTCGGCTTGACCCGGCATGATGAGCCATCCACGCCCGCCCTGCCTGCTTCTCCCTCCGCAGCCGCAGAATCTCCTGCTGCCGGGGAACCATCTGTCAGCATGGATGTTGCGGATTGGGATGCGGTCGGTACCAAGCTCGACCTGGCCAAGGCCTATGTGGAAATGGGTGACAGCGAATCGGCACGCGATCTGCTCGAAGAAGTGACTCGGGAAGGCAGCAGCGCCCAGCAGGAAGAAGCCAGGCAGTTGCTGAAAAGCTGTTAACCGGGCTTGGAAATGGAATTGGTCGTGCCAAGGTCTGGCACCCGCTGGGCCTTGGGACTTGAATACGATGGCGATGGATTCTGTGGCTGGCAACGCCAGTTGGATCAGGAAAGCGTACAAGGTGTTCTGGAAACAGCGCTGAGCCGTGTGGCCCAGTGTCCGGTCACTGTCATCGTTGCCGGGCGTACCGATACAGGGGTGCATGCCCTGTGTCAGGTGGTGCATTTTGACAGCCCGGTCGTGCGTCGTCCCGAGGCCTGGGTACGTGGCGCCAATACCTTCCTGCCCAAAGGGGTGGCACTGCGTTGGGCCCGGATCGTCCCGGACCGTTTTCACGCCCGTTTTTCCGCCACGGCGCGGCGTTATCGTTATGTGATACTCAATCGTCGTGAAAAATCCGCACTATGGCGGAATCACACCGCCTGGATATATAGCCCTTTGGATGTGCAGGCCATGCAGGCAGCAGCACAAGCTCTGGTGGGTATCCATGATTTTTCCGCCTTTCGCGCCTCTGCCTGTCAGGCTAAAAGTCCCATACGGAATTTGTGTCAACTTCAGGTCACTCGCCGGGGCGATCTGATTGCCATTGATGCCGAGGCCAATGGTTTCCTGCATCACATGGTGCGTAATCTTGCGGGAGTGCTGATTGCCATTGGCAGAGGCGACCGACCCGTGGGCTGGGCAGCGGAGGTGCTGGCCCGCCGCGATCGCTGCCAGGCTGGCGTTACGGCCCCACCGGGCGGCCTCTATTTTGTAGCGCCGCGTTATCCTGCGGAGTTCGGGCTGCCGGTGGATGCAGTGGATGCCGGTTTCTTGATGGGAGTGTAATTGGGCGCGACCGGATGGCTGCGCTCATGCTTTCTGCCAGCCGCGGTGTTAGAATGCGCTGATGGTGCGAATCAAGATATGCGGTATCACGAATGCGGAGGACGCGCGCGCGGCGGCGGCGGTCGGCGCGGATGCCATCGGACTGGTGTTCTACCGTAAAAGTCCGCGGGCCTTGGATGCTGTGCGTACCCAGGAGGTGCTCACGGTATTGCCGCCCTTTATCACGCGCGTTGGCCTTTTTGTCAACGCAGGCGCCGCTGAAGTGACCACAACTCTGCAGCAATGCCCTTTGGATGTCCTGCAATTTCATGGCGATGAGTCGCCATCCTTCTGCCGCAAATTCGACCGGCCCTACATCAAGGTGTTGCGGGTGACTGCAGCGCAAGATCTGCGGCCGGTGGTGGATGCTTATCATGACGCGCAAGGACTGCTGCTGGACTGTGCAGCGCCGGGAGTTTGGGGGGGGTCGGGCCAGAGTTTCGACTGGTGGCGACTGCCGGATCTGGGCAAGCCCTGGATTTTGGCCGGCGGGCTGAACGCCGGGAATGTCGCCGAAGCTATCTCTATCGCTCGGCCTTACGCGGTAGATGTGAGCAGCGGGGTGGAAATATCGCCCGGACGCAAAGATCATGACAAAATGGCGCAATTTGTTGCGCGGGTGCGTGGTACCTGAGGGAGAGAAAATGGGAGCTTATGCTTTGCCGGATGCATTCGGACACTACGGTCCTTACGGTGGGCGTTTCGTTGCAGAAACCCTGATTCCGGCGTTGGAGGAACTGGAGCATGCGTACCAGGAGGCGCAGCGGGATCCGGAGTTTCGGGCTGAGCTGCACAGTGAACTGCGGCAGTTCGTCGGTCGTCCCAATCCGCTCTATCATGCGGAGCGCGTCTCTAAGGAACTGGGTGGGGCGCAAATCTACCTCAAACGGGAGGATCTCAATCACACCGGTGCGCACAAAATCAATAATGCCGTTGGTCAGGCCTTGCTCGCCCGGCGTATGGGCAAAAAACGGGTAATCGCCGAGACGGGCGCAGGGCAGCATGGTGTCGCCACGGCGACGGTCGCGACCCGCTACGGCATGGAATGTCTGGTGTATATGGGCGAGGAGGATATCCAGCGTCAATCCAGCAATGTGTTTCGCATGCGTTTGCTGGGGGCAGAGGTGGCGGCGGTGCATAGCGGTACCCGCACCCTCAAAGATGCGCTCAACGAAGCTTTGCGTGACTGGGTAACCAATGTCGAAAACACTTTTTACGTGATCGGGACGGCAGCGGGACCGCATCCTTATCCGGTCATGGTGCGGGACTTCCACCGGGTCATTGGCGACGAAGCGCGGGCGCAGTGCCTCGAACTGACGGGACGACTACCCGATTGCCTGATTGCCTGCGTGGGGGGAGGCAGCAATGCCATCGGTCTGTTTTATCCCTTTATCGAAGACAAGGCGGTGCGGATGATCGGTGTCGAAGCGGGAGGACTCGGACTCAGCACTGGACAACACGCCGCCCCCCTGACCACCGGACGTCCAGGGGTGCTGCATGGTAACCGGACCTACCTGATGGAAGATGAGGACGGCCAGATCTTGCCGACCCACTCCATCTCGGCGGGGCTGGATTATCCGGGGGTGGGGCCTGAGCATGCCTATCTGAAGGATACCGGGCGGGCAGAGTATGTGGCCGCTACTGATGAAGAAGCGCTGGCCGCCTTCCATCGCCTGTGCCGCACCGAGGGCATCATTCCGGCGCTGGAAACCGCCCATGCACTGGCCCATGCCTTCCGTCTGGCGCCGACCATGCGCTCTGATCAAACCATTATTGTTAACCTGTCCGGGCGAGGCGATAAGGATATTCATACCGTCGCCGCTCGCGAGGGTATTCATTTATGAGTCGTCTGGCCGGACTGTTTGCCCAACTCCAGGATGCGGATCGTGCCGCCCTCATTCCTTTTATGACGGCGGGGGATCCGTCGCTGACCGTGACTGTGCCCCTGATGCACGCGCTGGTCGCTGCCGGGGCCGATGCCATCGAACTGGGGATGCCCTTTTCCGACCCCATGGCCGATGGTCCCAGCATCCAGCGCGCCAGTGAGCGGGCGCTGGCGCGGGGGGTGAAGTTGCGCATGGTCCTGGAGTGGGTGCGCGAATTCCGCATGACCAACAGCCACACGCCCATCATCCTCATGGGGTATTTGAATCCGGTAGAAGCCATGGGTATAACCCCGTTCGCTGAGTCTGCCGCGACGGCGGGGGTGGACGGGGTCATTCTGGTGGATCTGACCCCGGAGGAGGGGCGCGGCGAAGCCATCGTTCTCCAGCAGCACGGTATTGATCCCATTTTCCTGCTGGCGCCGACCAGCGGCCGGGAACGCGTGGCGACCGTCCGCAGTATGGGCAGCGGTTTTGTGTACTATGTTTCTCTGCGCGGTATTACCGGCGCAACCCAGGCGGACTGGGTGGAAGTCTTGCAACGGGTACAGGACCTGCGTCAGCAACTGGGCCTGCCCGTGGCCATCGGCTTTGGCATTCGTGATGCGGCGACGGTGGCGCAGGTGGCGGTCGGCGCCGACGCGGTGGTCGTCGGCAGCGCACTGGTCGATCAACTGGCGGAGTGCACGACGGATCGGGAAGCTATTGCCGCGGCCACCCGCTTTATCGAGCCGTTGGCCCAGGCCGTGCGAACAACGGAAAGGAGAGGCGTATGAGTTGGTTCGATCGGGTGCTGCCGCCCAAAATAAAAAAGGCGCCCATAGAGACCCCCAGCGCAACCGAAAATAAGCGTACCGTACCCGAGGGCCTGTGGTCCAAGTGCCCCACCTGTCAGGTGGTGCTCTACCGCACGGAGTTGGAGGAGAACCTTTTCGTCTGCCCCCACTGCGGACACCATCAGCGGATCAGTGCCCGGCAGCGTCTGGATTTCTTCCTCGATGCGGAGCCCCGCCTGGAGATTGCGAAGGAATACGTCCCGGTGGACCCTCTGCGCTTCAAGGATCAGAAGCGCTATAAGGATCGGCTGCAGGAAGCCCAGGCCAAGTCCGGAGAGAAAGATGCCCTGGTGGTGATGCGCGGCCTCCTCAAAGGGCGCCCGGTGGTGGCCGCCGCCTTTGCCTTTGAGTTTATGGGCGGGAGTATGGGCTCGGTGGTGGGCGCACGCTTTGCCAAGGCGGCGGAGACGGCGCTGACGGAACGTTGTCCACTGGTCTGCTTCAGTGCCAGCGGTGGGGCACGGATGCAGGAAGGACTTTTTTCCCTGATGCAGATGGCCAAGACTTCAGCCGCCGTGGAGCGACTGGCCAAGGCGGGGATTCCTTTCATCTCGGTGCTCACCGACCCGACTATGGGCGGTGTTTCTGCCAGTCTGGCCACCTTGGGGGATATTCTGATTGCGGAGCCCAAGGCCCTGATCGGCTTCGCCGGACCGCGGGTGATCGAGCAGACCATCCGTGAAAAGCTGCCGGAGGGTTTTCAGCGCTCAGAATATTTGCTGGAGCACGGCGCCATTGACCAGATTGTCGATCGTCGCCAGATGCGCACGGTAGTGAGCGAGATGCTGAGGATGCTGACCCATGCCGAGAGTGCGCATTAAGCGCTGTGCACGGGGGCGGGTGTAGCCGGTGATGTCTTTGCCAGATCCCCTCAGTGATCGGGTCGCTGAACTTGCCGGGCCACCCGAGCAAATCGTCATGGGTCTGGAGAGGATGCGGGCCGCTTTGGCGGCGCTGAAGATTCCCGCGCGTTTGCCCATGCCGGTGATTTTGGTAGGGGGCACCAATGGCAAGGGCTCCACGGTGGCTTATCTGGAGGCCTTCTATCGCCAGGCGGGCTATCGCGTTGGCGCTTATACCAGCCCGCACCTCTGGCAGTTTACTGAACGTTTGCGGCTAAATGGTCGGCTGGCACCTGAGTCCCTCTGGTGCCAGCAACTCACGGAACTGGCCGACACCACACGCCAGATTCCGCTCACCTATTTTGAGATTGCGACCCTCGCTGCTGTGCGGATGATGTTGGCCACCGGGGTCGATATGGCGATTCTGGAGGTCGGTCTGGGGGGACGTCTGGATGCGGTCAATGCGTTTGTGCCGGATTGTAGTGTCGTGACCACCGTGGACCTGGATCATCAGGACTGGTTGGGGTTCGATCGCGCATCCATCGGCAGGGAAAAGGCGGGTATCTTCCGTCGTGGGGTGCCTGCCCTCTATGGGGATGCGGAAGACCCCTGCGCTTCGGTATTGGAAGCGGCGGTACGCGCTGATGTGCCCTTGCAGCAGTTGGGGCGGGACTTTCATATTGATCCTCCGTCCGGGAAATGGTCAGGATTCGGGCAAGAGAAACAGGTACCTGCACCTTTATGGGCAGGACCGGCGCAATGGGCCAATCTGGCACTGGCGGTGGCGGCAGTGTCGCTGTTGCAGGAGAAATTGTCGGTGCCCGATACGGCGATCTCCGCTTGGACGCTGGTGCCGGCGTTGCCGGGGCGTTGCCAGCGGCTCCAGCCCTGGGGTAAGGACAGCCCTGATCTGCTGGTGGATGTCGCCCATAATCCGCAGGCTGCCCGGCAATTGGCGGCATTGCTGGCAGCGCGAAAAGGTGCCGCGCGTTGTCACGCCATTGTCGGCATGCTTGCTGATAAAGATATAGCCGGGACACTCGCGCCACTGTTGCACTGGGTGGATGCCTGGCATGTGCTGGAGATCACCGATACGCCTCGTGCAGCGGCGGCGGCGCGACTCTGCGATACGCTTGAGAGAATGGGCGCGGCAGCGGTATCCGCGGATGCCAGCATGGAGCAGGCCCTGGAGAGGACAAGAATGACCTTGGCGGGCAGGGATATTCTGCTCTGTTTCGGCTCCTTTCATCTCGTCAAGCAGTTGCCCATGGCGTGGCTGCTGCGTGATCCGGCATGATGTTCTGGGTAGATGCTGCTACCGTGGGTCTGGTGGCGCTGTCCGCGCTCTGGGGGCTTTTTCGCGGGATGGTACGCGAGTTTTTTTCTCTGGCGGCATGGATTGGCGGGTTTTACGTGGCGTGGAACTGGGGCGGGAGTTGGCTGGCGCCCCATCTGTCGTCGCAGATCCCCGCAGGCTGGAAGGTGCCACTGGCTTCTTTTATCCTCTTTTTTGCCTGCCTGGTCGTCGGGACTCTGTGCGCTTTTGTCGTTCGTAAGCTATTATACGGCATTGGTTTCGGGGCGACAGATCGCTTTTTGGGGGCGTTCTTTGGATTCTTGCGGGGACTGGTGCTGATTGCCATTGCGGTTACTCTGGTGCAGTCCTCAGACCTGTCCCGGTCTCCCTGGTGGGAGAGTTCCTGGCTGGGGCAGGAGCCGGTGAAACACTGGTCGCAATTGTTGACGGCACCTGCCGTGTCCTATTTGGAGTCGCAAAAAATTGCAAAATGACAATGTGGTGCAGCATGCCGTGGATAACGATCATTTTCATGATGAATGCGGGGTCATTGGCGTATTTGGTCATCCGGAAGCCGCCAACCTGACCTATCTCGGCCTCTATGCCCTGCAACACCGGGGCCAGGAGTCTGCGGGTATTGTTTCTGGCGATCAGGGCAAGCTTTATGTGCAGCGCGGTATGGGGCGGGTGGCCGATGTCTTCGGGCTGGAGCAGATCAGCAAGTTGCCCGGTGAACAGGCGATCGGCCACGTGCGCTATTCCACTGCAGGAGATTCCGTACTGCGGAATACCCAGCCGGTATTTATCAATTATCGCCATGGCGCCTTTGCCGTCGGTCATAATGGTAATCTGGTCAACGCGGCTGAACTCCGCACCCGGCTGGAGCGGGAAGGGGCCATATTCCACACGGATATGGACACCGAGGTCATCGTCCATCTGCTGGCGCGGGTGCCGGGTGACGATACGGGGACCCGGCTCGCAGCGGCGCTGCAGCAGGTTTCCGGTGCCTACTCGCTGGTTTGTCTGACGGAGAGCCGGCTGATCGGGGTGCGTGATCCCATGGGCTTTCGTCCGCTGGTGCTGGGGCGCCTGATTGATTCCGGGGGATTTGTGCTGGCTTCCGAGACCTGTGCCCTCGACCTGATGGGGGCGGAATTCGTCCGCGACATTGAGCCGGGGGAACTGATCGTCATTTCCAAAGAGGGCATCGAGAGCCGCAAGCCTTTTGCGCCCGTCGGTCGGCGCATGTGCGTCTTTGAATATATCTATTTCGCCCGTCCGGACAGTGTGCTCGATG
>JBBIUH010000051.1:0-15820 GCA_037440305.1 Acidithiobacillus sp.
CTCCGCGGACCAACCCAGGTTTTCCCGGGTCAGGCATATCTCTTCGGCGCCCAAAGGCGCGCCATGACAGTCATGGCTGCCCGCCTTGTTGGGGGAACCATGACCAATGACCGTCTTGCAGCAGATCAGGGTGGGCTTGCTGGTCTGTTTGCGGGCATCAATGATGGCCGTTCTGACGGCTTCGGGGTCGTGGCCGTCGACATGGCGGATCACATGCCAGCCGTAAGCCTCGAAACGGGCCGGAGTGTTGTCGGCGAACCAGTCATCCACATGGCCGTCAATGGAGATGTTGTTGTCGTCGTAGAAACAGACAAGCTTGCTGAGTCCCCAGACGCCCGCTAAGGAGCAGACTTCGTGGGAAACGCCTTCCATGAGGCAGCCATCACCGAGGAATACATAGGTATAGTGATTGATGATTTCGTGACCGGGCCGGTTGAAGTGACCGGCGAGCATACGCTCCGCCAGCGCCATTCCGACACCGTTGGCGAGGCCCTGACCCAAGGGGCCTGTGGTTGTTTCAATACCCGGGGTGTCGCGGTACTCCGGATGACCAGGGGTCTTGCTGTGCCACTGGCGGAAGTTTTTGAGGTCTTCCATAGAGACATCGTAACCGGTGAGATGGAGGAGCGCGTATTGCAGCAGGGAGCCGTGCCCGTTGGACAGGATAAAGCGGTCGCGGTTGGCCCAGTGGGTATTGGCGGGGTTGTGGACCAGGAAGTCGTTCCACAGCACTTCGGCAATATCCGCCATGCCCATGGGCATGCCGGGATGGCCGGATTTCGCTTTTTCCACGGCGTCCATGGTGAGAACGCGGATCGCGTTCGCCAGATCAGTACGGGTGACAGTCATAAAAACACTCCTTATAAATAAAAATCAGTCGATGCGTTGATGGGTGCGGACCCGGCGCAAAATGCCGTCGTGACCGGAAATAACCAGGCTCTCGCTCTCTACGAAATAGTGGGAGCGGGTTACCCCATCGAGGATGTCGCCGGAGGTCAGGCCGGTAGCCACAAAGAGCACGTCGTCGCTCGATACCAGGTCGTCACGACCCAGCCACTGGCCAGCCTTGAGGCCAGCGGCGGCGATGGCTTCGGCTTCGCCGGGCTTTTGTGGCGACAACGCACCAAACATGTCTGCACCCATGGCGCGGGCGGCGCAGGCGGAGATGACACCTTCCGGGGTGCCACCGATACCCATCATGGCATCTACCTTGGTGCCGAGGGCGGCCATGATGCCGCCGCTGACGTCGCCGTCTGTCTGCAGGCGTACAGTGGCGCCCGCGGCCTGAATTTCGCGGATCATGGCTTCGTGGCGTGGCTTCTTGAGCAGGAAGATGCGCAATTCACGGACCTCCTTGCCGAGGGCACGAGCCAGGTCGTGGAGCTTGTCCTTCATCGGTGCGGCAGGGTCTATTTTACCGCGGGCCGGGGCCGGGACAATCAGCTTGTCCATATAGTAGGCCGGGCCGGGCTGAAACATGCTGCCTTTGGGAGCCGCTGCGAGTACGCAGATGGAGCCGGGCATGCCCTGGGCCAGGAAGGTGGTGCCCTCGACGGGATCGACGGCAATCTCTACTTCCGGGCCGGTACCGGAGCCCACAATCTCACCGTTGTAGAGCATGGGGGCTTCGTCTTTTTCGCCTTCACCGATAATCACCACACCACGCATGGGGACCTGGGCGATGGCGACGCGCATGGCGTCCACTGCGGCCCCATCGCCGAGTTCCTTTTCACCCCGGCCGATCCAACCGCTGGCGGCGCGGGCCGCAGATTCAGTGACGGGAAGCAGGGACAGTGCGAGATTACCTATGGAGGCCATGCGATTCTTTTCCTTCAGTGACGGATTCAGTAGGGGACGTAATCCTTTTTAGGATAAATCAAAGGGCCGCATTTGGGAACTCGGCGGACGCTTCGAGCCAGCGCACCCAGCTTCGATGCAATTGCGGGTCGAGGGTGGCGAGTATGGAACGCGGTTGCCGATCGATTGCCGGTGTCCTGGACGGGGTCTCCGGTGTGCGTCTTAAATCTCAGGCCCTGGGTCTGGGGCCTGCCGGGGCTGGACATTCAGCGCGATCACCTGGGCGGGGTGCCGCCTTTTTTCCGCGGACTTTTTGACGGCGTTGTTCAAGGCCTGATGAAATTCCATGGGCATGCGACGCAGGATCTCTTCTCCTTCCGGGCTGAAAAGATCCATCTGGCAAGTCACGCCCTCATGCAGGTCTTCCCGGGACCGGGGATCGAAGTGGTGCCAGACGCTCACGGCGACCCGTCCGCCGATGTAGTCGCAGAACACCCATTCCCGCTCCAGCAGGATGGCCATGACCGAGACGTAGCGCAGGGGGATGAAAACGGGGCCAGTGGAGGCGTGCTGCAGAATGAGGGCCTGATTGTAGATCCAGGCGGGGACCAGGCCGGGCCGCGTCTGCCAGACCGGGGGGCGCCGGCAATCGGAGTCTTTGATCATGCGTCACCCACGCCAGCGTCACGATGATATAATCCCACCCATGTTCTCCCGCTCAATGTCGTAACCTATGCCGCGCATCCATTTATACGCTGATTCGAACCTTCCAGAAAGCGGGCCTTTTCTGCTCCCGGCAGGCCCCAGCCATCATCTGCTCAAGGTGCTGCGTGCCCGCAATGGGCAGTCGCTGACCCTGTTCAATGGTGATGGTGCTGTCTATCGTGCCATTCTGGTCGGGGTGTCTTCAGGGGCGGCATTGCTGGAGGTTGTTGAGCGCCGCCCGCAAGTGACGCACTCACCCTTGGTTATTCAGGCCTTTTTGCCTCTGACCCGGGGGGAGCGTTGGGACTGGAGTTTGCAGAAGGCGGTAGAACTCGGGGTGCAACGGATTCAGCCGGTCGCCTGCCGCCACGGGCTGGTACAACTGAGTGAAGCCCGTGGGGAGAAGCGTCTGGTGCGCTGGCGGGACATGATTATTGCCGCCTGTGAGCAAAGTGGCGCCACGACCATTCCGGAGCTGGCTCCGCCTCTGGCGCTGGAGGCGGCCTGGAGTGCCGTGCGCGGGACGCCCTTGGTCCTGGACCCGGAGGGCAGCGCGCGCTTCGTCAGCATAAAAGACCATCCGGGGCCGGAGATTACCCTGCTCAGTGGCCCCGAGGGCGGGCTGGCACCGGAGGAGGTAGCCGCCGCGCAGGCCCACGGCTTTCGCTTGTTGCGCATGGGACCGCGCATCCTGCGCGCAGAGACCGCCGCCATCGCCGCTATCGCCGTCGCCCAGGCGCTGTGGGGCGATCTCTGATTCGTCCCGGTCAGAGCCAGCCCGTCTTCTTGACAGGGCGAGCGGCAGGATAGACCATCGAACCTGATTAATTTCGGGAATCTCAGCATGGACATTTTGTTAGCGAATCCGCGTGGATTTTGCGCCGGGGTCAATCGGGCGATTCAGATTGTCGATCGCGCCCTGGAGCTTTTTGGTGCGCCCATCTATGTGCGTCATGAGGTCGTTCACAACCGTCATGTCGTCGAAGACCTGCGCGCCCGTGGTGCCATCTTCGTCGAAGAACTGGATGAAGTGCCGGACGCGGCGACGGTGATTTTCAGCGCCCATGGGGTACCTATTGCCGTTCGTCAGAATGCGGCGGCGCGGGGCCTGAGCGTCTTTGACGCCACCTGCCCGCTGGTGACCAAAGTGCATATGGAAGTCAAGAAATACAGCCGGGACGGCATGGAGATGGTGCTCATCGGTCATGCCGGACATCCGGAGGTGGAGGGCACCATGGGTCAGGTTGAGGAGGGCATGATGTATCTGGTTTCCAATGTCGCCGATGTGGCGACCCTGGCGCCCCGCAACCCGGAGAAGCTCGCTTACATCACCCAGACGACCTTGAGCATGGACGATACCGCTGAGGTGATTGTTGCCTTGCGTGCGCGTTTTCCGCTGATTGAAGGACCGAAGAAGGACGACATTTGTTACGCGACCCAGAACCGTCAGGATGCGGTGAAATCGCTGGCACCCGACGTGGATATTCTGCTGGTGGTGGGTGCGCCGAACAGCTCCAATTCCAGCCGTTTAGCGGAATTGGGTACCCGGCTGGGGACGCCGACCCATCTTATTGAAGATGCCCAACAGTTAAACCGCGAATGGTTTGACGGTGTGGAGAAAATCGGGATCAGCGCCGGAGCCTCGGCGCCGGAAAGCCTGGTGCAGGGGATTATCGACACCCTCCTGAGCTGGGGTGCGAGGATTCCGAAAGAGACGCCCGGTGTAGAGGAGAAGGTCACTTTCAGTTTGCCATTGGCGCTGGTGCAGGCACAGACGCGGCGGGAAAACGCCTGACGCTTTTTTGTTTCCCGCCTCCGGGCGGGGTTGCGTAAGCTACGGCCGATTCTCGATGTGGTCGGGTGTGTCTGGTCCGGTGAGTTCCTCGGCCTGGAGGAGGCGCGGGGCCAGTTCTACGGGTTCCATGCCGGGAATCTCTTTATTTTCCGGGGCGGCTTTGAGATCGCGGAATTTTCGCGCCGAGATCAGCACGCGACCTTCCAGCGACCCGGTCGCTTTGTTGTAAGCCTCCACGGCTTGGCCCAGTCCCTTGCCCACCCGCGCCCAGTGCCCTGCCAGGATGCTGAGGCGATCGTAAAGTTCTTTGCCGAGATCGCTGATCGCCCGGGCGTTCTCGGCCAGCGATTCCTGCCGCCAACCATAGGCCACAGCCCGCAGCAGGGCGATGAGCGTGGTGGGGCTGGCGACGATCACCTTCTGCTCCACCCCGTATTCGATGAGCGACGGGTCTTCCTGGAGGGCGGCGCTGAAAAACACTTCGCCGGGCACAAAAAGGACGACGAACTCCGGGGTCGGCTGGAACTGTTCCCAGTAGGATTTTTTGCCGAGCTGGGTCATGTGGGTGCGTAATTCGCTGGCATGCTTGTGCAGAAAATGAGCGCGCTTTTGTTCATCTTCCGTTTCCATGGCCTCCAGGTAGGCATTCAGAGGCGCCTTGGCATCGACGACGATGCGCTTGCCGCCGGGTAGTCGTACCACGAGATCGGGGCGCTGCTGGCCATTATCGGTGGCAACGCTCTCCTGCTCAGTGAAGTCGCAATAAGCCAGCATGCCGGCCATTTCGACGACGCGCTTGAGCTGCATTTCGCCCCAGCGACCACGGGCGGCGGGCTGGCGCAGCGCCTTCACCAGTGCCGCGGTCTCCTGATGCAGGCGCGGCAAGTGGTCCTGGACGAGACCGCGAATTTGCTCATTGAGGGCGCTGTAAGCATCGACGCGGGTCTTTTCCATGGCGTCGATGCGGGTGCCCACTTTCTCCAGGGACTCACGGATAGGTTCCACCAGTTGTCCCACGGCCTTCTGGCGGCCCTCCCAATCGGTCTTTGCGCTTTCCTGGAAACGCTCCAGATTCTCCCGCGCCAGTTCCAGAAAGGACTGATTGTTACGGCGCAAGGCTTCGGCGGAAAGGGACTGGAAGGCATCGCCGAGGCGTTGGCGGGCATCTTCCAGGAGGGCCAGTTTTTCGTTGCCGCGCAGGCGTTCCTGCTCCAGCCGTTCACCGAGTTCCGCCAATTGGCCCTGGAGTGCAGCCAACGCTGTTTGCAGGCGAGCGGCATTGTTGCGTTCCGCCACTAAGGCGTTTTCAAGGATGGGGATACGGCGGCTTTCCGCTTCCGCGCTGGCCCTGTTTTCACTTTCATGGCGAAGGATTTCCTGCTGTTCCTGGGCCTGTTGCCGCAGCGCAGTTATTTCACGCTGCAGGCTACCCATCTGCTCGGCACTGGCTTGCTTTCCTTCCCGGAGTGCCGCGCTGATATCCTGCTGGCGCTGGATCATGCTGTGCGCTACCAGTCCGGCCACAACCAGCCCGAGCATCATGCCGACAGTGAGATACAACAGATTTTCCCAGATCAAAGGGCGGTCCTGAATGTAGGGAGAACTGCTTGAGAATACGCGAAGCGCGGTGTCAATGCGACGACATGTTAACCTCTGGGAACAAAATGGGGCAGGGATGCCACGCAGGCGGGTGCCGTGCCGTGCACCCCTGCGCCGCCATTTCAGGATTCCAGTTGCGAGGTGCAGTTGGGACAGCGTGTCGCGGCCAAAGGAATGGCAGAGGCACAGAAGGGGCAAGTTTTGGTGGTCACGGCGGCAGCGGGTTTGGGGTAGAGCTTGTTGATGACCCGCACAATAGAAAAAATAACCAGCGCAATGATAAAAAAGCTGATCAGTGACGTGATAAAGAGGCCGTAATTCATGGTCACGGCGCCCGCCTTTCTGGCGGCCTCCAGAGTCAGGTATGGGCCGGGAACGGTACCTTCCTTCAACACGACATAGAGATTGGAAAAGTCGACATTGTCGAGCAACATACCGATAGGCGGCATGATCAGGTTGCTGACCAATGAAGTCACAATGGCAGAAAATGCCGTGCCAATAACAAAGGCTACGGCCAGATCGATGACATTACCGCGTTGCAAAAATAGTTTGAAATCTTTGGCGAACGCTTTGAGCATGATGACCCCCCTTGATGATAGTCGGCTATTTGTGGGCTGCTTGCGCAACACCCCATTGCTCGTAGGATAACCAGTTCGCCTAAAGATGAAAACAAGTACTACTTAGAAGCGGTTTTGCAATATTTAATATTTTTGATTAACGCCTGCAGAATTGATTGACGGCGTTTTTGCTATGGTCCATTTGCTGGTGCCCAGACGTCGCGGTGCAGGCCTTTTGGCCATTCTGACAGGTAGTAGCCCAATCCTGAGTCAGATCAAAAAAATGCGCCGCCTGGGCTGCTGGGGACGCATAAGCATCTCCCTGGAGAAGAGGAGCCAAGGCATGAAAATAACGGCTTTCTTCCTGCGCCCATTGGGAAACGGCTTGCCAGCAGGTGGCCTGTTCGTTTGCGGGCATTTGCGCGCAACCAATCGCGTTGCTGCGCGCATGATCCAGCGCCTGCTGCCAGTTGGGGCAGAATTGCTGTCCAGCCTCGGCGCGTTGGGCGGCGACAGCGGCGAGATGTTGCTGTGCGGCTTCGGCATTGCGATTGGCCAAGGCGGTACTCCGCGCGGCGGCTCCCGCCGTGGCGGTTGAAGAAGAAGGTGGCAGGGAAGCGCAGCCCGACAGGGTAAGCGCGAGCCAGAGAAAAAGTATTTTTGCGGGCATGATCTGAGACTCTCAGGTAGTTGGTCTTCGCCCGTTATATATCACAAGGATGCAGGCTCTGAAACTGGCACCTTGCCCCGCCAACGCCCCTTCCATCCCTCAAAGAGTACATAGAATGCCGGTGTCACATAGAGCGTCAGAAACTGCGAGACGATAATGCCGCCCGCTACCGCCACACCCAGCGGCACCCGCGATGCGGCACCCGCCCCGATACCAATGGCGACAGGCAGAATGCCCAGCACGGCGGCGAGGTTGGTCATCATGATAGGCCGAAACCGGGTGACACAGGCATCGACCATGGCATCGACGGCGCTGGCCCCTTCACGGCGCCGGTGAATAGCGAAATCCACCATAATAATGCCGTTCTTTTTGACCAGCCCCACCAGCATGATGATGCCGACAAAGCTGAACAGATCCAGTTCCTGATGAAATATCCACAGCGCCAGCAAGGCGCCGAAACCCGCCAGCGGCAGGGCGGTGAGGATGGTCAGAGGGTGGATGAAATCCTCATAGAGGATGGCGAGAATGGCGTAGATCAGCGCTACCGTGGCCAGCAGCAGCAGCGGCAGGCTGCCCGTGGACTGGGCAAAGGCCGCCGCCGATCCACCGAACTCACCCTGCACATTGGCGGGTAACACCTCCGACGCGGCCTTTTGCACCGCCTGGGTTGCCGCCCCCAAAGATACCCCCGGCGCCAGATTGAAAGAAATGGTCACGCTGGGCAGTCCGTTGTAGTGACTGATACTCAGTGGCCCCACGCCGTAAGCGAAATGGGCCAAGGCGGCCAGGGGCACCAGACCCGCGCTACCCGGTATCGTGATGGCGGAAAGAGCACCCAGATTCTCCTGAAATTGCCGTGCCAGATCGAGAATGACTTCATACTGGTTGGTGGAGGCGTAAATCGTACCCACCTGCGTGCCACCGAACGCGAAGTTCAGCGCCTGTTCTATCCCCTCCGGGGTGACACCCAGTGCTTGCGCCCGCTGGTGCAGGATGTGTACCTCGATCTCCGGGTTGGCCAGTTGCAGGTCGCTGTTGACGGCCTGAAATCCAGGGATATTGCGCAGGGCGGATACCAGCTTGGGTGCTGCCGCATTCAGACTGTCCTGATTTTCGCTCTGCAGAATGTATTGGTAATGAGATTGCGACGAAATCGGCCCCATCTGGATGGCGGGCGGCATCTGGAAGCTCGCCTCCACGCCGGAAAAATGGCTGACGGTACGGCGCAGTTCAGCGATGACCTGAGTACCTGATGCCCGCTCCCCCAGCGGCTTGAGGCGAATGATCAGACGCCCGGTGTTGGCAGAGCTAAAGGCACCTGCTCCCTGTCCGGCGCTGGACATGACGGACTGCACCGCCTGGTTGTGGCCAACGGCAGCGGCGATGGTCTGCTGGCTTTCCTTTAGTTGGGCAAAGGAAATACCCTGGGGGTATTCCAGATTGCCCATGATCACGCCACTGTCTTCGGTGGGGATGAATCCCTTGGGTAGCAGGATAAAAAGCCCGATCATGCCCAGCAGACTCAGCAAGGCGCCGCCATACACCCAGCCGCGATGGCTGAGGGCCACCCGCAGACTACGCCCGTACCAGTCGCGCAGGCGCACAAAACCAGACTCGAAGCGGTTCTGCTCCTGATGCTTCACCCGCAGGTAGCGGGCGCAGAGCATCGGGGTCAGGGTGAGTGAGACCAGCCCCGAAAGGAGAATAACGACTGCGATAGTGACCCCGAACTCGCGAAATAAACGACCGATGATGCCCCCCATGACCAGGAAGGGCAGGAACACCACCGCCAGCGACAGGGTCATGGAGATCACCGTAAAGCCGATCTCGCGACTACCCACGATCGCCGCCTGATAGGGCTCTTCGCCATTTTCCTCATGGCGGGCGATGTTTTCCAGCATGACCACGGCATCATCCACGACAAAGCCCACGGCCAGGGTCAGCGCCAGCAAAGTCAGCGTGTTGAGGGTGTAGCCCAGCGCGTAAATAATGGTGAAGGTGCCAAGGATGGAGGCGGGAATTGCCAGCGCGCCGATCAGGGTCGGGCTGCCACGACGCAAGAAGAGCCAAAGCACCCCCGCCACCAGGAATGAGGCCAGTAACAGGGTGACTTCGACCTCTTCGACCGCCGCACGGATATAGTCGGCCTTGTCGTACACCACCGTCATGTGGGCGCCGCCAGGCAGACTGGCGCTCAGCAGGGGCAAGCGCTTCCTGATAGCGTCAGAGATGGCCACGGTGTCCGCATCGGGCTGACGTACCACGGCGAGAATGAGGGCGCGCTGCCCACCGATCCAACTGGCAATCTGGTCATTGTCGACACCATTGCTGACCTGGGCGATATCGGCCAGCGGCACTACGGCACCATTAGCGAAAGTGATGGGCATGCCGGCAAAAGATTGGGCATCATGAAGCTGGCCGTGGACCTTCACGGCATAGTTGCGCACCGCACCCAGCACCGTGCCCTGCGGCAGGTTGACGTTGTGACTGGAAATGGCCTGAGTAAGGGCCTGCAGCGATATCCCGTGCGCTTGCATGGAAAAGGGGTTGGCGTGGATACGGACCGCGTAATTCTGCTCGCCGAAGATCAGCACCTGCGCCACGCCGGGAATACCGGAAATGGCGGGTGTCACCTTATCTACCGCGTACTGGTTGAGCTGGTAGATAGGCATATTGGGCGCGGCGAGGGCAATGAACTCGATGGGTGCCGCCGACGGGTTGAGCTGCTTGACGAAAGGCAGGCTGGGCATACCCGGCGGCAGCAGGTGGGAGGCCTGAGTGACTGCGTTTTCGACATTCTGGGTGGCGACATTAATGTTTTGGCTGAGATCAAACTGCAGGATGACCCGTGTCGAGCCCTGATTGTTCACCGAACTCATGGAGGAGAGACCGGGGATGGTGGAGAACTGCTTTTCCAGCGGAGTCGCTACCGCGCTGGCCATGGTCTGCGGGCTGGCTCCCGGCAGACTCGCCAAAACCATCACTGTTGGGAAATCGACGCTGGGGAGTAGGGCCACCGGTAGCTTCATAAAGGCAAAAATGCCGTACAGCACCAGTCCGAGAATGAGGACGACCGTCATCACCGGGCGGCGAATGAACAGGGCGGAGAAATTCATGCGGATTTCCTCTGCTGGCCCTCATGCGACGCGGTGGCTGCGTGGGTACCGGTGAGTTCCACCTTCGCCCCCGGATAGAGGCGGGCGGGAAGCGGAAAAATCACCCGAATACGCTTGTCTACGCCCTGTACGACGGCGTCCGTGCCCGATTCCCAGAGCACCTGCAGCGGCTTATCCACCGCTTTGCCATCTTGCACCACATAGACAAAGGGCCCGCTACTGCCTTGCTGGACCGCGCCCACGGGCAGCACCGTCGCCTGCGCCACCTGCTGTACCGGCATCTGCACCTGCACATACTGTCCCGGCCAGAGGCCGAGGTTGGCGTTAGGTACGGTAGCCTGCAAACTGATGGTGGCGGTCCCCGCACTGACGCTGTTATCAATAAAGGTGAGCTTGCCCTGAGCGAGTACGGTACCCCCCTTCTCGTCGTTAATCGGCAGGGGGATTGCTTGCTGTTGCGCCCGCCGCGCCGCGGTGAGCAAGCCCTGGGGAATACTGAAATTCACGGTAATGGGCGCGATCTGGTTGATGGTCGCCAGTTGTGTCTGGTTGGCGATGACCAGGTTGCCTGCCTTGACCTGGGCCAGCCCGATGCGACCGCTGATGGGGGCGGTGATGCGGGTGTAAGAGAGGTTGAGGCGGGCCTGCCTTGAAGCGGCCCGATCCGCCTGCACCTGCGCTGTCGCGGCCTGTGCCTGGGAGACCGCTTGATCGAAGCTTTGCCGGGTGATGAAATCCTTTTCCGCCAGCGGACGGTCCTGCTCCACTATGTTACGGTTGTAGCGCGCTGTGGCCTGATCCGCCACCAGTTTGGCCTGGGCCTGGGCGAGCAATGCCTGCATCTGTGCGGGGTCGATGGTGAACAAGGTTTGTCCCTTCTCGACCATGCTCCCCTCGGTAAACTGCACGCTCTGCAGGATGCCGGAAGTCTGCGGCACGAGTGTCGCCGTTTGCAGAGGCGTCACCGTGCCCAGAAAACCTTCATAATGGGTCATGGGGCGGATGCTGGCGCTGACGAGGCTGACCTGCAGAGGCGGCATTTCATGCTTGGTCTTGGTCTGGCAACCACTCAACAGCAGGGCGAGGGCTGCCAGCGTCAGCAAGGGGACAACAGGGGGACGGGTCACTGTGCATTCTCTCCCAAAGGCATGCCGACGGCCTGACTGAGTTGCGCCAGGGCGACGTAACTGTTAACCAGATTCTGAATCAGGGTGTAGCGCGCCTGTGCCAAGGTGGATTCGGCGAGGAGGACATCCTGAATGGTAGCCTGGCCGACGCGATACTGAGCCTGTACCACCTCCAGCGCCTTCCCGGCATTTTCCAGACCGCTCTGTGCGCCGGGGTAGGCCGCAACCGCGCCCTGGAAGTTGTGAAAATCCTGCCAGACCGTGGTTTCGGTGCTGCTGCGGCTGGCCGCGAGGTTGGATTGGGCCTGGTCCCTCAGTGCCTGCGTCTGGCGTATCTGATAATGGGTATTGAAGCCGGTGAAGAGAGGTACGGTCAGGGTAAAACCCACCGTCCAGGTGTCGCCGGGCCGATAGCCGTTCTGAAAGGCGTAACCGTAGGAACTGTTAACCCCCAGACTGGGCAGCCCGCTGGCCTCGGCGCTGCGGACATTAGCCTGGGCTACGGCGACCTGAGCCCGCGCCTGCTGCAAGGCGGGATTGGCGGTGAGGGCGGCGTGCATCAGCGTCTTAGCGGCGCTGTGGAGTTGGGGCGGTTCCTGATACAGCTTGAGATGCGCAATCTTCAGGTGGGTCTGAGGACTGAGGCCCAAGGTGCTGGCTAGCGTACCCTCGCTGCTATGCACGGTCTGGCGCTGCTCGGCGAGGATGGACTGCGCCTGCGCCATGGCGGCACGGGCCTGATAGAGGGCGCCGATGGTGGCTTGCCCGGCACGATGCAGCACCTCGGCGGCTTCCAGATTTTTCTGGTTTTCAGCGACGGTCTTTTCATCGGCGAGTAGTAAAGATTGATTGCCGAGGAGCTGGTAATAGGCCTGCGCGACGCTGAAGGCCACAGTCTGGATGCTCTGGTTCTGGGTGAAGCCCGCCACCCATTCCTGGGCGCGGGCAGCATCCACCTTGGCGGCGCGCAGGCCAAAGTCCCAAAGGGTGTAACTCAGGGTCAGATTGGGGTTGGCGCTGTTGCGTGCCGGCACCGTAAAGCCGACGGTGGAGACCGCCTGCCGACGACTGAAACCGGTATTGAGGGTCAGGCTGGGCAGCCAGGGGCTTTCGGCCATCCCCAGGCTTGCGGCCTGGGCGCGCAAACCATCCCAGGCGGCGGCGGTCTGCGGATTGTGGGCGAGGGCGTATGCGGTGAGTTGCGGGAGCGTCCAGATTTGCGCCTGCTCCGCCACAGAAAGACCCTGGAGCTTGGGTAAATCGGGCAGGGTGGCTTGAGTGGTCCAAGGCTGGGCCGGGCTGGCACTCAGGCCGCTATCCGTATCCAGAGGGTCGGCCAGCCATGCACCGACGCCGGCTTGCGCCAGCCCGCCTTGAGCCACACAGAAAACGGTACAGACAGCCAGCAATAGCGCTTTGGGGGGCACACTCAGGCTCCTCGGCAGTGGAGCCGCCATTCTCCCGGAAAGCGTAGTCATAAGGAAGATGTGGTCACGGAGGAAATTGTTGCGAAATGTTACGGGCTGACCTTGCGAAAGACGAATCATGTTCTATATAAGTTTTTGCTGACTCTGCGACGTGTGTTGTTTTTACAATCAGTTACAGGCTGATTCAGCTCGTGAACACTATAACTTAAGGGATAAACAAAAGGATATCCACATGATCAACAAGAAAGCTATCGCAACCCTGACCGCAGCAAGCCTGGCCCTGTTTTCCGCTTCTGCCATGGCCGACAGTGCTTGGAGTACCAGCCAGAATCCAATTGTTGCGGCCAACAACGAAATAGGTCTCGCGGCGACGGGTACATTGATGAATTATCAGGAACACTTTGCCACAACAGGTGTCCTCAGCGCTCCAATGGATGATACGGAATCAGGGTGGTTGCCAGGATTCTCGGTAAATCTCTCTGGGATGAATAACAACCTTACTGAAAATCTGTATTTATCGCTTAATTACAATTATTCTTCGGCCGGGATAGCTTATAAAGGATCATACATAGGTTCCTATGTCCCGCTCTATTCGACAGATCAGGCGACCACGCAGAATTTTCTGGGAAAATTGGGTAAAGGTTTTTCTATTGGTAATAACATGATGCTCACACCATATGTAGCGGGTGGATTTCAGTTGTGGAATAGACAGCTTCCCGGTACGCATGAGCGTTACCATTCTGAGCTTGTTGGCGCAGGTCTCATGTATCAGTACGCACCGACAGCCAGGTTGGTCCTCGGCACTGACATGCGTGTACTCGCGCTTGTTGGCGGAGGTATCAAAACATCCCAATGGTCCTCTGGGTTTGGTACCAGTGGAGAAGAAACCATAGGGATTCATGCAGACTATAAAATTTCGGGTGGATGGCATGTTTATGGTGGCTTGAATTTTACCCACTTTACCTACACTGGAACGGGCATTGTAACGTTTTATCAAGGTGCCACGAAATATATTGGTAAGGAGCCCCCATCATCAACCAATCTGCTCGGTATGAATCTCGGGCTTGCCTATAGTTATTAATCCGGCTTGTCCGCGAGCAGGGCACGCATGCGCTGTTAACGGACCAATTAGACTGATTGCGGTCATTCATTGGCGATGATCAATGGACAGCTTCCAACCCCACTCCTGCCGGTCGGCCCAAAGCTGCCCTTCGGAGTGACCGCCAGGGTGAGCCCTAATTTGTTTCGTTTTATGCTCGTAATGTGGGATAAAATACTTTCTGCTGTCACTTGGGAAGGACTGGCCGCGAGATGGTCGTCAACCCCGGCCTCGGCGATGGCGGCGGGCATGGGTTAGCGTCCTTTGGCTTTGTGATAGGCGACAGAGCCTTCCCGCTTGCCTACCGCCAGGACCAACACTTGGACTTCCGCTTCCATCACTTGGTAGATCAAACGATAGCCTATGCTGCGGAGTTTGATCTTGTAGCGATCCGGGTGGCCATGCAGTTGAGCGGAAGGGACGCGTGGATGCACTAAGCGTTCTGCCAGTTTCTTTTTGAATGGGGCACGGACGCTATGGTCCAAGGCCTGCCATTCTTTGAGGGCAGAGGGATGGAAAGTGAGTTCATAAGGCATCCAGCGACACCTTGATCGGGGCTTGGCCATCCTTCAGACGGCTTTCCGCCAAAGCATTCAGCTCCAAATCTTCCAGGTGTTCCAGGAGTGCAGCATAGGTAGCGGCTGGGACACAGTAAAAAGCCGGTTCGTTGCGGTTGAGGATGGCCACAGTAGCTCCTTCTCCTGCGGCCACGGTTCCCATAGGGTTCTTTTTGAGTTCGGAAACGCTGGCAGCAACATCGGCAAGAATGACGTGGGTCATGGAAAGTCCCTCATAGTCTCTAAAAGACCGGTTAAGCGTACCATAATAAGTAGCCTAAAGGCCACGCAGCCATCAGGCCATACACCATTTAAGTCACCTGGACCTGTCCGACTGACCGCCGGCCTTGGCGGCAAGTGCCTCGACTTCGGCAAGGGCCGCATCAATCCGTGCAAGCAGGCCGGAAAAGATGCTGTCCATATCCTGCTTGCCAAGGCCCGTCGCCTGACCGGTTTGGTAGAAATGCCTCGGCTGGATTTCCTTGCGGCGGTAGTGGCGGTTCTCGCCAACCGCCATGGCGAGCTTGACCTTGTGCGGTGAGAGTTGCGGATAGGGTGAAGCCGACATCACGTCATAGAGCGGAGTGAGCTTGTAGCCGCCCGGCGTGAGAAAGATGGAGAAGTTCTTGGCATGCCCGTCGATGGCCGTCAGAAGCCAGAACACAATTAAACATCAACACTTGTGACTTCGCTGCCTCAAGGCCCAAGGCACGGCACAGCTCAAGGCACAGCCATTCGTTCCATGGCGTGTCGGAAAAGTCCGCGCCGTTCGGGCCTTTAATGAGGGCAGGCTTGAAGATATGCGAGGTCGGTGTCGGGCCAAGGGGAAGCGTCGACAGCCGCTGACGGTTGCCTGGCCCCGCCATTAAGTCGCGCCCATAGCGACAAGCAATCACCTATTCACAATTCTTGACACTTTACTGCTGGCATCCGCTGGGGCGGCGCGCTAACTTGTTTCCCACGGAAAGGGCGCACCTTTCCCCCTGAGTGACGAGGAGCAGAGTGATGTTAAAATTTAAGCATGTGGTATCCGGATTGATGGTGGGAACGATGGCGCTGGCGGTAGTGCCCGCCTTTGCGGCAGGTGCAGAGACTCCGCCGGCCATGAATGGTGGCCCCATGATGGGACCGGGCATGATGCAAGGTCATCACTGTCCGGGGGGGTGGCGGCATGGCCCCATGCGCAAGGGGGGTTGGATGCGGAATGCACCCGTACCCATGCTGATGCCCATCGTCTGGCGGCATGCGGTGGACCTCAAGCTGACCCCCGCGCAGGAAACGGATCTGAAAAACTGGCGCACCCAGCAGGAAAAAGCCATGCCGACCTGGCGTCACGATATGCTGGTCCACAATACCGCATTGCGTGATGCG
>JBBIUH010000052.1:0-15380 GCA_037440305.1 Acidithiobacillus sp.
GATCTGCTGCAAGACGGTCATTGGTCATGGTTCCCCCAACAAGGCGGGCAGCCATGACTGTCATGGCGCGCCTTTGGGCGCCGAAGAGATATGCCTGACCCGGGAAAACCTGGGTTGGTCCGCGGAGCCGTTCCAGATCCCCGAAGCCATCTACCGGGCCTATGATGCCCGGGCCAAGGGGGAGGCCGCCGAGGCCGACTGGAAGACCCGTTTCGCCAGGTACCGGGAACTCTACCCCGACGAAGCGGCGGAACTCGAACGACGCCTGACAGGCACCCCCAGCGGCGGTTTTGATGACGCGGTGACGGCGCTTATTGACGGTTTCCGTGCGGCAACGCCCAAGATCGCCACCCGTGTGGCATCCGGCCAGTGCATTCAAGGCATTGCAGCGGCATTACCCGAGTTTATCGGGGGCTCTGCCGATCTGACCCCTTCCAACAACACCCGCTGGAAAGAAGCCATCGACATCGGCAAACATCGCCTGATGGGTAACTATATCCACTACGGCGTGCGCGAATTCGGCATGTCCGCCATCATGAACGGTATTGCCCTCTACGGTGGCTTCCTGCCCTTCGGCGGCACCTTCCTGATCTTCTCCGACTACAGCCGCAACGCCATCCGGATGGCGGCGCTGATGGGCATTCGTGTGGTCTACGTGATGACCCACGACTCCATCGGTCTGGGTGAAGACGGCCCCACCCATCAGCCCATCGAGCAGGTCAACAGCCTGCGCCTGATCCCCAACCTCAACGTCTGGCGCCCGGCGGATGCCGTGGAAACCGCCATCGCCTGGGAATCCTCCGTCAAGCTGGAGCGGACGCCGTCCCTGCTGGCCCTCAGCCGACAGAACCTCCCGGCCCTGCCGCATACCGACGAAACCGTGGCCAACGCCCGCCGCGGCGGCTATGTGATCAAGGATGCCGAGGGCGGCAAAGCCAAGGGTATCCTCATCGCCACCGGTTCCGAAGTGGAACTGGCGCTGGCGGCACAGGCCAAGCTGGCGGAGCAGGGACATCCGGTGCGCGTGGTTTCCATGCCTTGCATGGACATCTTCGCGGCACAGGATGCAGCATATCAGGAGAGTGTCCTCCCCATCAGCATCACCAAGCGCGTCGCTATCGAGGCGGGCACCACGGGGCTCTGGTACAAGTATGTGGGCCTGCACGGCGCGGTCATCGGTATCGACCGCTTCGGCGCTTCGGCCCCGGCCCCGATCCTGTTCGAAAAATTCGGCTTCACGGTGGATAACGTGGTCGCGCGTTTCCAGACACTGTAAATCATTCATTTTAAAACGTTGAGGAGTTCACATTATGGCATTGCGTATTGGTATTAACGGCTATGGGCGTATCGGACGGAACATCCTGCGGGCGGTGTACGAAGCAAACCGGACTGACAAAGTCCATATCGTCGCGGTCAACGACCTGGGCAGCCCCGAAACCAACGCCCACCTGACGCAGTATGACTCTGTGCATGGCAAATTTCCTTTTCCGGTGAACGTCGATGACGGCGACATGCTGATCGGCGATGATCGGGTCAAGGTGCTCGCCGAGCGCGATCCTTCCAAGCTGCCCTGGGGTGATCTGGGTGTGGACGTAGTCCTGGAGTGCACGGGCTTCTTTGCCTCCCGCGAAAAGGCGGCCCTGCACCTCAAGGGCGGCGCCAAGAAAGTGCTGATCTCCGCACCGGCGAAAGATGCGGTCGACCTCACCGTCGTCTACGGCGTCAACCACCAGTTGCTCGACCCCGCCAAGCACCACATCGTCTCCAACGGCTCCTGCACCACCAACTGCTTGGCGCCTCTGGCCAAGACCCTGAATGATCTGGCTGGCATCGAGGGTGGCACCATGAACACCATCCACTCCATGACCAATGACCAGCGCATTATCGACGTCTATCACGAAGACCTGCGCCGCGCCCGTGCTGCTGGCATGAGCATGATCCCCACCAGCACCGGTGCCGCCAAGGCCATCGGCCTGGTACTGCCGGAGCTGGCCGGCAAGCTGGACGGCTTCGCCATCCGCGTGCCCACGCAGAACGTCTCCCTCGTTGACCTCACCTGTATCGTCAACAAGGAAGTTTCCGTCGACGAGATCCATGCGGCCATGAAGGCGGCCAGTCAAGGCGCGCTCAAGGGCGTCTACGGCTACAACGACAAGCCCCTGGTCTCCATCGACTTCAACCACAACCCGCACTCCTCCACCTACGAGTCCTCCCTGACCAAGGTCAAGGGCAAACTGGTCAAGGTCTGCTCCTGGTATGACAACGAGTGGGGTTTCTCCAACCGCATGGTGGATACCGCCCTCGCCATGATGGGTCAGGCCCGCTGAGAGGAGGACCCGCCATGAATGTTTTGCGCATGACCGACTTGCCCTTGAAGGGCAAGCGCGTGTTGATTCGTGAGGACCTCAATGTCCCCATGAATGATGCGGGGGCCATTACCGATGACACCCGCATCCGCGCCAGCCTGCCCACCATTCGCGCCGCACTGGACGGCGGTGCGCGGGTAATGCTGATGTCCCATCTGGGGCGTCCCAAGGAAGGTGTTTTTGACGAAAAAGCCAGCCTGGCCACCATTGCCGCCCATCTCGGCCAGTTGCTGGGCCGCAACGTACCTTTGGTGCGGGATTGGCTGGATGGCGGTAAGGATAGTCTCGCCCGGCTGCAGGATGGTGATGTGGTCGTGCTGGAAAACGTCCGCTTTAATGCGGGCGAAGGCCAGGATGACGAAGCGCTTTCCAGAAAAATGGCCGCGCTCTGCGATATCTATGTGATGGATGCTTTTGGTACCGCCCATCGCGCCCAGGCCAGCACTCACGGCGTCGGCAAGTTCGCGCCTGTCGCCTGCGCCGGCCCTCTGCTCGTTAATGAACTGGAGGCGCTGGGCAAGGCCCTGCAGAATCCGCAGCGCCCCTTGGTCGCCATTGTCGCTGGATCCAAGGTATCCACCAAGCTGACCATCCTCAAGTCCCTGGCGGACAAGGTGGATCAACTGGTGGTGGGCGGCGGCATTGCCAACACCTTCATCCTCGCCGCTGGCCATTCCATCGGCAAATCCCTCTGTGAGGCCGATCTGGTGCCCGATGCCGAAGCTATCATCGCGGCAGCCAAGGCCAAGGGCGGCGATGTACCGCTGCCCAGTGATGTGGTCGTCGCCAAGGCGTTTTCGGCTACGGCACCGACCAGAACCTGTGGCGTGGACGATATAGCAGCGGATGACATGGTGCTGGATATCGGCCCCGATACCGCCAAGGTCTTGGGCGAAATACTGCGTAAGGCAGGCACCATCGTCTGGAATGGCCCGGTAGGCGTGTTTGAGTTCGATGCCTTCGCCGGTGGCACGAAAGCCATTGCCCAGGCGGTAGCAGAAAGCAGCGCCTTCTCCATTGCCGGGGGTGGCGACACCATTGCGGCGATTAACAAGTTTCACATCGAAGATAAGGTCTCTTATATCAGTACGGGTGGCGGTGCCTTCCTGGAATTCCTCGAAGGCAAGACCCTGCCCGCCGTAGCCATGCTGGAAGAACGTGCGAGAGGTACACACACTTGATACGCCGGACGAAAATCGTCGCAACCCTGGGTCCTGCCAGTTCTGATGTGCAGGTCATCGATCGCCTGATCGAGGCGGGCGTCGATGTCGTCCGCCTCAATTTCTCCCACGGCGCGCCCGAAGATCACGTCAAGCGTGCCGAGATGGTCCGGGAAAGGGCGCGCGCCCATGGCCGCGCTATCGGCGTATTAGCCGATTTGCAGGGACCCAAAATTCGCATCGGCAAATTTGCCGAAGGCAAGGTCCACCTCAAGGAAGGCGAGCCTTTTATCCTCGATACGACCTGCGCCCTCGGCGATCAGACGCGGGTCGGTGTGACCTACCCGCAACTGGCTGGAGATGTGGACCGCGGCGCAACCCTACTGCTCAATGACGGCATGATCGTGCTCTGGGTAGAAAAGGTGCAAGGCCACGAGATTCACACCCGGGTGGTGCAGGGCGGCGAGCTTTCCGACAGCAAGGGCATCAACCGCGCCGGTGGCGGCCTGACCGCACCGGCATTGACGGACAAGGATCGGGCCGACATTATCACCGCGGCACGCCTGGAGGCCGACTATCTGGCCGTCTCCTTTCCGCGCAGCGCCGCCGACATGGAAGAAGCCCGTCGTCTCTTCCGCGAAGCGGGTGGTCATGGCGCCCTGGTCGCCAAAATCGAGCGAGCCGAGGCGGTGGAGGCCATTGAAGAGATTCTCGCGGTCTCCGAAGCTATCATGGTGGCACGCGGCGATCTCGGGGTAGAGATCGGCGATGCGGCGGTGCCTCCAGTGCAGAAACGGATTATCGCTCTGGCGCAGAAGTACAACCGCCTGACGATTACGGCGACACAGATGATGGAGTCCATGATCCATCAGCCGATTCCGACCCGCGCCGAGGTTTCCGACGTCGCCAATGCCGTCCTCGACGGCACCGATGCGGTGATGCTGTCGGCGGAAACCGCCAGTGGAGCCTTTCCGGTGGAGGCCGTCGCCGCCATGGACCGCACCTGCCGGGAGGCCGAACGACAGGCGCCGGTCAACAACACCCTGCAAATCATCGACCGGCCCTTGGAGCGGATGGACGAAACCATCGCGGCAGCAGCCATTTTGGCCACCATGCGCTCACCCATTGTGGCCATCGCGGCATTTACCGAGAGCGGTTCTACCGCCTTATGGTTGTCCCGTGCCAACCCTCGGGTGCCTATCTATGCGCTGACACCGCAGGTTTATACCCGACGCAAGGTGACTTTGTATCGCGGGGTCCACCCGGTCAACTTTCCGCAGAGTCGCCATGATGATCCCGTGCAGGTGATGCGGGCGGCTGAGGACGAACTGCGGCGGCGGGGTGCTGTCCGCGATGGTGATCTGATCCTCATCACCATTGGCGAACCTATGGGTGCCCCCGGTGGTACCAATACCCTCAAGCTGGTGCGCGTAGGTGATGTTACGCACCGGGCTTGAGTCGGTTCGCTTTGCGATGTCTATAGGGGTCCGCTTGCAGTTTACGGGGCCCCTCTATACGATTGCCCAAGACCCAATCAATTTTCATTCACGTTTAGGAGAAGTGTTATGGCCCTAGTTTCCTTGCGCCAGTTGCTGGACCACGCCGCAGAACACAGCTACGGAATTCCCGCTTTTAACGTCAACAACCTGGAACAGGTACGCGCGATCATGGAAGCGGCGGCTGCCGTCGACGCGCCGGTCATCCTTCAGGCTTCCGCCGGCGCCCGCAAATATGCTGGCGAACCCTTCCTGCGCCACCTGATTCTGGCCGCCATCGAAGAATATCCGGACATCCCGGTTGTCCTGCATCAGGATCACGGCGCGAGCCCGGCGGTCTGTATCCAGGCCATCCGCTCCGGTTTCTCCAGTGTAATGATGGATGGCTCCCTGCTGGAAGACGCCAAAACCCCCGCCAGCTACGACTACAACGCTACCGTCACCGCCAGGGTTGTGGAGATGTCCCATGCCGTCGGCGTCACCGTCGAAGGCGAACTGGGCTGCCTCGGCTCCCTGGAAACCGGTCTGGCCGGTGAGGAAGACGGCGTCGGCGCCGAAGGTTGCCTGACCCACGACCAGATGCTGACCGATCCTGAAGAAGCCGCCCGTTTTGTGCAGGCCACCAAAGTGGACGCCCTGGCGATCGCCATCGGCACCAGCCACGGTGCCTACAAATTCACCCAGCCGCCAACCGGCAAGGTGCTGCGCATTGACCGCATCAAGGAAATCCACGCCCGCATCCCGGATACCCACCTGGTCATGCACGGCTCCAGCTCGGTGCCCCAGGACTGGCTGAAGATTATTCACGAGTTCGGTGGTGACATCGGCGAGACCTACGGCGTGCCGGTGGAAGAAATTCAGGAAGGCATCAAATACGGCGTACGCAAGGTCAACATTGATACCGACCTGCGTCTGGCGGCAACGGGCGCGGTGCGCCAGAGCCTGTACAAAAACCCCAAGAACTTCGATCCCCGCAAGTTCCTGACGGCCTCCATCGATGCCATGCGCGATATCTGCCGCCAGCGCTTCGAGGCCTTCGGCTGTGCCGGGCAGGCCAGCAAGATCAAGGTCATCCCGCTGGACACCATGTTCAAGCGCTATGGCAAGGGTGAGCTCGAACCCCGCGTCACCGGCGTCTAAAACGCGCTACCGACCTGTTGACTGGCGAGGGCGCATGGCGCTCTCGCCCTGTTTTGGAGGCAATATGACCCAGTTCAAGATTTCCCCCTCCATCCTTTCGGCGGATTTCGCCCGTCTGGGTGAGGAAGTGCGCGCCGTCGATGAGGCGGGCGCCGACTACATCCATATCGACGTCATGGACAACCATTTCGTCCCCAATCTGACCATCGGACCGCTGGTGGCGGCCGCCATCAAGCCGCACACCAAAAAACCCCTGGACGTGCATCTCATGATCTCGCCGGTGGACAGCATCATTCCCGACTTCGCCAAGGCCGGCGCTGACATCATAACGGTGCATCCAGAGGCGACGCTGCATCTGGACCGGACCATCCAGTTGATCCACAGCCTGGGCTGTAAGGCTGGTGTTTCCCTCAATCCGGCCACACCACTCAACGTGCTGGACTATGTACTGGAGAATCTTGACCTGGTGCTGGTGATGAGCGTCAACCCCGGTTTCGGCGGGCAGAGCTTCATTGAGTACACCCTGCGCAAGATCGAGGCGATCCGCAGGCGCATCGAGGCCACGGGCAAGGCCATCGAGCTGGAAGTGGATGGTGGCGTCAAGGTGGACAATGTGCGGCGGGTCGCCGACGCCGGCGCCGATGTCTTCGTGGCGGGCAGCGCCATCTATAACACCCCCGACTACGCCGCGACCATCGCCGCTTTCCGCAAAGCCTTGGCAGGCTGAATCATGGTAAAGCTGAACGCCGGCACACCGTTTACCGCGCGCGTCGTCCTGCTCGATCTGGACGGCACGCTGATAGATACCGCACCGGACCTGGCCGGTGCGGCCAATCATGTGCTGCAAAAACTCGGGCGTGCGCCTGCCGAAATGCCGGTCATTCGTGGCTTCATCGGTAACGGCGTCCGTGAACTGATGCGTCGCGCGCTGGCGATCCACAGCGATCCCAGCGCAGTGGAACTGGATGCGGCCATGGTCGATTTCAGCAAGTATTACGGGGCACATCTGCTGGACCATAGCGTGATCTACCCAGGGGTGCGCGACACACTGGAGGCCTTGCAGGCGCAGGGCCGGGAGCTGGTATGTATCACCAACAAGACTGCGGCCTTCACCGTGCCGCTGCTCCAGCGACTGGACCTGTACGATTTCTTCGGACTGGTTTTGTCCGGCGACAGCCTGCCGCGCAAGAAACCCGATCCATTACCCCTGACCCATACGGCTGAGCACTTTCATCAGCCGGTGGGAAACTGCCTGCTGGTCGGCGATTCACGTAACGACACGCAGGCGGCGCGGGCGGCGGGTATGCCCATTGCCTGCGTGACCTACGGTTATAATGGCGACGAGCCCGTCCACTGCCTGGATCCCGACGCAGTACTGGACAACATGAGCGAATTATTGGATATTCTGGCGTAGCTTTGCGAGGAATCAGAGGCATCATGCGGAAAACACTGCGGTGGGAGAGACGATGGCGTTGCTGCTGAAAGGCAGTGACTTTTTTCTATCGCTCTAACGAGGTGATCCGTGATTCCAAAAGCAACCTTTGAGGCTTTGGCGCGCCAGGGCTACAACCGTATACCCCTTTCCCGTGAGGTCATCGCCGACCTCGACACCCCCTTATCGGCCTATCTCAAACTGGTCGATGGTCCTTATGCCTACCTGCTGGAATCTGTGCAGGGCGGCGAAAAGTGGGGCCGCTATTCCATCATTGGCCTTCCGGCGCAGCAGATATTGCGGGTCACCCAGGGTGTTGTCACTGTTCATGTGGACGGCGTCGAGACCGAGCGGGCGACCCCGGCGGACCCCCTGGAATGGATCAGCGCCTTCCGCAAGCGCTTCCACGCAGCACCATTGGAAGATGCCGATGAGCGCTTCAGCGGCGGCTTGGTGGGCTATTTCGGCTACGACATCGTCCGCACTATCGAGCCCCGCCTCGCCCGCAGCGCACCCTTGCCCGACCCGCTGGGGCTGCCGGAAATTCAGTTGCTGGTGGCCGACGAACTGCTGATCTTCGACAACTTGCGCGGGACCCTCCGCTTGCTGGTGCATGCCGACCCCGCCCAACCCGATGCCTGGGAGCGTGGCACCGCCCGCCTGCAGCAGCTTCAGCAGCGGCTGCGCGAGTCGGCACTGCCGCCCCCACCGCCGGTGAGCACCCGACACGTCCGCGAGGAAGATTTCACCGCCAGCTTCAGTCGTGAGGGGTATATGGCGGCGGTGCGCGCCATCAAGGCATATATCGGCGCCGGGGACGTGATGCAGGTGGTGCCCTCCCAACGCCTGTCCACACCGCTGACCGCGCACCCGCTGGATCTCTATCGCGCCCTGCGTGGCGTCAACCCCTCCCCCTACATGTTTTATGTGGACCTGGGTGATACCCATCTGGTGGGCTCGTCGCCGGAGATACTGGTGCGCGTCGAAGATGATCAGGTCACGGTGCGCCCCATCGCCGGCACCCGACCGCGCGGCAAGACCCGCGCCGAAGATGAGGCGCTGGAGCAGGAACTCCTCGCCGACCCCAAGGAGCGCGCCGAGCACCTCATGCTCATCGACCTGGCGCGCAACGATGTGGGGCGTATCGCCGATACCGGCTCGGTGCAGTTGACCGATTCATTCGGTATTGAGCGCTACTCCCATGTCATGCACATTGTCTCGCAGGTCACGGGACGATTGCGGCCGGAGCTGGACGCCATGGATGCTTTACGAGCGACCTTCCCGGCCGGCACCGTTTCCGGTGCGCCCAAGATTCGCGCCATGGAAATCATCCGCGAGGTGGAGCCGGTAGCGCGCGGCGTCTATGCCGGAGCGGTAGGCTACTGGGGCTGGAATGGCAACATGGACACCTGCATCGCCATTCGCACCGCCGTCATCAAGGATGGCATGCTGCATATCCAGGCGGGCGGCGGCATTGTCGCCGACTCGGAGCCCGCGGCGGAGTGGGAAGAAACCATGAACAAACGCCGCGCCATGTTCCGCGCCGTAGCACTGGCCGAAAACGGCCTCGACCCCGAAGGGAGGGCAGATCATGCTACTCATGATTGATAACTACGACAGCTTCACCTACAACCTGGTGCAATACTTCGGCGAACTGGGGGCGGAAGTGCGGGTCGAGCGCAATGATGCCATCGACGTGGCGGCCATCGAGAAACTGGCACCCAGCCGCATCTGCATTTCGCCAGGCCCCTGTACCCCTAACGAGGCGGGCATCTCTCTGGACGTTATTCATCATTTCGCCGGAAAAATCCCTCTGCTGGGGGTCTGCCTCGGGCATCAGGCCATCGGGCAGGCCTTCGGCGGCAAGGTCATCCGCGCGGCGCAGGTGATGCACGGCAAAACCTCGCCCATTTTTCACCAAGGCCAGGGGATATTCCGGGATTTGCCGGACCCCTTCGCCGCCACCCGCTATCACTCCCTGATTGTCGAGCGCGACTCACTGCCCGAGGCGCTGGAGGTGACGGCCTGGACCGCAGAAGGAGAAATCATGGGTTTGCGCCACCGCAGCCTGGATGTGGAGGGCGTACAGTTTCACCCCGAATCCATTCTCAGCGAGCACGGCAAGGCCTTGCTGCAACACTTTCTGCAAGGCAGCGCGCGATGATCGTCCGGGACATATTGGAGCAAATCGTGGCGGGGCAGGACTTGTCGCGCACAGAGGCGGAAACGGTCTTCGCCGGCATCATGGCCGGGGACTGGACGCCCGCACAAATCGGCGCCCTGCTCATGGGCCTGCGCATGAAAGGGCAGCGAGTAGAGGAACTGGTCGGGGCCACCCAGGCCCTGCGCGCCTGCATGACGCGCGTACAAGTCTCCACCGATCACCTGCTGGACACCTGTGGCACTGGCGGCGATGCCCTGAGCACCTTCAACATATCAACGGTGTCTGCCGTGGTGGCGGCGGCGGGTGGGGCACGGGTGGCCAAGCACGGCAACCGTTCCATGGTCAGCCGCAGCGGCAGCGCCGATGTGCTGGAAGCCGCGGGTCTGCCCATGGACATGAGCCCCGAAGACGTCGCCAAAAGCATTGAGCGCATCGGCATCGGCTTTCTTTTTGCTCCAGCCCACCATGGTGCCATGCGTTACGCCGCCGGCCCGCGCAAGGAACTCGCCATCCGCTCTCTCTTCAACCTCATGGGACCACTGAGCAATCCGGCGGGGGCACCGCATCAGGTGCTCGGCGTTTATGCCGAGCGCTGGCTGATCCCTCTGGCGGAGGCGGCGCGGGAACTGGGATCGCGCCATGTCCTGGTGGTCCACGGCCATGATGGCTTGGACGAGATCAGCCTGTCCGGACCAACGGATGTGGCCGAATTAAAAGATGGCGTGATCAGCCGCAGTCGGATTCAGCCGGAGGATTTCGGGTTGTCGCGAGCACCGCTGTCGACCCTGCAAATCGACAGTGTGGCGGCGGCCCTGGCGGCGGCGGAAGAGGTCTTGCAGAATCGCCTCGGCCCGCGTCGCGACGTCGTCCTCCTCAATGCCGGAGCCGCACTCTATGCGGCAGACGTGGTCCCCGATATGGCTGTCGGCGTGGTAGTCGCCCGGGCTGTGCTCAATTCCGGCGCCGCCTGGGACAAGTGGCAGGCATTGCTGGGCAGGACACCACAGGGATAGGACATGACCGACATACTTCAAAAAATTATTGCCCGCAAGCGAAAGGAGTTAGTGGAGCGCCAGACTCGTCTGGGTCTCCCGGAGTTGCGGGCGGCGGTGGCCCTGGCGGCGCCGCCCCGCGACTTCATCGGCGCCATTCAGGCCAAAATCGCCGGAGGCCAGGCGGCCGTCATTGCCGAAATCAAGAAGGCGTCCCCGTCGGCGGGGGTTATCCGGGAGGACTTCAACCCGGTGACCATCGCCCAGGATTACGCGGCCCATGGGGCGGCCTGCCTGTCAGTCCTGACCGATGAACACTACTTTCAGGGTGTTGACCTCTATCTGACCGCCGCCCGCGAGGCCTGCACACTGCCGGTATTGCGCAAGGATTTCTGTATCGACCCCTATCAGGTCTGGGAAGCACGCGCCATCGGGGCCGATGCCATCCTGCTCATCGTCGGGGCCCTGAGCGATGCCGAACTACAGAGCCTGGAAGCCACCGCGCAGGGCCTGGGTATGGCGGTACTGGTAGAGGTGCATGATGGTGCCGAGTTGCGGCGGGCATTAAAATTACGTACTCCCCTGATCGGCATCAACAACCGCGACCTGCGGCGCTTTGTCACCGAGATTGAAACCACGCTGAAACTGCTGCCGGAAATTCCCGAGGGGCGGATCGTTGTCACCGAAAGTGGCATTCGCCGCAGTGAAGAGGTGGCAACCCTGCGCGCTGCGGGGGTAGCCGCCTTTCTCGTCGGCGAGGCATTTATGCGCGCCGCACAACCGGGAGAGGCCCTGGAACGTCTGTTTTTTGACTAAATACAGTTTACATGGCTAGTTGATTGTCATTAAATGGGAATCTGTAATTTCCGGGAATAGGGAGTGGTTTGTGAAGGCACGTGTACAGTGGATGGGTCCTGAGCAGATGAGTTTTGTCGCTGAAGCCGATAGCGGTCACGCCCTGGTCATGGACGGTTCCGTCGAGATTGGCGGGCGTAATCTCGGGCCGCGCCCCATGGAACTCCTGTTGATGGGTCTGGGCGGCTGCTCCAGTATTGATGTGGTGATGATCCTCCAGAAGTCCCGGCAAGACATCCGCGACTGTGTCGTGGAAATAAGTGCCCGGCGTGCGGATCAAGACCCTAAAGTATTCACCGAGATTCATCTGCATTTTGTGGTATCCGGCAAGGCGCTCGACCCCAAGCGGGTAGCCCACGCCATTGATCTGTCCACGGAAAAATATTGCTCGGCCAGCATCATGCTGGGCAAAACCGCGGTGATCACCCATGACTATGAAATTCGAGAAGAATGCTGAGGATACCGTTATGCTACTGAGTAAAACCAGCGAATATGCCTTACAGGCCCTGATTTATCTGGCCGCGCAGCCGCCCAGAGAACCGGTGCTGAGTCGGGACATATCCGATTATTTGCGAGTGCCTGCGCAGTATCTGGCGAAGATCCTGCAGGATCTTGCTAAACGCGGAGTGCTGGACTCCTTCAAGGGTCGCGGCGGCGGTTTTGTCCTGCGTCCCGGCGCGGAGCAGATGAACATCCTCGACATAGTCGAGATCGTGGAAGGCCAGCCCTTTGGTCAGGGCTGCGTACTGGGCCTCAAGACTTGCGCCGATGAAACCGCTTGCCCCGTGCATACTCAGTGGAAGCCGCTCAAGGCCGAGGTGGTCGACCTGCTCAACAAGCAGACCATTGGCAGTATGGCGGAGGCCGTACGTGCCGGCCGTTATCGCATTCATTTGCCGGGTGGTACGGAATTGAACATGCGTCCGGTCCGGGCATCCAGCAGCAATCCCTCCTAAGCGATTATATCCAGAGCGCTCCCTGGGTCAGGACTTTTGAAAAAATTCCCATAGCCATACGTACTGGCATGGGGAGTTTTTCTGCACCCAGTTCTTCCGCTTTTTCGGCGTGCCCGACTTCGTCGTCCCGCATCTGTGCCACAATGGCGCGGCTGCGCTCATCGTCGGCCGGGAGTTCATCCAGATGGCTGTTGAGATGTTCTTCCACCTGATTTTCCACCGCGACGACCAAGCCGAGATTGCTGGCGCGACCGCGACGGGCGGCCAGAAAGCCCATGCCCCAGCCCGCCCCATACCAGAGCGGGGCGAGCAGACTCGGGCGACTGTTGAGCTCCCGCAGGCGGGCTTCACACCAGCGCAGATGGTCTTCCTCCTCGGTGCGGGCCTGCTGCAGTTGCTCACGCAGGGCAGGGTCATCCGTGCCGGTCGCCTGCCCCGTATAAAGCGCCTGTGCCATGATCTCGCCCGCATGGTTGACCCGCATCATGCGTCCGGCCCGCTGTCGTTCCCAGGGACGCAGGACTGCGTCGGGAACACCCGTGGCCGGATACGGTCGATCGCTGCCAATCTGCTGTCCGGTCAGGGTACGCAAGGCATTATCGATATTGGCGATGACTTGATCGCTGAACATGGCATCTCCGCACGCTGTCAGTAAGGGCTAATTCGGGTATGATGTTCCTGTATGAAGAGAGGGTCAACGCTTATGGAAGGTGCTTTTTATCAACGGCATATGTTTCTTTGCCTGAATCATCGCGACAATGGCGAGCAGGCCTGCAATAACAGCGGCCTCGCCGAAGAGATGTTTCACGTGGCCAGGAAGCACGCCAAAGCCCTCGGCATCCATGGCGAAAAACAGGTTCGCGTCAATCGCTGCGGTTGTCTGGGACGGTGTAGCGATGGGCCGGTTGCCGTAGTCTATCCTGATGCCGTCTGGTACACCTATGTAGACGCCGATGATGTGCGCGAAATCGTCGACTCCCACCTGCTCGACGGCCTGCCCGTCGAACGGCTGCGGATCTGATGCTGCCTATCGACCGTAGTCACCTCTACGACGGCGGCGAACTCGCCAGCCTGGAATGTGTAGGCCAGCGCGTTATCATTCCGGGCCCGGCGGGTGTGCTGGAGGGTATCACTGCGTGCCCCGATAAAGAGACGCGCGGCGCGGTGGCGGTCATTCTCCATCCGCACCCCCTTTATGGCGGCACATTGAACAATAAGGTCGTGCATTATCTCAGCAGAACCTGCAACCAGTTAGGCATCCCCTCGCTGCGTTTCAATTTTCGCGGAGTGGGCGAAAGTGGCGGCGTCTATGACGATGGTCGTGGCGAAACCGAGGATTGCCTGGCGGTGCTCGACTGGGTGCAGGAGCGCCGCCCCGGCTTCGATATCTGGCTGGCCGGATTTTCCTTCGGAGCCTATGTGGCCTATCGCAGCGTACACCGCCATCCCCGCATCAGCCGCCTGCTGACCGTCGCCCCGCCCGTTAATCTCTTTGATTTCACTGTGCTGCCAGCACCTTCCTGTCCGTGGACCCTGATTCAAGGCGAACTGGACGAACTGGTACCCGCCGCGAGCGTGGAAAAATGGGTTGACACCCTGCCCGTTCAGCCCAGGAAGATTTTGCTTCCCGCAGATCACTTTTTTCATGGTCAACTGAATACCCTGCAGGCTGCGCTGTTACAGTCCCTCAATGACGAAGAAAGCGAGAAAGGAGTCCGTGGCCTCTGTCGTGAATCCAGCTTTTCTTGAACTACGGGTACTGCATAAGCGTTATGGCGGACGCGAGGTGCTGCGCGGGGTAGACCTCGCCGTTGCCGCCGGGGAGTGCTTTGCCCTGGTCGGTCCCAATGGGGCGGGCAAGAGTACCACGGTGCGGGCGATTCAGGGACTGACGCCAACCGATGGCGGCGAGATTCGCATCGGTGGTCGGGCGCTCGCAGAAATGGGGCGTGCGGCGCGGGCAGACATGGGAGTGGTGCCCCAAACGGATAACCTGGACCCCGATTTTACCGTGCAGGAAAACCTCTGGACCTACGGCCGCTACTTCGGCCTGCCGAAAGCGCTGATCCGCCAGCGCAGCGCCGAGTTGCTGGATTTTATGGCCCTCAGCGGCTATGCCGCACAACCGATCCACTCTCTGTCCGGCGGTATGCAACGCCGCCTGACCATCGCCCGTGCCCTGATTAACGCCCCCAAATTGCTGCTGCTGGACGAGCCCACCACCGGACTTGACCCCCAGGCCCGTCATCTCATCTGGCAGCGTCTGCGCGAACTACGGCGGCAGGGCACAACCCTGCTCCTGACCACACACTATATGGACGAAGCGGAGCGTCTGGCAGACCGGGTCGGGATCATCGACCATGGCCGGATTCTGGCGGAAGACAGTCCGCGCGGCCTGATCACCACCCATATCCCTGGGAGCGTCGTCGAATTGCGCCGGGTGGACGGTGAACTGCCGGACCCGCAGGACCTGCATCACCAGTGGGTGAGCATCAGTGAGCGTGTGGGCGATACCCTGATCTGCTATGGGACAAATTTGAGTCCGCTACTGATGCACTTTGTGGAAGACCCGGCCTATCGCTGGATACAGCGTCCCGCCAGCCTGGAGGATGTGTTCCTGCGCCTGACGGGACGCGATCTGCGGGAGGACAGCGAATAATGCCGATTGGCGAAATCTTACCGGGGACCGGTACGCTTGCCGTTTTGCAGCGCAACTTTGGTGTCTGGCGCAAGTTGCTGGTGCCGAGCATGCTCGGCAACTTTGGCGACCCGCTCCTTTATCTGCTGGCGCTGGGTTATGGTTTGGGGCACTTCGTCGG
>JBBIUH010000053.1:0-15200 GCA_037440305.1 Acidithiobacillus sp.
TAGATCAGGTTTCTCTCCAGGAGGGTGTAGTGCTGCATGGCCAGGGGAATCACCACCGCGGGATACTCCGATCCCTGGCTCTTGTGAATGGAGGTAGCGTAAGCCAGTTGTAGCTCATCCAGTTCACTAAAGGGATACGCCACCTCCCGGCCATCAAAACCCACCGTGAGGGTGGATTCCTCCGTGTCCATTCGGGTAATGGTGCCAATATCGCCGTTGAACACTTCCTTTTCTTACTTTCTGGATGGCAGGAGATACCAGGGCGCCGACCTGAAGCTGGAACAGATGCTATTGCTTGCTAACCAGTTTGTGCTTCACGTCCAGGTCTAAGCGCACCCGGCGCCACGCTTGCCATGCGTAACGTTAGTTTGCGCAGCGACGTCGAGCTGGCGTAGCCCACTCGCAGGGCGACCTCGTCTAAGGTGAGTTCGTCGAGTTTGAGTAATCGCTGCGCATGCCGCATGCGCACGGATTGGATTAAAGCCTTCGGTGTGGCGCCAGTCGCTCTCAACAACCGGCGCAAAAGGGTCTTTTCGGTCATGTGCAACTGCTGTGCAGCCTTGCGCACCGAAGGAATGTCCGGAAAGCTGGCCTCAACCAGCGCCTCAAAGCTATGCGCCGTTTCGTCGTCGGTCATCGCTACATGCTCCCAGACCTGATAGCGCGCCTGCGTTGTGCGGGTATCGATGAGCAGGTAACTCATAATCAGTTCAGCAAGCTCAGGACCAACCTGTTGGCGGATCAAGTAGAGCATGAGATCCATCTGTGCCATGGCGGCTCCCGCGCTCACGATTCCCTGGGAATCGACTACCATCCGTTTTGCATCCAGCCGAACCCGCGGGAAGTGCTTGCGGAAGAATCCGCTTAGCCGCCAGTGGGTCGTGGCCGCTCGACCTTCGAGCAGTCCGGCCATCGCCAGTAGCAGAACACCTGAACAGGACGCCGCTACCTTGCCTCCTCGGGCATGGTGACGGCGTGCCAACTGCGCGAAGGCGTGTGCGTCGGGCATATTCATGCGTCGCAGGATCAACTGCTCGTCGTAGCGGCTATGAATGTCGCCGCAGGAGCCAAAGGCGGGATGGTCCAAGCCCATGCCCGGGAAAACAATGATGGCGGAACCTGGGATGCGTGCATCCTCAATGGGCTGGCCAACGAGGGTCATACCGTTCGAAAGTTGAACCTGCCTGCCTGCCGCAACGACCTGCCATGTCGGTCGCGCGAGGCCCAACGTGACAGCACTTCGGTTGGCCACGCTTAGGGCATCAAGCGTTGCGCCCACGCTAGCTCCCAACATGCCATCCATTGCGGCGATAACGAATTGAGCGGCCATCGATCACTCCAAGAATGTCCAATTTGGATTCCTAAATGTCACTTTAGACCGTTGTTGCGAGTTGCTCAAGTTCATATGCTCTGGCGCATTGGTCTTTGGGCAGAAGCCCCATCGCAAATCGTTCGCAGCAGCATGAGGGCTCATCATGAACACCAGACTATCACCGCCCCCCATCGTCACGCTGTGGCCCGCCTTCGGGTTGGGCCTCTCCGTAGCAGTCAGCGTTGGGCTGGCACGATTTTCGTATGCGTTGATCCTACCTGCCATGCGCGTGGACCTCGCTTGGAACTACGCGCAGGCCGGATGGCTGAACACCGCTAATGCGCTGGGCTATGTTGCGGGAGCGGTGAGTGGCTACTTTCTGCTGCGCCGCTTCTCTCCGGCTCGGCTGTTCTCTACGGGGCTGTATCTGACGGTTTTGGCATTGCTGGCAACCGCCCTGTCGGCCGAACTCGTATGGCTGACGACCGCTCGGTTCCTCTCCGGCATCGGTGCGGCCTGGGCTTTTTCCTGCGGCGTCGCGCTCGTCCACAACCGCTATAGTCATAGTCCAAATCATGGCGGCACGGCCACGGGGTTGTTTTTCGCAGGTGCCGGGCTTGGCATCGCTCTGTCTGGTGTGGTGGTGAGTCCTTTGCTGGCACGTCTTGGCGCGGGGGCGTGGCCGCAGGCTTGGATTCTGCTCGGACTGGCGGCAGCCCTGCTGTCGATTTGGCCCCTACGCGAAGCGCGCCGAGCTAGTGGGGTCGTTAACACGCCATCAACCCGCAACATATCGATGCACGGCCTGTGGACACCGCTGCTTGGTTATTTTGTGTTCGCGTGCGGCTACATCGTCTACATGACCTTCATCATCGCGTGGATGCGCAACCAGGGTTGGCCTTGGTACTTCGGCTTGAGCGTATGGCTGGTTTTGGGTGGTGGTGTCGCGGTTTCACCTTTCGCGTGGCGGCGGGCGCTGAACCATTGGCCACCAGTGCTCACACTCTCGGCAAGCTGTCTGGCGACGCTGCTAGGTGCGGCGATTCCGATCATGGATCCAGGTTTGGCGGAGTTTTTATGTTCTGCGGCAATATTCGGGCTGGGCGTATTCATAGCGCCATCGTCAATTGCTGTCTTGGTACGTCGAGAAATGCCCTCTGAACTCTGGGCAAAGGGCATGACGATCTTCACGGTAGTTTTTGCTCTAGGGCAGGTAATCGGCCCCGTAGCGGCCGGATGGATCGCGGATGTGACAACATTAAATGGAGCGATGCTGTTTGGGGTCGCCTTGCTTCTGGTGGCTACGCTGCTACCACTTGCCGGGATGGCTTCAGAACAGCATCCGATGCATTGAGAGTGGGCTAAAAGACCGAAGGGGGTAGGTAAGATGAGTGATCCGGTGGATATATTACGGCGTTTCATTGCTGAGAAGAACGATGGCCGTAGCGAGATCAAGGACGATGATGACCTGATCGAGAACGGGCTTATCGACTCGCTACGGTTCGTGGAGTTCGTTCTTCTGGTTGAGGAACTCAGCGGGCGCGTGATTGATCTTGGCAACGTAAACATCGACGACTTTCGTAGTGTTGACGCGATCCGCCTCCTCCTATGAGGCGACGCGTTCCTCCAGGAAAATCCTGCCCTCCTGCAGCACCTGCCGCAGGGCATCCGGAGACAGTCGGTAATACACCATCTTGCCATCGTTGCGCATATGCAGCCATCCCCGGTCATGTAATGCCCGGAGTTGATGGGAAGCACCGGCGATGCTGAGATCCAGGACCTGCGCCACGTCGCAGACACACAACTCCTCTCGCGCCAAAGCCAGAAGAATGCGGAGCCGGGTGCGGTTGCCCAGCACCTCGAAAACGCGGGCGAATCGCATAATCTGTGCTTCTTCCTCAGCCAGGCGATCGCGGATGCCCGCTACTTTTTCGGCCTCAAAGCAACGGATACGGCAGCGAGGTGCAGCGGTTGACTCTTTCATTTGCATGAATATAATAATGACCAACAAGGATGTCAACGACTCGCCCAGGTCACGACCTCGTCACTTCAAGACGGGTAGGCAGAAATATGAGCCTCCCGAGGCAGCGGAAGTCTTCAAAACAGTGCCCCAGATTGCCCACAAGTAAAGGGAAAGAACAGTGCGATGGACCGTTAGGATTACTGGCCGAGAGGTGCAATCAGAGAGGTGCCTTTCTGAAGGTGTGGGCGTTTTGTCAAAGGACGGGCAGAGGGAAAGCGCAATTCATTCGCCGAGACAGGGGCTTTGCGGGGAATGGGCGGCAGCATTATCCGCCGTAATATCTGCTGTGCGCGTGCCCCGGCACTCGGTGCTGACGATTTTCGTCCTGGCGGTTTTGAGCGGATGCGCCAGTTACCATCCGCGCGTGCTGGTGCCCTCAGTGACCGCAGCCGCCTTTCATGCGCGCAGCCTCGACAACCCGAAACTAAAGACTTTTCTCGCCCACTATGGCCGCCCGCCGAAGCACTGGCCCAAGCGACATTGGGGTCTGGATGATCTTGCCCTGGTAGCCCTTTATGAAAGTCCGGAACTGGCCGCCCAGCGTGCCCACTGGGCAGTTGCTCGTGCGGGTGTGATCACCGCCGGCCAACGCCCGAATCCCCGTATCAGCTTCTTTTCTCAGCACCACAGCATCGCCCCTGGCGGGGTTTTGCCCTGGACATTCGGCTTTTCCTTCGATGTGCCCATTGAAACAGCGGGTAAACGGGGGGACCGCATCCAACAGGCCCTTGACCTCGCATCCGCCGCACGATTCCGGGTGGGCGAGACCGTCTGGCAGGTGCGCACCCGTGTCCGCCAACAATTCCTGGATCTGTTTGCGGCCATAGAACAAATCAAAGCACTCAAGGCCGAAACGGCGGTGCGCAGTCGGATGCTGGAACTGATATCACAACGTTTCTCCGTCGGCGAGAGCGCCACGTTTGAGGTGAACAGCGCCCAACTGGCCTTGCAACAGACGCAGATGGCGCTAGCCGCAGCCAAGGCGCGCGCTGCCAGTGTGCGGGCGACGTTAGCTGAATCGCTGGGCCTGCCGGTGGGCGCCATTGCCGACACGCGTTTCGACTTCACGGGCATAGACCATCTTCCCGCGTTGCAGATGCCATCCACCAGGACCCTGGAACGGGTGGCATTGCTCCACCGCCTGGATATTCGGCGCGCTTTGGCACAATATGCCGCCGCCGAGGACACCCTCAAGCTCGAAATCGCAAAGCAATATCCCAACATTAATTTGGGCCCGGGATACGAATGGGAAGAAGGGGATAGCCGGTGGTCGCTGAGCTTGTTGTCCCTAACCCTTCCCCTGCTGAATCAAAACCAAGGCCCAATCGCCGTCGCCAAGGCACGCGTGACGGAAGAATCTGCACGCTTCGCCGCCCTCCAGGCCCAGGTAATCGGGCAAGTCAGCCAAGCCGTCGTTGGCTATCGCGGCGCTGTACAAACACTCCATACGACGCAGAACCTGTTCACAACCCAAATGAAACACCAGCGCATGCTTGACCAGCGATTTGCTGCGGGTGCCATCGGATCCGTAGCTATGCTCGGTGGACATTTAGCGTCTCTGGTGGCGGCCCAGGGCCGGCTCGCGGCCTTGTATCGGGCACAACAAGCCCTGGGTACCTTGGAAAATACCCTGCAGCGGCCCTGTACGGAGCATCTTTCTCTCAAACCTGCATTCCACGAAAAATCCTCATCCGGTCGCGAGAGGGCGCGCGCATGAAACGCAATTTGGTCATAGCGGGCATATTGGCCGCATCGGTGTTCCTGATCATCCTGACCTGGTTTGGCGCGAGGGCGTACCCCGAAGACGGGGGCGGCGCTAAAACAGACTCCGCCCATGAGATGCCGCTGACTGTCACTGCGCACGGTCTGAAGGTCGTTGTCTTGGATGCGGCACTGCAGGCGCAGGCCGGTATCCGCACACGACCTCTAACTTCAGCGCGCTATCGAGCACGAGTCAGCGCCTATGGCGTGATCCTTGACCAGCTACCGCTCCTGAAGTTGCGCACAAGCTACACCGCCGCTCTGGGTCAGGTAGGTGTAGCTCGTGCCACCGTTACTGCTGCGCAGGGGGAGTATGAACGACTGCGCCTCCTGAATCGAGACGGCCAGAACATTTCCATCAAAACCGCACAGGCGGCGCAGGCAGCGTATCGCTCGGACCAGGCACGCCTCACCGCGGCATTGGCCAATGCCGCCAGCTTGCGGCAGATGGCGCTTACCCAGTGGGGACCGGCGCTGGGGGGCTGGATCCTGGGCAAAGTCGGCGACCCTCTCGCCCGCCTGTTCAACGGCCGCGATGCCCTCTTGCTGGTCACGTTGCCGCCGAGTATGGCCATTCCCTCCATGCCGCCGGTTGTCCATGTCGAGAGCGGCAAGCCGCCCGCCTACACCGACGCCCGGCTCATTTCCGCTTCTCCGCAGAGTGATCCCAGCGTCCAGGGTGAGACCTATTTTTACCGGATGCCCGCACACCATGTACGCGTCGGCATGCGGGTAGCAGTGGATGTGCCGCTGGCAGGACAGGCGACGCAGGGCATTGTGGTGCCGGATTCCGCAGTGCTGTGGTATGCCGGTCAAGCCTGGGTCTATCTACAAACCGACGCGGAGCATTTTGTCCGGCATCTGGTGTCCACGCGGAATCCGGTCCCGAGCGGCTGGTTCGAGACGGATGTCAGACCGGGACAACGGGTGGTGACGCAAGGTGCCCAACTACTGCTATCCCAGGAGCTGTTGGCCCCGCCGTCGGCAAGCCACGAGGCCAATGAAGACCAGGACAACGACTAAATTTCAGTCGTTGACTCGCCCACCGCACTTCGGAATCCGCCATGCTCAAAGCCGTTATCCGCTTCTCCATCCGCTTTCGCGGGGTGATCATCGCCCTGGCGTTTTTATTGGTCGGCTACGGGCTGTACACCCTCTCCCACATGGAAATGGAGGCCTTCCCCAACTTCACACCGCCGTTAGCGGTGGTTGATACCGAAGCGCCGGGTCTTTCGCCCGAGCAAGTGGCGGCACTGGTCACCCAGCCCCTCCAGAACGCATTATCCGGGATAGCCGGTTTGCAGGCCATGCGCTCTCGATCCATTCAAGGCCTATCGGTGATTACCTTGACGTTTCATAACGGGACGGACATTTACCGGGATCGCCAGATCGTGGCCGAACGGCTGAACACCGTCGCCGGACAGTTGCCGCTCAGTGCGCGCGCACCCTTCCTGACTCCGTTGACGTCGGCGACGGGAGTTGTCCAAGTGCTGGGTCTTACGTCGGACACCCGCTCGCTGATGGCACTGCGCACCCTGGCGGATTGGCTGCTCAAGCCACAACTGCTCAGCATCCCCGGCGTGGCCAATGTCGCCATATACGGTGGGCAAGTGCGCGAACTGCAGATCCAGGTCGAACCGGAAAAGCTGGTCCGTTTCGGATTGTCGTTCCAGGACGTCGTTCGCGCTGCGCAACGGGCCACCGGAGTACGGGGGGCGGGCTTCCTGGAGGATGCCAACCAAAGGATCGCCATACGCACCGAGGGCCAAAGCATCACCGCCGCCCAGTTGGCGAACGTGGTCATCCTGCGTCGCCAAGGCGTGGATGTCCGTTTGGGCGATGTGGCGCGGGTAGTGGCGGCGCCGGCGCCGGCCATCGGCGGTGCCACCATAGGGGGCAAGCCGGGGGTGATCCTTAATGTCGAGGAGCAGTACGGTGCCAACACCCTGGCGGTGACCAGGGTGCTGAAGGATCGGCTCCGACAACTCGAACCGGTACTGGCGGCGCAAGGCGTGTCTTTGCATCCGGATCTTTTCGGGCAGGCCGGTTACATAAAAACCGCCATCGGCCACCTGCGCACGGCGCTGCTGGTAGGGGCCATCCTGGTCGTTGCCGTGCTTTTTCTCTTTCTGTTCAATGTGCGTACTGCCTTGATATCGGCTATCGCCATCCCGCTCTCATTGATCACCGCAGTAATCGTTCTCAACGCGCTGGGCGCCAGCATCAATACCATGACCTTGGGTGGACTCGCTATTGCCATTGGCGAAGTGGTGGATGACGCCATCGTCGATGTCGAGAACATCTTTCGGCGCCTGCGGGAAAATCGCACCCGGCCACAACCATTACCCATCGCGAAAGTGGTGCTCAAAAGCTCGATAGAAGTACGCGGGGCGGTGACTTACGCCACCTTTATCGTGGCCTTGGTCTTCCTGCCGGTACTGTCGCTCTCCGGGGTGGCCGGTAAGTTCTTCGCCCCGCTGGGGGAGGCTTATATCGCGGCCGTCTTCGCCTCTTTGGGTGTCGCGCTGACCGTGACCCCTGCCCTGGCTTACCTGTTGCTGGGACGCACGCAATCTCGCTCGCTGGATCATGCCTGGATCCGTGCGCTCAAGGCGGGGCAAGCGCGGGTGCTCGCCGCCACAGCGGGCCAGCACCGGTGGCTGATGGCAGGGATCACGATATTATTCCTGGCCGCAGTGGCAGTCTTCCACTCGTTCGGAAGTAATTTCCTCCCGGAGTTTAGTGAACGGCATTTCATCGTGCATGTGTCCACTGCACCGGGGACGTCGCTTGCCGGGTCGCTGCAACTCGGGCGCCACATATCTAAGGCCTTGATCCATATCCCCGCCGTCCGCTCGGTGGCACAGCGGGTGGGGCGGGCGGAGAGAACGGGCACGGATACTTACGGCGTCAACGTGAGCGAATTTATCGTCGGCCTCAAATCCCTTTCCGGGGATGCACAAGAGCAGGCCCTGACCCGGATCCGCAAGACACTATCGGGGTTTCCAGGGGTGAGTTTTTCCGTTGAAACCCCTCTGTCGGATCGTATTGAAGAGACGATCTCCGGTTACACCGCGCCAGCAGTGATCAGCGTCTTTGGGACCAATTTCGATGCGCTCTATGAAAAAGCGCGGGAAATCGCTGCGGTTCTCAAGCACCTGCCCGGCGCGGTGGACGTGCAGATGCATGCGCCTCCAACTGCGCCGCAACTGGTCATTCGCCTGCGACAAGCGGCATTGGCGCGTTGGGGTTTTGCACCGGTAGATGTGCTGGATGCGATTCAGACCGCCTACGCGGGCACCGTAGTTGCGCAAACCTATCAAGGCAACCGAGTGTTCAATGTGGTGGTAACGCTTGATCCCGCAGGGCGGCGGAATCCTGCGCAGGTGGGCAATCTGCCGTTGCGCAATCCAAATGGATTGATAGTCCCATTGCGCGATTTGGCCGACATCCATGAAAGCCCTGGACCCTACGCCATACTCGAAACCGCAGGACAGCCGGTGCAGACCGTCACCGCAAATGTGCGCGGGCAGGCGTTGAGTAATTTTGTACAAGCAGCGGAACAACGAATCCACGAAGCTGTCTCTTTCTCCCCTGGGACCTATGTGACCTTTTCGGGTGCGGCGGCGGCCCAGGCGAAAGCGCAAAACGAACTGCTCATGCACGCGCTGATGGCGGGGGTTGGTATTGTCCTCCTGCTCTACCTCGCTTTGGGCAGCATGCGCGCCTTGTTCTTGGTACTGCTCAATCTACCCTTCGCTCTGGTTGGTGGGGTGACCGCCGTGCTGCTTACAGGCGGTGTGCTGTCCCTTGGATCTTTGGTAGGGTTCGTAACCATTTTCGGCATCACTTTACGCAATTCCATCATGCTGATTGCCCATTACCAACATCTTGTTGGGGAGGAAGGGGTGTCCTGGGGGCGGGATGCAGCGATTCGGGGTGCCCAGGAGCGGCTGGTACCGATTCTCATGACCGCTTTGGTCACGGCCTTGGGCCTGCTGCCCCTGGCGCTCACCAGCGGGGCACCGGGCAACGAGATCGAAGGACCAATGGCGCAGGTCATTCTCGGCGGCCTGATTACATCTACTGTTTTGAATCTGCTGGTGCTACCCATTCTGGCCTTACGCTTCGGGCGCTTCGGGCAAGCGGTAGCGAAGGTATCGGCCTATTAAAGAGGACCAAAAAACACGGGCCCTACAGCTAGGCTGCCGTGCCGTTAGAGCAGGTCCGTCCGCCCGTGTATTTAAGGGTCGAATGAATATTGGAGTCAGACTGCCATCCGGATTTGCTGGTGGGAAGACGGCTGGTATCTTGTTTTTTCGCCAAAAAAGATCACGTGGAATGCCACGACTCAAAGAGGTGGAGTCTCTTGTGCATTGTCGATTGCAAGACCATCAAGGTACTACCATACTCCCAAAATAGCTTGTTTCGGTCTTTTTGCCTGGAAGACCCGGTGGGAGTCTAATGAACCATTTGCCGATTTACCTCGACTACAACGCCACCACCCCAGTAGATCCCTTGGCGGCACAGGCCCTGGAGCCATGGCTGCGGGAACGTTTTGGCAACCCTTCTTCCGCGCATCCTTATGGCAAAGAGGCAAAGGCGGCGGTGGAAACGGCGCGGGCAGAGGTGGCGGCGCTGATCGGCGGGCGGCCGGAGGATATGATTTTCTGCGGCAGCGCCACGGAAGCCAACAACCTGGCGATTTTCGGGGTGGCGCGGGCCCTGGGGGGGCGGCGCCACCTGGTCACGTCGGCGGTCGAACACCCCTCGGTGATGCAACCCATGCGCTGGCTGGAAGCTGAGGGCTGGCAACTCACCGTGTTGCCAGTGGACGGCACGGGCCGCGTGCGGATGGATGCGGCGGCGCAGGCGATCCGCCGCGATACCGCCCTGGTGTCCGTGATGCTCGCCAATAACGAAACGGGGACGATGCAACCTGTCTCGGAAATCGCCGCACTCGCTCATGCCCACGGCGTATTCATGCATGTGGATGCCGCCCAGGGAGCCGGCAAGATCTCCGTCGATGTCCACGATCTCGGCGCCGACCTCCTCACTCTGGCGGGGCACAAGTTCTACGCGCCCAAGGGCGTGGGCGCGCTGTATGTGCCGGAAGGAACGCCCATTTTGCCGATCATGGCCGGGGCAGGCCACGAACGGGGCCTGCGCCCTGGGACCGAGAACGTGCCGCACATCGTGGCCTTGGGCACGGCAGCCCGGCTGGCACAGGAGGGTTTGGTCCGGGAAGCGGCACGACTACAGCAATTGCGGGATGCCTTGCAGGAACGGCTGGTTATCGCCATTCCCGGCCTGCTGCTCAATGGCCACTCTACCGAGCGCCTGCCCAACACCCTCAATCTCTCTTTCCCCTGCGTGGCTGGCTGGCAACTCCTCGCCGCCGCCCCGGAGATCGCCGCATCTACGGGCTCCGCCTGTCATGCGGGCGGCCATACAGTGAGTGATGTCCTGGCGGCGATGTCCATGCCCCGAGAACAAGCCTTGGGTGCGATCCGGTTGAGTTTGGGCCGATTCACCACCATGGCGGAGATCGACGAGGCGGCAAGCGCCCTGATCAACGCCTGGCGCGGGCTGGCGGGCGCGGCGGGCTGACACGATGGATGCCGCCGCCTATGACGCCTGGTATGACACGCCGCGCGGTCACTGGATCGGTACGACGGAATTCCGCCTGCTCTCCGGGCTCCTCCGGGCACAGCCGGGGGATACGCTCCTGGATGTGGGCTGTGGTACCGGCTGGTTCACCCGGCGCTTTGCCGAGGAGGGCCTCCTCGCCACCGGTCTGGATCCGAACCCGGACTGGCTCGCCTTCGCCCGCGCCAAGGGCCCTCCGGCGATCCGCTGGATAACCGGGGATGCCCGCTCCTTGCCCCTCCCCGACCACAGCTTCGATCGGGTGGTCTCGGTCGCGGCCTTGTGTTTTGTGGATGATGAACGGCAGGCCGTGGCCGAGATCGTGCGGGTGGCGCGCCGGCGTTTTGCCATCGGCTGGCTCAACCGGGCAAGCCTGCTCTATGGACAGAAAGGGCAGGCCGGCGGAAGCGGGGCCTACCATGGGGCGCGCTGGCATCATTCCGACGAGTTGCTGGATTTTTTCTCCGGCCTAACGGTACGCCGGCTGGCGGTGCATTCCGCCATATTTCTCCCATCCGGGAACCGGGTGGCGCGGACGATGGAACGGCTACTGCCCCCTACGCTGCCTTGGGGCGGCCTGGTGGTGGTCTCGGGAGAGAGGCAGTAGATTTTTGGGGCCAAATCAGATTAGCCCTTAACCCCGAATGGAAGGCCCCTCCAGGATATCTCCGGCATTCCGCTGCCTTAATGGAGAATCTGTAAAGGTTTTCCAGCTTCGATCATCCAATCCTGTTGAGGGGCCTTGGGGGCAGCGTGCTTCATAGATTCTGCCCTTGTTTGCAGGTTTCGGGCAAAAGAGATATCCCCGCAGATGCCTCCGCCCGTGCAAAATAGGCATTCAACTCCGGTGGCAGCGTAATGTCCTCCAGGAGGCGCAAACCGGTCAGATCGCCGACGATGAGCGTGTCGGCTATGGAAAAGTTCGGCGTATAGAAACCATGATGAGCGGCACGGTCCGTAATTTCGTTGAGTTCTGCCTCCACGGAGGCAAACCACTGATGCTGCCGGGCATGCAGTCCTTCCAGGGTGTCTCCCAACCAGCCCTCCATCCGTTCCCGGTAGAAAGTCATGGCGCGGGGATCGTTGCCGAGTCCGGGGTATTGCGGCAATGTGGGCGCAATCAGTCGAAAAAGCATGTCGCTGATGCACGCGCGCCAAGCCAGCACCGTCTCCGGATCGGCGGCGGCAATGACTCCCTGCTGGAGTTGTGGCATTGCGGGAAAACGCCGATCGAGTTCAGCGATGATCTCCAGGGATTCGCCCTGCCGGCTCCCGTCCGGGTAGACGATGACCGGTAATCGCTCGAAGCCACCGATAGACCGGAAATGTTCCGATCTGTAAAACCGGACTGCCGTTTCGGCGAATACCAATTCCTTGTATCCCAGCGCCAGGCGCACTCGTTGGCAGAAAGGACAGAAATCGAAATGGATCAAATTCAGCATGGCAAAACCTTGGCAGGGTGGGGGAGGAAAATCATCCAGCGGAACCTGTTGACAAATTACATGCATCATAACTAACATGAGCCATTATACATATGTGAAATGATTCATGCTAAGGAGATGGTCACCATGAATGGGAAATCCTGTCCTGCTCTTCTCCTGGGACCCGTCTTCAAGGTCCTGGCGGAACCCAACCGGCTGCGCATCCTCTGCACATTGGGGACGGAATGCCGACCGGTGACGGACATCATCCACGCTACCGCCCTGCCCCAGACCAATGTGTCCTTTCATCTGCGCATTCTGCGCGAGGCGGGGCTGGTGCGGGCGGAACGCCGGGGGGTCTTCATCTATTACTGTCTCCCCGATCCGGAATTATTGGCGATCCTGCAGTCGTTGCAGGCTTGGGTGGCGGCACATACCCTGTCGTCCACTCCCCAAAACCAGGAAGACCCTGTCAACGAAAGCGTTTCCATGACCGAAAGGAGGGTTTCATCATGTGGATGAATGGAGGGTGGGGTTGGATGCCCTGGGGTTGGATCTTTCCGCTGTTTTTTCTGGTGCTGATGGTGGTTTTCATGGCCTTCATGATGCGCGGCGGCATGGGCGGCGGCCCTATGTGCGGTGGTTCGCACAAAACACCCGGGCCAGGAGAAACTCCGCGGGAAGCCTTGGATCGGCGTTATGCCCGGGGCGAGATCAGCCGCGAAGAATACCAGCAGATGCGCAAGGATCTGGAATAGTAGAGCGGGAGTAGGATGGATACGATAGAACAAGCGGCGTTTTTCCCGGCCACGGTCATGCCCGATCCCGACTGGTGGCAAGCCTTGTGGCCCGATCCGGAGGGGGTCATCATGGCTTTGGGTGTCAGGTCCGGCATGACGGTGCTGGATCTCTGCTGCGGGGATGGCTATTTCACCGCCGCCCTCGCCCGGCAGGTGGAGGACGGCCAAATCCTTGGCTTCGATCTGGACGAACAGATGCTGGCCGCCGCCGCATCGGTGTGCGCCGGGTTGGAAAACTGCAACTTTCTGCAGGGCGACGCCATGGCCCTGCACCGACTGCTCCCCGATCCGGTGGACTATTGCCTCATGGCCAATACTTTTCACGGCGTGCCCGAGCAGACGGCCCTGGCCCGGGAGGTCGCCCGCGTCCTGAAGCCCGGCGGGTTTTTCGTCGTCGTCAACTGGCACGCCCGTCCCCGGGAAGAAACACCAGTCCTGGGGCAGGCCCGCGGACCGCGCACGGAGTTGCGCATGACGCCGGAGCAGGTGCGTACCGTCGTCGAACCAGCCGGTCTCCTGCTGGATCGCATGGTCGAACTTCCTCCTTATCATTACGGCGCCCTTTTTCGGCTTCCCGGTTAACGGGAAAAGTGGGGATGTCGCAGTATCCGGGACCTCCCCTTTCCATCAGGTTCTGCAGTACAGGAGGTTTCCAATGGATAGGAAAGCACCAGAAGGTCAGGCAGAGAGCCCGCAGGAAGCCGCTGCACCCAATCCAGCACACAGGAGATTCGATATGGAACCGAAAGACCAGGACAGCAGTAAAGGTAACGAGAGTCATGAAGCGCAGTCCGGGAAGGACGGTGGCTCCAACCCCATGAATATGGGGATGGGGATGATGAAGAAGATGATGGGGCAGATGGGATCCGGAGGCGGTGGCCCCATGGCCATGATGCAAAAGATGATGGGCCAGAATGGAGAGTCTTCGGGGGCTGAGGGCGAAAACCCGATGCAGCACATGATGGGCATGTGCATGGAGATGCACACCGAAATGCTCGCGACCATCCAGAGAACCAATGCCCTGGCGGTTTCCGCCACGCCGGCCCTGCAACCGCTGTTCCTGCAATGGCTGGATACCCTGTCGGAAGAGGCGCTGCAGTTTTTGCAGAAACAGCCTGGAATGGAGAGCGCCGACCTGGCCAAGGCATTGCAGATCAGCGCGGAAGGGGCTACCTATCTGCTGGCTTCCCTGTGCAATCAGGGAAAGATCCGCTTGCGCGCCGAGGGAACGCAAAACACCTGAACCCGCTGGTGCCTCGGGACATCGGTCCTCCCCGGTGTTCCGGGGCATGGGGGAATGGGGTATTGACTAACGCCAAGAATCGCCCCTATAGTTTCCATGTTTATTAACTACTGAATATTCGAGGTGACCCATGTTTTTCAAGCAACGCAGCAACAGCGATGGTACCCTGTCTTACTTCTACGGCTGTGGCGGCAAGGGTTCGGCGGTGGCCGTGGATGTCGTGGCCGGCGACGAGGCGTGGTTCGTGGAGGAGGCGCAAAAGGCCGCAGTGCGCATTGCCTTCGTCATCGACACCCATATCCACGCCGATCACTTCTCCGGCGGACGCGCCTTGGCGGAGATGGTGGGGGCACCCTATTGCCTCCATGAAAGCGATGAGGGCAAGGTCCATTTCCCCATGCGCGGCCTGAAGGATGGCGAGGTGCTGGAAACGGGCAATGTCATCACCAAGGTCCTTCATACCCCCGGCCATACCCTGGACAGCATCTGCCTCCTGGTCAGCGATCTGCGCCGCAGCGCGGACCCCTGGTTCGTGCTCACCGGCGATACCCTCTTCGTCAGCGGCGTCGGCAGGCCCGATCTGGGGGGAACACCGGAGGAGATGGCGGGCCGGATCTTCGACAGCATCCACGCCAAACTCCTGACCCTGTCGGACGACCTGGAGATCTTCCCCGGCCATGCCGCCGGCAGCGTCTGCGGTGCCGGGCTCTCCGGCAAGCCTTCCTCCACCATTGGCTTCGAGAAGCGCTGGGACCCTTATCTTTCCATCGCCGATCGGCAAGTCTTCATCGCCAATCTCGTGGCGGAGATTCCCGAGCGGCCGGCGGAAATGGCGCGGATCGTGGCGGCCAACCTGGGGAAAGCGGCATGAGCGGAGAGACCGTGCGTTTCGCCCTCTTCGCCGAGGTCTTTGCCGCCCTGTCCCACCCCAAGCGCCTGGAAATCATCCATTATCTGGGCGAGGGGCAGCGCAACGCCGGAGAGCTGACCG
>JBBIUH010000054.1:0-15016 GCA_037440305.1 Acidithiobacillus sp.
GTTGGAAGAAGAATGGGTATCCCATCGCTATCGGAGATACTCCAGGAACCATCTCGCAGGCATGTCACCCATGGCAACAGTGCTGGAGACAATTCAGCTACGACAATCCACAGGCACATTAAATACCCAATGATTATTTGGTAGCTCTTCACGGGGGTACACCGCCACCCCGCCGCGGGGCTCCTCCGTGAAAAACGTGGGCCAACGCTTACAGCTACAGCAGGTGGATGTTTACCCGTTGGGGCGTTCCGCAGGAGGCTGGGTGCCGGGCACCAGATAGGTTGCTTCCTGATCGGCAGGCATTTCGGCAAGTTCCTCCGGGGTCAGGCGCGCGTAGACTTCCAGGTTGTAACCGGTGGGGTCGCGCAGCCAGAGTTCATGGAGGGGCGTGCCCCGCCAGGTGGTGCGGGGAGGCTTGACGATTTCCGCACCAGCGGCCTGGGCGCGGTGGTAGCTTTCGACGACCGCTGCGCGGTTGGGTACACCTAAACCCAGGTGATAGAGGCTATAGGTGTCCAATGCTTCACCTTTATCGTTGACCAGCAGCACCAGGTTCAGGCGCAAGTGCGGCACGATGAAGGTGCTGTAACGTGCCGTCCGATCCTTGGGTTCGACACCGAAAAACTGCACGTAAAAATCGCTACTCGCGGCGAGGTCAGCAACGCGGATGCTGATATGAAATTCTTGTGGATCAACGATCATGGACATCGTGATGTGCTCCGTAGAATGGGGTGGCTCAGGGTTCCAAGCTGCCAATACGGGCCAGTTCCGCACGCAATTGTGCCGGGTCTTTTTCCATGAGCCCTGCCACAGGCAATTGGCACATGGCCTCAATGCGATGCCGCAAAATACGGTAGGCCGTGTCGAAAGCGGCTTCGATTTCGCTTTCGCTGCCGGTAGCTTTGGCGGGGTCTTCCACACCCCAGTGGGCGCGGATGGCCGGTCCCAGATACGCCGGGCAGGTCTCGCCGGCGGCGCTGGCGCAGACGGTAATGACGATGTCCGGAGTGATGGTGAGGTCATCCCAGGACTTGCTGCTGAGTCCTTCAGTAGAAAAACCCTCTTGCTGTAGCAAGGCCAGCGACCGGGGATGGACGTACCCGGCGGGATGGCTGCCCGCACTGATGGCGTGCATGGCCGGACCCGCCAGGGCATTGAAGGTGACCTCGGCGAGAATGGAGCGGCAGGAGTTGCCGGTGCAGAGGAACAAAATTTCCGGTTTTTTCATGGCAGATTTCCTGGTGGGACGATAGGCGATGTGGATACTTCCGTACGCGTTATGGCACATTCCTGAGTACCGCGGCAGCAATTTTCGGTGAGATAGGCCACTAAAGCGCGAACTACAGGCATGGCCGCGCGATAGCGTTGGTAGCGGCCCTCCCGCTGCACCGTGATCAGTCCTGCATGCTGCAGTGACTTGAGATGAAAAGAGATGCTGTTGTGCGCCTGGCCCAGATGCTCGGCAATCTCACCAGACACCAGGCCTGCGGGTTCCTGCTCCACCAGGAGCCGGAAAATATCCAGCCGCACTGGCGACGCGAGCGCCTCCAGGCAGATCACGATCTGATCCCGTTGTTTTGTCGCATCCATAAATCAACTCACGAACTTTCGTTGAAGTATTGACAAGAACCGGTCGCTCGTCAAGACTACGAGCCAAATCTTCTGCGGAGTGACCGATCCATGCTGGCGGTACTGATCTTTCTGGCAACATTGATATTGGTGATCTGGCAACCCAAGGGGTTGAGTATCGGTTGGAGTGCCATGGGCGGTGCGGTACTGGCGCTGGCGACTGGCGTCATCACCTGGAGTGATATCCCCGTGGTCTGGCACATCATCTGGGATGCCACTTTTACCTTTGTGGCGCTCATCATCATCTCGCTGATTCTGGATGAAGCGGGCTTTTTCCACTGGGCGGCGCTGCACGTGGCGCGCTGGGGCGGCGGGCGGGGGCGACTCCTGTTCCCGCTGATCGTCATCCTCGGGGCAACCATTGCTGCGGTCTTTGCCAATGATGGCGCAGCGCTGCTCCTGACCCCGATCGTGATGGCCATCCTGCTGCAACTGGAGTTCACCCCGGCCGCCACCTTTGCCTTTGTCATTGCGACGGGTTTTGTCGCCGACACCACCAGCCTGCCGCTGATGATCTCCAATCTGGTGAATATCGTCAGCGCCAATTATTTCAATATTTCGTTTGATCGCTATGCCCTGGTGATGGTTCCGGTGGATCTGGTGGCGCTGGCGGCGACGCTGCTGGTGCTCTGGATCGCTTTCCGGCGGCTGCTGCCGCAGCATTACGGCACGGCGCATCTCCCGGAGCCGGCAACGGCGATCAGGGACCACCTGGTGTTTCGCGCCAGTTTCCCGGTGCTGGGCCTGCTGCTCATCGCCTATTTCGTCACTGCGCAGTGGCAGGTACCCGTATCTGCGGTCACCGTTACGGGTGCCTTGATTCTGCTCGCCCTGGCGGGCCGCTGGTTTCAGGGTGGACGTGGCGCCCAGATTTCCGTACGCAAGGTTTTGCAGGATGCGCCCTGGAAAATTGTGGTTTTCAGTCTGGGCATGTACCTGGTGGTATATGGGTTGCGCAATGCCGGACTGACGGACTATGTGGCCCAGGCCCTGCACTGGTTTGGCACCCATGGGCCGGTCGCCGCCGCACTGGGTACGGGTTTTCTGGCGGCGTTGCTCTCATCGATGATGAATAACATGCCAGCGGTGCTGGTGGGCGCGCTGGCTATCCATCACGCGTCTGCCGCGGCGGACCCCATGGTTCGCGAGATTATGGTCTATGCCAATATCATCGGTTGTGATCTGGGTCCCAAGTTTACCCCCATTGGCAGTCTCGCCACCTTGTTGTGGCTGCATGTGCTGGGTCGCAAGGGGGTCACCATCACCTGGGGACAATATATGAAGACCGGACTGCTGATCACACCACCGGTGCTTTTGGTGACTCTGCTGGCACTCGCCTGGTGGTTGCCGCTGGCTTGAAAAAACTCTTTCCCATCCTCATGTAGCATGGCATGGAGATGTTGGCCCTATAGCGGCCGGGGAGGGTGTTTCATGAATCTCGTCAGACCAGCAGCGGTGGCCGGCATGTTTTATCCTGCCGAGGCTGCCGTTTTGCGGACCGAAGTAGAGCGTTTACTGGCCAGGGCTGAACATGCCGGTGAAGCGGCCGCTGCCTCGTGGCCCAAGGCCATTATTGTCCCCCATGCGGGCTACATCTACTCGGGAGCGGTAGCCGCTTCCGGTTACACCCTGTTGGCCAGGGGGCGGGGGCACATCCGCCGGGTGGTGCTTTTGGGGCCGGCGCATCGTGTGCCGTTTCGCGGTCTCGCCCTGCCTGGTGTTCAAGCCATGCAAACGCCGCTGGGTACTGTCGCGGTGGATCAGGCGGGGGTGGAGGTACTGGCCGGTTTGCCCCAGGTCCGGGAAATGCCGGCCGCGCACGCTCAGGAACATGCCCTGGAAGTACAGTTGCCTTTTATCCAGGAGGTGCTGGGTGACGTCAGCGTCGTCCCGCTGGTGGTGGGAGACGCCCGGCCGGACGAAGTGGCCCAGGTTCTGGAGAGGCTCTGGGGTGGCGAGGAGACGGTCATCGTCATCAGCTCCGACCTCTCTCATTATCATCCCTACGCTGAAGCCCGTGCGATAGACCACCATACGGTGGAGGAAATATTGCGCTTCGATCCCATGCTCATCGATCACGAGCAGGCTTGCGGCGCCACGCCCATCAATGGCCTTCTCCCGGTCGCTCGCAAGCACCACTTGCACCCACGTCTGGCGGGTCTGTGTAACTCGGGTGATACGGCGGGGTCCCGTGATGCGGTGGTGGGCTATGCCGCGGTCGCTTTTTACGGAGAGAGCCATGACCATGCATGAAGGTGACGAAAAGACCGGTGGGCTTCCGCCGGAAGCCGGGGGAATCCTGCTCGATGTAGCCCGTGCTACGATTACCGGGGCGTTGGGTTTGCCCGCTGAGTTTGCGGCTGTGCCGAACTGGGCGCAGCAGCCCGGCGCGACTTTCGTGACGCTGACCGGACCCCAGGGCTTGCGAGGCTGTATCGGCAGTCTGCAAGCCTACCGTCCCCTCGGGGTGGACCTGCGCGCCAATGCCCTGGCGGCGGCCTTCGAGGATCCACGTTTTCCGCCGCTGGGTGTAACGGAGTGGTCACAGGTGCGGGTGGAAGTTTCATTACTCTCTTCGCTGCAGCGCATACATTTTGACAGCGAGGAGAGCCTTTTGGCGCAAATTCAACCGCACCGGCATGGGTTGGTTCTCACTTATGGTTCGCGTCGTGGCACCTTTCTTCCCCAGGTGTGGGAAGAGCTTCCCCAGCCACGGGAGTTTCTGCGGGCGCTCAAACGCAAGGCTGGTCTGCCGGCGGATTTCTGGGCCGGAGAAATGGAAGTGTATTGGTATACGGTGGAGAAATGGCGTGAAGAGCAGACGCCGGGGAGGAGGGGCAATGGATAAGGAGACAATTATAACGCATCCGGGCCGTTACTGGCACAAACTCGCCGATGGGCGCATTCAGTGTGACCTCTGTCCGCGCGACTGTCGTCTGCAGGAAGGGCAACGCGGGGCCTGTTTCGTGCGAATGCGGGAGGGCGATACCATGGTCCTCACCACCTATGGCCGCTCCTCGGGTTTTTGTATTGACCCCATCGAGAAAAAACCCCTGAATCACTTTTACCCCGGCAGCAGTGTGCTCTCCTTCGGCACGGCGGGCTGCAATCTGGCCTGCAAGTTCTGCCAGAACTGGGATATTTCCAAGTCCCGCGAGATGGACCGGCTCCAGGACCAGGCGAGTCCCGCAGGTATCGCGGCAACCGCCCGGTCGCTGGATGTCAAAAGTGTGGCCTTTACCTATAACGACCCGGTTATTTTTGCCGAATACGCCATGGATACGGCGGATGCCTGCCATGCCGTCGGCATCAAGACCGTGGCCGTTACCGCCAGTTATATCCATGCGCAGCCGCGGGCGGAGTTTTTCGCCAAAATGGACGCAACCAATGTCGACCTCAAGGCCTTTACCGACGAATTTTATTTCAAACTGACCGGGGCGCATCTCGCCCCCATACTGGAAACGCTGGAGTATATCGTCAAGGAGACCCAGACCTGGCTGGAAATCACCACGCTGCTTATTCCGGGCCATAATGACTCCGAGGCGGAAATCCGTGCGGCGGCGGAGTGGATGATGGGGCATCTGGGTCCCGACGTACCGCTCCATTTCTCCGCTTTTCATCCCGACTACCGGATGCCGGATGTGCCCGCCACACCGGCAGATACCCTGGTGCGGGCACGCCGCGTGGCCATGGAGACGGGTTTGCATTACGTTTATACCGGCAATGTGCATGATCAGGAGGGCGATACCACTTTTTGTCCCGGATGCGGGGCGGCATTGATCGTCCGCGACTGGTATCAGATATTGTCGTATCACCTGACTCCGGAGGGGCATTGTCCCCATTGCGGCCACGGTATTGCCGGGCATTTCGAGGCTAGGCCGGGGCGTTTTGGGCGCAAGCGCATTCCCTTGCGCATCGGGGCCTGAAGAGGGCCGCGTCCCTCCGGATTCACTGCATCCGGTGGCGGAACAACCAGGCTGCGGCGGTCATGGAGCCCAGGGCGATCAGGGCCAGCGGCCAGTATTGCGACCATAGTTCGTGAAAGCCGTCGCCCTCCAGAAAAACTCCGCGCACGATCACCAGGAAGTAGCGCATGGGGTTGATATAGGTAAGATCCTGCACCGCTTCCGGCATGTTGGCGATGGGGGTGGCAAAGCCGGAGAGAATGATGGCGGGCACCAGAAAGAGGAATACCCCCAGCAGGCCCTGCTGCTGGGTGACGGCGAGCGATGAGATCATCAGCCCGATGCCGATGGCGGCGAGCAGGAACAGTGCCATGCCCAGCGCCAGCGCCAGGATGCTGCCGATGAAGGGTACCTGAAACCAGAGAACTCCCGCGAGAATGATAAAAACGCCTTCCAGCGCGCCAATGATGAAGCCGGGCAGTGCCTTGCCCAGGAGGATTTCCAGGGGATTCAGCGGGGTGACGAGCAACTGATCAAAGGTACCCTGCTCGCGCTCCCGCGCTACGGACAGCCCGGTCACCAGCAGGGTGACCACCAGGGTCAGTAGAGCGACAATGCCCGGCACGATAAACCAGCGGGATAACAGATTGGGGTTGAACCAGGAGCGAACCACCAGTTGCGCCGGAGGCTTGCCCCAATGGTGGGTGGCGGCCCAGTGGGTGTCGAAAGACAGGATGATACTGTTGACGTAATTGAGGGCCAGGGTGGCGCTGTTGGAGTTGCGACCGTCAATGATGACCTGCACGGATGCCGGGTGATGCAGCAGCAGATCGCGGGTGAAGTTCGGGCCGATTTGCAGCACCAGTAACGCGTTCTGATTATTGATCAGGGGTGCGATCTGGGCATTATGGGTAACGGTCGCCACCTGCTGAAAGGCGGGGGAGCCTTGAAAACGGCCTAATAACTCCCGGGAGGCAAAACCGGAATCCTGATTGTAGACTGCGTAGGGGATGTGGTTGAGATCGAAAGTCGCGGCATAGCCGAAGACCAGCAACTGAATCAGAGGCGGGCCGATCAGCACGAAGCGGCTCTTTTTGTCCCACAGCAGAGCGAGGAATTCTTTGATCACCAAAGCCCAGAGTCGCGCCAGCATCAGTCCAGCCTCTTGCGGGAACGGCGCAGGGTGACGCCGAGAAAGAACGTCGCCATGAGCACCAGGGCCAGGCTGTTCCAGAGAATGACGGGCCAGACGTCACCGGCGAGGAAGAGGGTCTGCAGAATAGTGACGAAGTAGCGGGCGGCAACGATATGGGTGATGACCTGGATAGCCGTGGGCATGGACTGGATGTCGAAGATAAAGCCCGAGAGGATAAAGGCCGGTAAGAAGGTCACGATGATGGCGATCTGTCCGGCCACGAACTGGTTGTGGGCGGCGCTGGAAATCAGCAGCCCCATGCCCAGTGCCGCCAGCAAAAAGAGCGAGGAACAGAGCAGCAGGACCCAGAAGCTGCCCACCAAAGGGACGGCGAAGAGCCAGACCGCCAGCGCTACCGACAGGAGCATGCCGCCCATACCGAGAAAGAAATAGGGAATGAGCTTGCCGAGGAGAATCTCCCCCATGGTCACCGGACTGGCCATGAGGGCTTCCATGGTGCCGCGCTCCCATTCCCGGGCCACTACCAGCGCCGTCAGCAGGGCGCCGATGAGGGTCATGATCACGGCAATGAGCCCCGGCACCAGATAATCGCGGCTGCGCAGGGCCGGATTGAACCAGATGCGGTCCTGGCTGGTGACCGGTATGACCAGCGCGGCCCCGGCGCTGGCGGCGCGTTGTTGCAGCCAACCCTGCCAGACACCCTGCAGGTAACCCTGCAAAATGCGGGCATTATTGGCATCCACACCGTTGACGAATACCCCGATGCTGGCGGTGTCCCCCTGCAACACCTGACGGTTGAAGTTGCCGCGCAGCCAGAGAATGCCGTCGGTCCGGCGCGCCATCACCGCCCGTCGTGCGGCTTGAATACTGCCGTAGATCTGTGGCGTGAAGTAAGTCGACTGCTGCAGCCCGCCGATAAAGGCGCTGGTTTCCGCACTGGGCTGGTCCACCACCACGGCCACCGGCACATGGCGCGCATCCAGGGACACGCCGTAGCCAAAAAGGAAAAGCAGAAACACCGGCATGAAGAAAGCGATGGCGATGGCGGAAGGGTCGCGCCAGATCTGGATGAACTCTTTGCGAATCAGACCGCGCAGGCGCTGGAGTTTCATGACGCCCTCCGGGTCTGACTTTCGTGATTCTGAATGAGATGAATGAACGCCTCTTCCATACTCGGCTCGGGGTGCGCCGCATTTTTGGCCTGATCACGAATTTCCTGGGGGCTGCCCTTGGCCAGTACCTCCCCCAGGGACATCAGGACGAGTTGGTCGCAATATTCGGCCTCGTCCATGAAATGGGTGGTGATCAGCACCGTCACCCCGCCTTCGGCCAATGCATTGATGCGTTGCCAGAATTCACGGCGGGCGAGGGGATCTACACCGGAGGTGGGTTCGTCCAGAAAGAGAATGGGCGGCTCGTGCAGGAGGGCACAGGCCAGAGCCAGGCGCTGCTTGATTCCGAGGGGCAGGTCGTCGACATTGACATGGCGATAGTCGGCCAGTTGGAATTCCCGTCGCGCCCAGTCCAGACGCGTTTGTCGCGCCTTGCCGCGCAGCCCGTAGGCGGCCGAGAAGAAGGCCAGGTTATGATCAGCGCTGAGGTTGCCATACAGCGCAAACTTCTGGGCGACGTAGCCGATGCGGCCCCGAGCCTGGGCGGTGGCATGGCGCATATCGACGCCGGCAATCTGCAGGGTGCCGGAAGACGCCGGGAGCAGGCCGCAGAGCATGCGAAAGGTGGTGGTCTTGCCCGCGCCGTTGGCGCCCAGCAGGCCAAATATCTCGCCTTTGCGAACGGTGAAGGTGTTGCCTTTAACCGCCTCGAACTTGCCGTAGAACTTGCACAGGTCGCGCACCTCCACCACGGTTTCCGCTTCCTGACTGCTGGGCAGGGCGGTGGGTGGCGAGTCGGGCATCATTCCTGCGTTCGGGTCTTCGGGGGCACCTAACAGGTCGACAAAGGCATCCTCAAAGGTGGGTGCGGCAACCTGCCAGTTTTCTCCCGCCACGGTGTGGGGCCGGGTATCCCGGCAGAGCACGCGCACACCTTCGGCGAGAATGCGCGCGTCCTGAACGCCGACCCGCTGTTGCAGGGTTTCCCGCAGGTGGCGCTTGCTCACCGCCGCCTGGGTGACCAGGAAGCAGCGCCCGTTTAGCGGCTGATGGAAGGCCGCCGGGCTGTCCTTTTTCAGGAGCTTGCCCTGATGCAGCAGAATGATTTCGTCACAGCGTTCCGCCTCGTCAAAATAGGCGGTGCTCATGAGCACCGTGACGCCCTGCTCCTTGAGTCCCTGGATGATCTCCCAGAGTTCGCGGCGGGCCATGGGATCGACGCCCACCGTCGGCTCGTCCAGAAGGAGCAGTTGCGGGGCACGTAGCAGGGCGCAAGCGACGCCGAGCTTTTGTTTCATGCCACCGGATAGCGCTCCGGCGCGCCGGGCACCAAAGGGACCGAGTTCCGTGAGTTTGAGTAGTTCCTGCTGGCGGGCGGCTGCCGCCACCGGTGTCAATCCCTGCAAATCGGCGTACAGGTCGAGATTCTCCTGCACCGTCAGATCTTCATAAAGACCAAAGCGCTGCGGCATATAACCGATGGCGGTCTGCACCTGTTTCGCCTGGCGGTGGGTATCGGCGCCGAGGACGGATATCACGCCGCTGTCGGGAATCAGCAACCCGGTGGCGAGACGCATCAGCGTGGTCTTGCCGGCGCCGTCAGGTCCCAGGAGGCCGGTGATGGAGCCGGGGGAAAGGCGCAGATCCAGGTTGATCAAGGCCTGCACCCGGTCTTTGCCGCGGGCGAAGCTTTTGCTGACCTGACTGAAACGCAAGGGTGTGTCGGTCATGGCTCAGCGTCCGCAGACGTTGGTGTTCCGATTTTGTGGCGGGTTATTTCGGAGCGGAATCCGCACCGTCACGGGCATGCCCAGGCGCAACTGGTGCCCGTGATTACAGGCATAAATACGCACCCGATACACCAGCTCGGTGCGCAGCTCCGTGCTTTGTACGGTCTTGGGGGTGAACTCGGCAGTGGGCGAAATAAAGCCTACCCATCCCGCAAAATGCTTGCCCGGAAACGAATCACTCTCGATGTTGGCCCGCATGCCGAGGCGCACCTGCCCCAGTGATTTCTCCGGCAGATAAGCACGTACCCAGACGGGATTGTCCAACGCGAGGGTAAAAACGGGCACCTGTGGACTGGCCATATCCCCCGGTTCGAGGATGCGGTCCTGTACCACGCCCTCTTGCGGCGCGAAGAGTCTGGTGTCCGCCAGTTGGCGCTGTGCCAGATGCAGAGCGGCCTGCTCGGCGACGAGTTGGCTGCGGGCGGCGGCGATGTCTTCTTGGCGCGGCCCTTTGATCGCCAGGGTCAGGCCCTGTTGGGCATGATCCAGATTGGCCCGGGCCGTTTTCAGGGCGGCGGCCGCATTATCCAGATTCTGCTTGGGTACATATTGCTCCGCAGCCAGCGCCCGCTGTCGGCGCCAGGTGATTTCCGCATTGGCCAGGGTGGCCTGGGCGGCGGCGGCGCTGGCCCGGGCTTCAGCGATTTCTTCGGGACGGGAACCAGCCAGCAGGCGCGCGAGCACCTGTTCTTGCGTGGCGACACTGGCCTGATCTCGGTCCACCGCGTCCTGAAAACGGATCGGATCAAGTTCCGCCAGCAACTGGCCTTTGTGGATGCGGTCACCCTCTTGCACCGCGAGACGCAGGATGCGTCCGCTGTCGTCAAACGCCGCCTGCACCTGGCGGATGTCCACATTCCCATAAATGGTCACCTGATCGGCGGGGGCCGTAGGGCGGGTTTGCCAATAAGCCACTCCGCCGCCGATGGCGAGAATGACCACTGCGGCAATGACCAACTTTTTTTTGGCAGCGGCCATGCGTCATATACTCCCAGGCTGGTGGACTATGGGTTTGCGCTATGGTCCAGCAAGGCATTGATGGCTTCGAGATCCGCCATGTTGATCTGACCAGAGGCGGCCTTGAGCTGTACCCGCGCTATGATCTGATTATAGAACGCGACATTGTAGTCCTGCTCGGCGCGGATGTAATCCGTGGCCGTCTGCAGCAGGTCGATGATGGAGCGGGTGCCCACTTCATAGCCCTTGCGCGTGCCTTCCAGGGAAACTTTGGCCGAGGCGGCGGTCTCTTTGGCGGCGCGCAATTGTGCCACGCTGTCCTTGAGATTGAGGAAGGCGGTCTGGGTATTGAGCGTGACTTCATCGCGGACATTGGCGACGTGATCAACACTGGCGATGGTCTGCGCCTGCGCCTGCTGTACGGAGGCAGAGATGTGTCCGCCCTGATAGAAGGGTACGGAGAGGTTGAGGCTCACCCCGGCCTGATTCATGGCCATGCCGGGGAAAGGGCTGCCCAGGGAGTGCTGTGCGATACCCTGAAGATTCACCACCGGCCAGCGCGCACGGCGGTTATATTCGACCTGGTCCTGCGCGGTGTGCAACTGCGCGTCGGCCTGACGCATCAGCGGTTGATCTTTGACGGCACTCTGCACCCAAGTGGTCATATCGTCGGGCTGGGGACCCATGGCTTCATAATGCCCCAAATTGTCGAGCACGCCGATGGGATGATGGGTGAGTCGTTGCAGACGGCGCTGCGCAACAGCGACCCCGTTGCGGGCCTTGATGAGATCGGCTTTGGCGGCATCAAGGCGGGCTTGTGCCTCACGTACGGCAATGATATCCCCGGTGCCAATTTTCAGGGTGGCGTTCGTCTGCTTGTAAATACTTTCGAGCAGCGATTTCTGTTTTTCGGCAACGTGTTTCTGGGCTTGTGCCTCCAGTACGCCGAAGTAGGCCTGAGCCACTTGCAGGGCCAGTTGTTGCTCGGTATAAAGGAGGGCTGCTGCGCTCGCCTGAATTTTGGTGTCGGCTTGCCTGAGCGCTGTCCATGCCTGGCCGTCAAAAACGGATTGGGTAATGTTGACGCTGTAGCTATCTGACAGGTAGGCGCGATTGATAGGCTCCGCTCCAAAGCCGGTGATGTCGGCGGTATTAAAGCCGACACCGGCACCAGCACCCACATGGGGGAGCAGGGCGGAACGGGCGAGGGGTTTGTCTTGCATCTGAGCCGACAGTTCGGCGCGGGCCTGCGCCAGGACGGGATCTGTCCGGTAAGCCTGCTGATAGGTTTCAACGAGGCTTTCCGCCCCGGCGGGCGTCGTGCCCAGAATCAATACCGCCATGAGAAGCGAAATACGTGGGGGGAGACGATCTGCGCGCATGGGAATGACCCTATCGTGACGGTAAGGCCACAAGATACTGACCGCTCGGTCAGTCGTCAAGGAAGAATCTCGCGGTGAGGTGCCCCAGGGCCGCATCCGGGAATGGGCAAAATCACGCTTCTCCCTTATGCTGATGCTCCCGTTTCAGTGGACGCCGTGCTGCTTATGCCTCACCCTGTACTGACCCAATGTATGGTGCCTTATCCCGAGAATGTCGCCACGGTGTTTGCGCCGCTCGCCTCAACGCCCTGGTCCTTCTTTCTGGATAGTGGTGCGACGGTGTCCCCGCAGGGGCGTTACAGCATGCTGGTGACGGCACCGCGCCAGCGTCTGTGGCAGGAGGAGGGGCGGCTTTGGATTGCCGATGGGGATGGTCCCGCGCGACGCTCGGCGTTTTCGTTCTGGGAGGCGTTGCGCGAGTCGGTGACGAGGCTCCCCGATGCCGCTTCTCTACCCGCAGAATTACCGTTTGCGGGCGGAGCACTAGGTTATCTGGCCTATGATTTCGGGCTGCCGGGGCAGGGTGTTCTGCCGCCGCCTGCACCGTCTCTTCCTGAAGCGGCCTTCGGTATCTACGATACGGCGCTGCTGGTCGACCATCATGAGCGCAAGGCCTGGCTTTGTGCGCCCGAAGACCGGATGGTGCAGGCACTCGCGGAATGGCAGCCACGCCTGGCTCGCGCGACGGCATCTACCCCCGATCCATCTTTCCAGGTGCAGGGACCAGTGCGGCCGCTCTGGAATCGCAGCGACTATGCCGCAGCTTTTGGCCGGGTGCAGGACTATATCCAGGCGGGTGACTGTTATCAGGTGAATCTGGCCCAACCCTTTGCCGTCCCATACGCGGGATCGCCATGGTCGCTTTACCAGCGTTTGCGGACGGTCAATCCGGCGCCTTTTTCGGCATATTTGTCCCTGCCCCAGGGAGAGGTGCTGAGTTTTTCCCCGGAACGGCTGTTGCGGGTTCAAAAAGAGCGTTTGCAGGTCCGACCCATCAAAGGGACACGCCCGCGTCTGGAGGACCCGCAGGAAGACCAGCAGATGGCGCAGGCGCTTTTAGCCAGCCCCAAGGATCGCGCCGAGAACGTGATGATTGTTGATCTGTTGCGCAACGATCTGGGGCGGGTGGCGGCGACCGGCTCGGTGCAGGTGCCGCAACTCTGCGCGCTTGAATCTTACGCCCACGTTCATCATCTGGTCAGCGTGGTGGAGGCGCGGTTGGCGCCGGGACAGGATGCCTTGAGTGCGCTGGTGGCCTGCTTTCCGGGGGGATCCGTTACCGGAGCTCCCAAACGCCGGGCCATGGAAATCATCGCGGAACTGGAAGCCGGGGCGCGCGGCCTGTATTGCGGGAGTATTGGTTATTTGGATCAGCGCGGCGGCCTGGATATGAATATTGCCATTCGCAGTATGACGGCAGTGCAGGGGGAGCTGCGCTTCTGGGCGGGGGGCGGCATCGTCGCTGATTCTGATCCGGATGCGGAGTATCAGGAGACGCTGGATAAGGTGGCCGTATTTCATCGCGAGCTTGCAGCATTGGCGGAAGAGGGAGGAAGGTGTTTGTCATAGTGCCCCATCTGGCATAGAGTCGCTGCCAGTCTTGACTGCAAAAAACTGAATATGTCCGAAGAAAACAAAAAACGTCATACCCATTGGCAATTGTTGCTGCAGATCGTCTTTACGGTCGGCATACTGCTTTGGCTCCTGCACAACACCAACTGGCAGGAACTGGGTCAGCGTTTTGCGGCGCTCCGCCCGTTGTGGTTTGTCGCCGCCGTGTTGTCCTATGCCATGAATCTATCGGTGTCTGCCATACGCTGGCGCATTATTCTCATGGCAATGGAGCGCTCCGCACCCATGTTCTGGTTGCTGCGGTTGAACTGGGTGGGTGCCTATTTCAATCAGGTACTGCCGGGTTCTGTGTCGGGTGACGTGATCCGCGCCTGGTACACCCGCCATCAGACCCACTCCATGCCGCTGGCGCTGGCCGCAGTGTTCGGAGACCGTTTCATGGGTTTGGGGGCGCTCATCGCCATTGCTGCCGTGGCCTTTGTGCTGGGCGGTGCGCGGGTGGGATTGTTGCCGCAGATGGGATGGACGATCGGGATTCTGGCCTTTGCCTACGTCCTGATTGTATTTTTGATTCTGAGCCCATTGCTCAACTTTCTGGAAAAATTTGCGGGTAGGCTGGGTGAAAAGCTGCACGACATTCGTCTGGGAATGGCGGCACTGCTGCGTCATCGTCTGGCCCTCAGCGGCACGATTGTGCTCTCCTTTGTGGTGCAATTTTTTTCCATCCTGACTTTCTGGCTGCTCGCCCGTGCCCTGGGTGAAGCCCCCGACGCCGTGGCGGTTTGGGTGGTCTGGCCGGTGATCAGCCTTTTTCTGGCCTTGCCCATCTCTTTTGCGGGCTGGGGACTGCGTGAGGGGCTGATGGTGTTTTACCTGTCTTACCTGCACATGGGGCATGAACAGGCCCTTGCGCTCTCACTTTTGCTGGGCTTTACCGTCGTGCTGACCAGCCTGCCGGGTGCGCTGCTCTGGATCGGGTTGCACCGCCACCATCAGGCTCCGCCGGATTTGAAAACACCGCCCGCCTCGCGTTAAACTGCGCCTCTTGCTGGCGTAGCTCAGTCGGTAGAGCTACTGATTTGTAATCAGTGGGTCGGGGGTTCGATTCCTCTCGCCAGCACCAAATAAAACAGTGACTTAGACTGAATCGTCTAGGCCATTATTGATTTTTCGCTGCAAATGCGCTGCAATCGGTTTGAAAATGTGCAGCGGGAGTGCAGCGTCATGGCGAGTATCAACCCCCGGAAAGACCGGGACGGCATCACCATCGGCTGGCAGGCGCAGGTGCGGCGCAAGGGGTATCCAGCCCAATCCCAAACCTTCAGGAAGAAATCGCAGGCGCAAGCCTGGGCGCGGCAGGTGGAATCCGAGATGGAGAGGAAGGTTTTCGTCCCTCGCGGAGAAGCGGAGCGCACCTCGTTGGGCGAGTGCTTCGAGCGCTATTTGCGGGAAATCACGCCGAGCAAGAAACTCAGCGGGCAGGGGCCGGAACGGGGATTCATTCGCCAATGGC
>JBBIUH010000055.1:0-14830 GCA_037440305.1 Acidithiobacillus sp.
GTTATACATATGGTTCCAATCCCATCAGTAACAACACGATTGCCTCCAATCTGATCTTCCCGGCCATCGTGCAGAATGCCATCACCTTTGGTGCCACGCAAAAGCTGGGCATGGGGTGGAAGTTGACGGAGGCCTACATGCACGAATTCTCCAATACTAACACTGGTCCGGCTGGTTCCTCCCCTTTTGGTGGACCTATGCCCGCCAGCGCTACCCTCGCGGAGAACTCCTACGGTCTCCAAATCGGTTACGACTTCTAAAAAATCCCTCCTCAGGGTATGCAGGAGACGGGCAACCGTCTCCTTTTTTGTGGGCGTCTTGCATGGAGAGGGGGTTTTGGGGGAATATATAGCCGACCGTATTGCTAGGGATTATCATGAAGTCGATACCGATTACCGATGTGAGCAGCCTGAAGAACGAGCTGAAAAAGTACAAGATGGGGAAAAAGTTGGAGATTCCCCGCTTTAATCAACTGGCGCGCATGGCTTATCTGGGGCGGCTGGTGATGACACCGCTGGACCCGGAAGACCCCTCCTGCAAGTCTTTCCTGGTACATATCCAGGAGCCGCAAGGGCTGGCGGCACATTTTATTGATCTGGATGAAGATTTGCAGGACGGCATCCTGATTCTCGACAGCGAGCAGTCCATGGCCATGGCTGGGATCATGCAGGCGGGCGTGGAAGAGCGGGTGCGCTGGCATCAGGCCCTCAATGAGCGCGACTTCTACTTCTCGGTTTTTTACCATCCGAAGGATAAAGAAATACAGGCGGAGACTACGGAGAGCTGATGCACGCGGGTTGATCGCTTCGGTCGGATGCGGTTTTGTAGATGATGCGAATTCGCCTGATCCATCTGGGGAAGCTCGCCCCGGAGGCTCTGCACCGTGCTTATGTTGGCTTGGCGGAGGCGCAGGGCGAGCAGGATATGCCCATTCTGCTGCTGGCGCAGTCTGACGCCCATCTGAGTCTGGGGGCCGCACAGGGGCCGGGTGCGGAGCTGGACCGGGCGGCTTGCGAGCGGCTGAGGATTCCGGTTGTGCAACGAGCCCTGGGCGGTGGTCTGGTCTGGGTAGATCCTGGTCAGTTGAGTTATTTCTTTATCTTTCCGCCTGCTACGCGGGTGCGCCGTGCGCCTGATCTGTTTGCCCTGATTGCCCCTTGGGTGATCGCTGTGCACGAGTATTTCGGCCTGCAAGTGGAGGCGCGGGAAGGGCATGATTTCTGGTGTCAGGGGCGCAAGATCAGTGGCACCGGGGCCGCGACCATCGGGAACAGTCTGGTGCTGGGTGGCAGCTTTATTCTGGAGGCGCAGTGGGCGTCCTTTGTGGACTGCGTGGCAGCCCCTTCGGCGGGTTTTCGCACATGGCTGACAGAGGCTTTGCAGGAAGGGCTCCGTAGCTGGTCGCAGTTGCTGGACAGAGTGGTAGGTGCGGAGGCAGTGCTGGAAGCCTGTTCGGTGTCGCTGCGTGCTACGGGCTGGGAGGTGGTGTTTCCGACGGAGCCTACGGAGATAGAGCGACGTGTGGTGGAGCGGACTGAGTTGGAGGACGTGGACTGGGACCAGCCCGTCCGCCGTCGGGTGCCTGCCGGTATCAAGCTCAAAGCGGGTGCTTTCCTGACGGAGCAGCACTGGCCCGATGGCCACTGGCTGCGGGTGTGGACGGAAAATGGCATCTTTCGGCGCGTCGCTGGTTCTGCCTGGTCGGTGGAGCAGGGGGCACGGTTAACCGGTCTGCAGCCTGACCCTGTCCAGCTTGGCGAGCGGTTGCGAAAAATCGCCGGCAAAGAAGCTCCGCTCTGGGGCGAAAGACTATTAGGGACGGCGGTCTGGACGGATTAAGCCCACCACACTTCTCACGGATATCCTGAATTCATGCAATGGAGGTGGCCGAGTGCCCAGTATCAGTGATCGGATGCGTAAGCGCTTTATTCTCATGGCAAGTGATCCGGAATTGCACGCGGCGGTCGTGGCGGCGATGCCCGAAGGTTGGGAGATGACGGAAGCTACGGACTTGGATGACCTAGGCGATTGGCAGGAAGTGCTGCTGCATCGTTTTATGCTGCTGAATCTGGATGATCCGGAGATCCTGGACCCCATCGAACTGATTGACAGCTTGCGGCGGGAATATCAATTGAATATTGCGATATTTTGTCTGGGTGGGAGCCAGGAACAGCGGGATGCGGCGCGTTCGGCGCGGGCGGACCGCTTTTTTGACCGGGATGCGGGTTTGCAGCACCTGCCGGAGTTTTTTGCCCTGTTTGGCTGGTAAATGCTGGGGTACTGCCCATCAGCTGGAGAACCGATGGGCGCTGCCTGCGGTGAAGCGCTAACCGACTTTGGCGTGAGCTTCAGTATCCAGCAGCAGGTCATGGCTTTCGCTCTGGCCGTTGGCGCTGACGGTGAGGGTGGCGATGCGGATGCCGGCGTTCTTGAAGGTGATTTCGTAGGAGAAAATGCCGGGCAATTCGAGGCTGGCTTCTTTCAGGGTCTTGCCTTCGCAGGTGACGCTGATCTTCGCGGTGCCCTTGCCTTCCAGCATGGCGTGAATCCGGAAAGGATGGCCGGCGACGCGGCGGTAAACCTGCGGGTCGCGGTTGGCGTTGTATTGCAGGTTGTTGAGTTTGACCATTTTGATCAGATTCGTACTCATGGTAGCCCCTTCTTAATCACACTATAAAATGAATTGTACACGCATTCAGCTAAAACTCTTTTATCCTAGACGAAAATCGCGCGGAGTGGTAGCGGGTCGCGGCCGGAAAATCCATCAGGAGTGATGATGACACAGTCAAACAAGTTAATAAGCGCATTAGATGCAACGCACGAGCGTATTGAAGCGCTGGCGCGGCGGCAGGCTGCGGGGATGGCGTTGCCGGAACTGGTGGCGGCGGGTGTGGAAGAAGCGTCAGCCATGTTGCGCATTATGCTGGCTGCGGAGCACAAGCCCTATGTCAGTGATGCGGATTTGCTGGAACTGTGGAGGGCGCTGGTGAAAGGTTCACCCCACTGGAACACCATTCGCGACAATTGCCGTGAACTGATTTATTACCAGAATTGCCTGAAAGCGGAGCGTACCGATGCGCTGCCCGCACAACCGGAGCGCATGGTGATTCATACCCTGCGTCATATTTATCTGTACCTGCACAGTTATGCTGAGCAAAATCATGGGGACAAAGTATGAGTGAGACGAAAATGGCAGAGAGTAACGGCTTGCGCCTGCTCTTCGAGGAGCCTTTTTATCAGCCGGTGGCGAATGAAGTAAGGGTGTTCATGGCGGCCTGGGATCGGCGTCTGCCGGTCATGCTCAAGGGGCCAACGGGCTGCGGTAAGACCCGCTTTCTGGAGCACATGGCGTGGCGCCTGAAGCGGCCGCTGGTGACCGTCGCCTGTCATGAGGATCTGACCAGTTCGGACCTCGTGGGACGTTTTCTGATCGAGGGTGACGAGACGGTCTGGCAGGACGGCCCACTGACCAAAGCGGTGCGGGAGGGTGCGATCTGCTACCTGGACGAGATCGTCGAGGCGCGTACCGATACGACGGTCGTCATCCATCCCCTGACCGATCATCGCCGCCATCTGCCCATCGAAAAGCTTGGCGTCGAGATCACTGCGCACCCCGATTTCATGTTGGTGATTTCCTACAATCCGGGCTACCAGACGGTGCTAAAGGACCTCAAGCCTTCGACCAAGCAGCGTTTTGTGGGGATGAATTTCAACTATCCACCCGCCGACGTGGAAACGCGGATTGTGATGAAAGAGGCGGGCATGGATGAGCGTCGGGCCAGGGCGCTGGTGGCGGCGGCGGGTAAGGCGCGGAACCTCAAGGATCAGGGATTGCAGGAAGTGACCTCTACCCGCGCCCTGATCTATGCGGGTGCGCTGATGGTGGCGGGTCTGGATGCACTGGAGGCCTGTACCGTGGCAATCATCCATCCGCAGACCGACGATCCGGAATTGGCCGAGGCGCTGCTGGAGATTTTTCGGACCTTCTTCCCGGAACAGAGCTAAGGAACGGCCATGTCGGCGGCGATGGAGGATATCCTCGACCACCTGGCGGCCATCAGCTTTGTGGCGGGGAGGGATGCGCGGGCGGCTTTGCCAGCGGTCACCCCATTAGGTGAGGTGGCGACCTTGCGGTATCTGGAGACCGGGCGGGATCTGTTTTTTTATGATCGGGAAGCGGGCAAGGCGTTCTTCCATGCCACCGCCGATTTGGTCAAGGCCTTTGGGGGCTTGGATCCCTGGCTGGATCAGGCCCGCAGGTTCCTCAGTCAGCGCGGTACCTTCCGGGCGGTGGTGGGCTTCTTTGAACAGGCCGGCGCGGTACGCAGGGGGTGGGGCGTAGAAGGAGAAGCGTTGTGGTTTGCCTTGGGTGCCGCGTGGGTTGACCGACACGTGGACAGCGCGGCGTCCTATTTCCGGGTGCCTGTGGCGGTGCTGTTCGGCGATGCGGGCACTGAGGGGCTGCGGGCGCTGCTGACGCCCGCCGATACCCTGGCCAAAGGGCGTCTGGGGCTGGGGACCTATCTGGAGGGTGCCATCAAGGTGCGCGGCATCTGCGGACTGGATGGTGTGGCGAAGTGGGCGCGACGCGGCGCGGATGTGCTGGCGGCGGGGCGCGTGCGCGGTGAGGCCTGGTTCCGGCTGGAGAGTGACGAAGCGCGCAGCTTCCTGCTGGAAGTCCTGCCCGGCTTTCATATAGGGACCCACAAGCGGCTCTTCGGGCTCCTGCTTCAGGCTTGGACCGGGCTGCATCTGCCCCTGGAAGAGGGCGACTGGGGCCTGGAAGGCGGGCGCAGTTTTCTGGAGACCGACGGGCGCAGCCTCTTTGTACCGGCGGTGATGCCGGACAGGGAGGAGGCCCTGCTCGCCTTTTACCATACCGGCGCGCATCTGGTCTTCGACAGCTATGAGCAGGATGCCATTCGCGCCCTCTTTGCGGAAATCGGTATGGAGCATCCACCCCTGGATCCCGACCAGCGGATTACCTGGCGGCCGCTCTTCGCACGGTTTGGGGAGGACATGATCCGCTTTCAGCTTATTTTCGACCTCTGCGAAGACTTGCGGGTGGATGCGGCGCTGGAGCGGGAAATGCCCGGTTATCTGTCGCGGGTGCTGCGGGCATCCCGTCAGCGCCGCCTGCCGGAAGGGGCTGCCGGATGTTATTACCAGGCGGCGCTGTCGCTGCTGGAAGGCGGTATGGCCGGAAGATTGCCGGAGGATCTGGCCGCGTTGACGACGGCGCAGGCGGGCATTGTCGATGCCTTCCGGGCGGCGTTGACCCTGTATGCGACGACGGATTTGCCGCCGATATCCCTGTCCGAGCGGGCCCGCGCCTATCTGCCCGGCCATTCGCCCAATGCCGCGCGGCCGATATATCCGCGCCATAAACGTGGCACTGACGCGCCGGAGATGGATGGTGGTGGCGAGCTGGGTGCCGCCGGCCATGAAGAAAAGCCCCGAGAGACCCCGCAACAGGCGGAGGGCAACGATCCGGATATGGATATCCCGCCGGAAGATATTCAGGGGACCGGCGGGCGCGTCGGGGTCGGTATTCCCATCCCCGCCAAGGTTATTGGCAGGGGTCGCGGGGTACAAGGTCCCCAAGGCGGCTGGCCTTACCGGGAGTGGGACTACCGGCAGCAGAGCTATAAGGAAAACTGGGCACGGGTGCATGAGCGTCCCCTGCGCGAACAGGATGAGGTCAGGGCTATCGCCATGGCCGCAGAATATGATGGGACGTTAAGGCGCCTGAAGCAGGCCTTGCAGGCGCAGAAGCCGACCCGGATGGCGCCGCGCCGCCGCCAGTACGAGGGTGACGAGCCAGATTTGGAGGCCGCAGTGCAGTTTGTGGTGGAACGGCGCGCCGGGCGTTCGCCCAAAGCCAGCATCTACCAGCAAAGACGACCGCAACAGCGGGACACTTCCGTGCTGCTCCTTGCCGATCTCTCCACCTCCATCATGGCAGAGGCGGGAGATTCCGGGGTACGGGTGGTGGATCGTCTGCGTGCGGCCATGCTCCTCTTCGGCGAGGCACTGGTCGAAGTGGGTGATCCCTTTGCCCTCTATGGGTTCGCCAGCAAATATCATGACGAAGTATTGCTCTATCCCATCAAGCGCTTTGCTGACAAGTTTGATTCCCGGGCGCGGGCCTTGCTCGGCGGCCTGTCCGGGCGGCTGGCGACACGCATGGGGGCAGCCATCCGCCATAGCTCACGGCTCATGCTGCGCAGTCCGGCGCAGCGACGTTTGCTCCTGATCCTGTCGGATGGTCGTCCCGCCGATTATGATGACGGCGATGACTCTCGCTATTTGCAGGAGGATACGCGCATGGCGGTAAAGGAGGCGCAAGACTTGGGTATCCACGCCTTTTGTATCAGCCTCGACCCGCGCGGCGGCGAATATCTGCCGCTGGTCTTCGGGCCGGGGCACTATCTCGTGTTGCCCCATCTCGACAGCCTGCCGACGCGTCTGCCAGAGATTTATCTGCGCCTGCGCGGTCACAGCGCGTGACGGATGAGGCGCAGACAGTTGCCGACGGTGTGAACGAGCGGGGGATGCTGCGCCCGCAGATCGCCGCGACACGCCCGGCGGTCTTCGTTGGGGCGGCGCGTTACCGGCGGGCGAGTTATGGGAGTAACCATCCCCTGGCGATTCCGCGGGTCTCCCTGACCCTGGACCTCATCAACAGTTACGGGGCCATGGCGCCGGAAGAATACCGGCAGGGCCGCCCGGCGAGTCATCGGGAGCTCTTCGGCTTTCATACGAAAGAGTACATACAGGCCTTTGAGCGGGCGCAGTTTCGCGGTGGTGTGCAGGATAGCGATCGTCAGCGTTACCAGTTGGGTACGCTGGAGAATCCTTATTTCCCCGGCTTTTTCGATACGCCCTCCCTGGCTACCGGTTCCAGTGTGCTCGCGGCGGAAGCCGTGCTGGGAGGCGTAACCGCCTTCAGCCCCGCGGGCGGAATGCACCATGCTGCGCCGGGTCAGGCCCGTGGCTTCTGCTACCTCAACGATCCGGTGCTCGCCATTCAGCGCCTGCGCCGCGCTGGTCTGCGGGTGTTGTACTGGGACATGGATGCCCACCACGGTGATGGGGTGGAGGCGGCCTTTGTGGAGGACCCGGACACGCTGACGGCCTCACTGCACATGGATACGGACTACGCCTATCCCTTTCAGGGCGGTAAGCTCACCGACTGGCCGGGGCTGGCGGTTAATCTGCCTTTTCCCAAAGAGGTGAACGACAGCGAGTATGCGCTGGCTTTTGCCGAGTTATGGCCTCGTGTTTTGCAGCGCTTCAGCCCTGATGTCGTCGTTCTGCAGGCGGGCACCGATATCCTCGCACCGGATCCTTTGAGCAAGTTTCGGGTCTCCAACGGCTTGTTCTGGCAAGTCGTGCGCCAGATCGTGGCGGAAAGTCCGCGTCTGCTGGTCCTGGGCGGGGGCGGTTATCATCCCGTTGCTTTGGCGCGCTGCTGGACGGGTCTCTGGGCTATTCTGAGCGGGCGTCCATTGCCCGTGAAATTGCCGGACGCCGGGCAAGCGCTGCTCAAGGCGGTCGAATGGGAATTGGACGATGAGGACGCGCCGGACTATGGTCAACAGTTCTTGTCGCTGGAAGATGCGCCCCGGCCCGGCCCGGTGCGTGCCGAGTTGCATGAACGCGTGGATTTTTTGCTGCACCACCATCCCCTCTTTGCCAACAGGAGTAACGCTGCGTGAATGCTGCGGAAAATGGACTGATTCCGGGGGCCGCCAACAGTGCCGGTACCAAGGCCTATGTGGCGCGCTTCGCCGGGACCCTCGCTGACGAACACTTCAGTGACTTTTTGAACACCCGCATCAAGCTATCCTCCCTGGGTATCGGTACCTTCCCTGGCGGTGTGGACGATGTGACGGATGTCGCGGTGGCAGCCATTGTGGCGCGGGCCTTGCAGTCGGGCGTCAACGTCATCGACACTGGCGCCAACTACCGCTTCGGGCGGGCCGGACGGGCGGTAGGTGTAGGCATCGCGAAGGCAATGGCGGCAGGTATCCAGCGTGCGGAGTTTTTCGTGGTCGGCAAGGGGGGATTTCTGACCTTCCCCGACGGACGGCCAGAAGATCCTCTGACATTCTTCCGTGAGGAGGTGGTGGCCAAGGGGCTGGGCAAAGAGGAGGATCTGGCCCAGGGGGTCCACTGCCTGAGCCCGGAATATATTGCCTGGCAACTGGATACCCTGCGCGGACAGACGGGTCTGGAGACTCTGGATGTGTTTCTGGTGGATCAACCGGAAGTGCATATCCCATTGATTGGCAAAGAACAGATGTACCGCAAGCTGATTGATGTGTTCACTATGCTCGAAGCGGCGGTGCAGGCCAACAAGATTCGCTACTACGGCATTTCCACCTTCAATGCCTGCCGGGTAGAGACGGATAATACCCTGTTCCAGTCCCTGACCAGCCTCATCGGGTTGGCTGAGAAAGCAGCGGGGCAGGGCAATCGCCACCATCTGCGGGTAGTGCAGTTGCCTTTCAATGCGCTGATGCTGGAAGCGTACACGCGCTTCAGTCAGGTGACGGGGCAGGGCAATATCGGCTCGACCATTCAGGCGGCTTTTCAGCTCAAGCTGACCATCATGGCGAGCCATCCTCTTGGCAAAGGTCTGTTGGCGCGGGAAGAGGTGCCTTCCTTGCAGGAAGCGATGCCGGAACTGGCCGATGCGGCGCAGCGCGCTATTCAGTTTGTGCGTTCGACGCCGGGTGTCGGGGTGACGCTGGTGGGGCTCAGTACCCCCTTGCATCTCGCCGATTTCCTGGCGGTGGCTAAACAGCTTCCGCTCCCCAAGGAGCGCTATCTGGCCATGTTTGAAAAGGAGCAATAGCCTGGATTCAGCTGATTCCGATTACTTTTGGGCAGAATCAGGCGGCTTTTTCTCCGCCGCACTTTTCGGAGATTTGGCCATTTCGGCGAGCAGACGCTCCTGTTCCGCGAAAGAGAGGCGGCGCTGGCCCGGCGCAAAAACTTTTTTGGCGGGGGCATTGGCGGCAGGGTGGCCGGCACGCTCGCTCTCCTTGGTTCGGGTATAGTCTTGTAACTCGCGCTGCCATTGCGTCGGTTTCTCGCCGGTGTCCGCGAGTCCCTGATAGTTGGCGGGGGCGGCCGGCGTCTGTTTGGCGAACCAACTCGCCTTACGCAGTGCCTTGTTGTAAGCGCTGATCCACAGGCCGATGCGACTGAGGTCCCAGAGCGCGACGGTGCAGAGGATGACGGCGAGACCGACGGCTTCCCAGGTTAAGCCCAAAAAGGCCAGCACGAGAATCGCAACGCTGACCAGTGGAAAGACCCAGGCCCATGACTGTTCCAGATAAAAACGGTGCGCCCCAAAAGGGGACAGGCACCAGTATAGATAGCCCCATAGAGATTTTTTCTGGAGTTTTTGCAGGCGAATTTGTAGACTCTGTACCCCAGCGCCTTGCAGGTCGAGCTTTTCCCAAGCCTTGGGCATGGGTTATCCTCCGTAATTACTGTATTGAAGCGCTCAGATATTACCCCTAAACTGGTGAAAAGTCGCGGGCGACTTAAGGATTTCCATGGCAGACAGGCGTTTACAGGTTTTTCACACGGTGGCAAGGCTGCTCAGCTTTACCAAGGCGGCAGATACACTGCATATGACCCAGCCGGCGGTGACCTTTCAGGTCAAACAACTGGAAGAACAGTTCAATACCCGTTTGTTTGACCGCACCCACAACCGCATCGGCCTCACCGAGGCTGGCATGGTGGTTTATGAGTACTCGGAGCGCATTATTTCCCTCTACGTCGAGATGTCCAATCGCGTAGGGGAAATGACCGGTGATCTGCGCGGGCATCTGCTTATCGGCGCCAGTACGACCATCGCTGAATACATGCTGCCCCGGGTGCTGGGCGATTTTAAAATGAAGTATCCCGACGTGCAGGTACGCCTGCATGTGGGCAATACGGATAAAATTGTCCACATGATTGAGGATAACAGCATTGATCTGGGGCTGGTGGAAGGTCTGGTAACCAACAAAAGCCTCGCTACCCTCAAGTGCTGCATGGACTCCATGATTGTGATTGCCCACCCCGATCATGCCCTGGGTAGTCACGAAAGTGTGACGGCGCAGGAGTTGCTGGATTATCCCTTCGTTTCCCGAGAAGAAGGATCGGGCACCCGTGAGGTGACTATGGAATACTTGCAACAGGTCGGCGTGGACACCAACGATCTGCATATCACCATGGAATTGGGTAGCCCGGAAGCGGTTAAAGGGGCTGTGGAAGGTGGGCTGGGGGTGGCTGTTGTCTCTGAGGCGACTGTCCTCAAGGAGTTGGCGCTGGGTACTTTACTGGCCCGCCCCTTGAATCCGCCGCTGGCCCGCCCCTATTCTTTCGTCTATCAGAAGCAGAAATTCCGCAGTCTGGTGATGGATGAATTTCTGGAATTCGCTAAAGATCGCTGTACCAGGGACATGCTGTCCGTGCCGGTGCGTCGAGAGGGATAATATGAAGCATTTTGCCGTCGTGCAGCACAGTTACTCCGAGTTTCTGGGCATCGTGGAGAGTCAACTGGAGAAGCGCGACATCGGTTTCAGTTACTTCCGGGTTTTTCTCAGTAACGAACTGCCGGGCAATGCGCTGACCTTTGATGCCTTATTTCTGCTGGGTGGGCCTATGTCTCCCCTGGAGTCGGACAAATATGTCTGGCTGACCCAGGAACTCAATACCATCGCCATTTTCCGCAAGGCGAAGCGGCCAGTGGTGGGCTTTGGCCTGGGGGCGTTATTGCTGGCGCAGTATGAAGGGGCCGAATTGCATCTGGAACCATACCATAACGCCTATTTCACCACCGCCCATGCCACTGAGGCAGGCCGCAACGACCCGCTGGCGCAGGCGGTGGACGGCGCTCAGGTGATGGTCTGGTCGCCGGGCACCGCCACCCTGCCGGAGGGCATCGAGCCGCTGGTGGTGGATGACGAAGGTCGCTGGATCGCCTTCCGTCCGGAAGAGGGGGTGGTAGGGCTGCTGTTCCGACCGGAGATGAAGCCGGGGTTGATTGAAGATATCCTCATGGAAGAGGACCGCGAAACGCCCGAGAATATCGGCGAACTGCTGGGACAGGCGCGGGCACTGTGGCCGGAGATGCAGAAAACTACGGACCGAGTCATTGTCGCTTTGGTCCGCGAGTTGTCTCTTATGACCGAGAAACGCAAACCACGAGTGTTTGCCCTCAAGGTGGACACTGGGGACGATGTATGAACAGTCGGGAACGCCATATTCTCCGCGTTATGCGCAAGCTCGGGAGTGCGGAGCAGGAGCAGGTGCTTAGTTTTGCGGAATTCCTGAAAAGTCGACAACAGCCAGCGCCAGAGCCGATGCCACAGGAGCCGAATATCTTACCCGCCAAAGAGGGTGAGACCGTCGTCGGCGCGATTAAACGCCTGCGGGAAAGCTATGCCATGCTCGATGCCAAGGAGATGCTCAATGACACCTCCGGCCTGATGTCCAGGCATGTGATGGGCGGGGAAGCGGCAGGGACGGTCATTGTTGAATTGGAGATGATGTTCGAACGTCACTATCAGCGTTACCGCGGCGCGCCGGAAGACGCGTGAATCCACGTCGCACCGGGTGATCGCGCCAATGTTGGATATTCATCATCTCGTGCAGATTCTGCTGCACTTTGACCAATACCTGATTCTGTTTTTGCAGGAATATGGAGCCTGGGTCTATGCCCTGTTGTTCCTGATGCTCTTTGCGGAGACCGGGCTGGTGGTCATGCCGGTCTTGCCGGGCGACTCCATGCTTTTTATCTGCGGTACACTAGCCGGTGCAGGCATCATGAGCGCGCCCTGGCTGCTGGGTTTGCTGGTGGCTGCGGCGGTGCTGGGTGACGCGGTGAATTACTGGGTGGGCCGCCGCTGGGGTGTCCACCTTTTTGGCGGGCGCTTGCTCAATGTCCGGCACCTGGATACGACCCAGCGCTTCTATGCGCGACATGGCGGTAAGACGGTGATTATCGCCCGTTTTCTGCCGGTTATTCGTACCTTCGCGCCCTTTGTGGCAGGTGTTGCCGCCATGCCGTACCGTCGCTTTTTTGGCTTCAATCTGACGGGCGCTTTCCTGTGGGTGGGGGGCTTGCTCGGCGCGGGCTATTTTCTCGGGCGCTTTCCCTGGGTCAAAAGCCATCTGAATATGGTGATTGTCGCCATCATCGTGATTTCGCTGATTCCCGCTGCGCTGGCCTGGCTGCAACAGCGGTTGCAGCCTTCCGAACATCCTTCCCGCTAAGTCTTTGTCTCGCTGTGCCCCGTTGCGCGCGCTATGCGCCGAACAGCGCGCTGTACCAGCCAATCAAACAGCGCCTGCTGGTGCGGGTCACCGGCGGCTGTATGCTCCGGGTGCCACTGGACGGCAAAGACATCTGGATTGTCGGGCATATCCACGGCTTCAATGACGCCATCCTCGGCAATGGCGTTGATGCGTAGTGCGGGGGCCATATTCGCGATGGCCTGATGGTGCCAGGAGGATATCTCCAGGGTATCCCGCCCGGCGATTCTCCCTAGCAACGTGTCCGCCAAGACGATGACCTCATGCATGATGGGATTATGCTCGGCGTTGCGGTGGCAGATGCGGGTACCGATGCTTTTGGGCAGGTCCTGGAGAAGGTCACCGCCCAAGGCGACATTAATGATCTGCAGGCCGCGGCAGATGCCGAGCACCGGGATACCCTGGGCGATGGCCTCTCGCGCCAGCGCGATTTCAGAGGCGTCGCGGTCCGGATGTACGGCATGAATGCTGTCGTCACACGGCGCACCGTAAAAATCGGGAGAGATGTCGCCGCCGCCGGTGAGCACCAGCGCGTCACAGCGCGACAGAATCAGTCGGGCTTCGGGGCACTGGGGTGGAAAGAGGATGGGTAATCCGCCCGCCTGACAGACGGCGGCGGCATACTGAGGGGCGAGGGAAAAGGCCTCTCCGTTGCGCTCATAGGCGCTCAGTGCGATGACGGGTGGCACGGTGGGGTGGGAATCATCCACGACGCGGATTCCCGTCCAAAGTCAGGATGGGCGTGTACAGTTCAGGGCGGCGATCACGGAAGAGCCCCCACCCCAGTCGCTGTGCAGCGATGGCTTGCAGGTCGAAATCGGCATAGAGGATGGTCTCTTCCTGGTCGGCATGGGCGATGAGTGCGCCGGTGGCGTCGCTGATAAAAGAGCCGCCATAAAAGGTGATTTCGCTCTCCCGGCCGATTTCCCGTCCCACTCGGTTGGCAGCGACGATGGGGACGAGATTGGCGGCGGCGTGGCCTTGCATGACCCGGGTCCAGTGCCCGCGACTGTTGATTTCAGGGGCCTGGGGTTCGGAGCCGATGGCGGTGGGGTAGAACAGTATTTCGGCACCCTGCAGGGCCATCACCCGCGCTGCTTCCGGGAACCATTGGTCCCAGCAGATGGCAACGCCGAGGCGTCCGTAGCGGCTGTCAAACACGCGGAACCCCGTATCGCCGGGGCTGAAATAAAACTTTTCCTGATAGCCGGGGCCGTCCGGGATATGGGCCTTGCGATAGAGCCCCAGATCGCTGCCGTCGGCGTCAAAAACCACCAGACTGTTGAAGAAGGCGTTATTGGCACGCTCAAAAAAGCTGACCGGGAGCACGACCTCGCGCTCCCGAGCCAGCTTTTGCATGGCCAGCAGGGCGGGGTGGCTCTCGCGGGGCTGCGCCAGGCTCAGGAAGTCGGGATTCTGATCCTTGCAGAAGTACGGTGTGCTGAAGAGTTCCTGGAGGAGGATGATCCGGGCCCCGGCATCGGCCGCTACGGTCACCTGCTGCAGCGCCCTGGCGATATTGTCGGCCTCGTTTTCCCCCACGGCCATCTGAATGGCTGCCACTTTTACCCGCACCTGTCACCTCGTTCTCTATGGTCTATTAAACACCGCTCCCGGCCTGTGGGATAAGTATAGAGGACCCCTTCATGGAGACAATAGTAAGTGATCGCCCACCAGTTCGCGGTTGATGCCAAGTCGGTGGAACGGCGGGCTGATCTGTCGTCACTACCTTCTCCCCACGGCCGCACCAGCGGTAGGCATGAACGAAAGACGCCGAGGTATTGCTGCGACTGCCGCAGCAGCCCGAACAGCAACTGCTGCCACAGTTTTTCCGGGTACCCACGGATATTTGCTCTACCGCGCCGCTGCCAGTACGCCAGCATGTCTTCGACCAGTCCAACAGAGAGCTTTAACTCCGCACGGCAAAGGCCATATAAATGGTCAGGCGTGCGGAGCAGGACATGAAGGGCTGCATCAGCGCACCGTCAGGATGCGTCCGAGCGGGTCTTCGATAATGCGCGACCCCATGATGGCGGGCACATTACAACCGAAGCCGATCACAATTCGACGTGCAAACGCAACATACCGACCGTCGCATCAGGAAAATGGCCGTTGGGATGATGTATGTATTGCAAGTCGGGCTGCAGGCTGAGGTGCTCAGTGAGCTTCGCGACATAGGTGAGTTCGTAAGCCGTCTCGGCATTGCCGATGGCGGTGGTTTCCACGCCAAGGCTCTCTGCCACGGGATCTGGACGCAGCCAGGCACGCGCCATACCGATGGACAGGCTGTCATCCGGGCGACCGGCGAAGGGATGATCCAGGCGCAGACCCAGTCCCAGATACCAGGGGACGGGATTGATATCCTGCGGCGCGCCGCCCATTTGGACAAAGGCCCCCAGCCGACGTTCTCCGGGCAGACTCCAGTTCCCTTCGGCGACGGCATAGACGCCCGAGATCGTGGGGGACAGCCCGTAACGGTCCGGGTTGGACGGCTGGTAGTGCCAGGCGC
>JBBIUH010000056.1:0-14137 GCA_037440305.1 Acidithiobacillus sp.
CAGATGGGGCTGGGATTCAGCAGTTTTTTTGACCCTGTCACGGGCGTGCAGGTCCCTACCCTTTCCAACTTTCTCAACCTGATCGTCTTACTTCTGTTCATGGCAATGAATGGCCAGTTGCTGGTGCTGGCGACCCTTATGCGCAGTTTTACCCTGCTGCCGGTGACGGCGACGCTCAGCCTCAATCCTTCGGCCTGGCATTTGCTCGTGGAGGAGGGGAGCATCATCTTCTCGTTGGGTTTGGCTATCTCTGCACCGGTTTTAGGCACGCTGGTACTCGTAAATATTGCTTTAGGCGTGCTGGGCAAGTCGGCGCCCCAGCTCAATATTTTTGTGATCGGTTTTCCGGTGCTCCTGGGCCTGGGTATCCTCGCGTTGTATGTGTTTATGCCGGCCATGACCATGATTGTTCAGCATCTGCTCAATCTATCCATGGAAACCGCAGGGCAGGCGATGCTCTCGGCGGCGCGGCCATGAATCTCTCGCTCAGGACATAAGACGCCATGGCCGAAGAAAATGCCCAGGAACGTACCGAAGCGGCGACTCCCAAACGCCGCGACGACGCGCGCAAGAAGGGCCAGGTCGCGCGCTCCAGGGAGTTGTCCACCAGCGCCTTGCTGATTGTCTCGGCGAGTGTGTTTTTTGGGTTCGCCGACAATATTTATCGAAGCATTGCCGGATTTCTCTACGCCGGCCTGCATCTCTCGTCCGCCGTCATGACCGATCCTCAAGACCTCCTCCGTCATTTTGCAACGATGTGTGAAACGGCGGCGGAGCTGGTGGTGCCCTTTTTCGTCATGCTGCTGATGGCCGTGATTGCTGCCGGGTTGGTGGTGGGCGGCTGGGTCTTCAGTACCCAGTCGCTGGTACCGGACTTCTCGCGCATGGACCCCATCAGTGGTCTGCAAAAAATTGTTTCCAAGCATGGTGCGTTGGAGCTGGTGAAGGCGATCCTGAAGGCTGTGGTGGTGGGCGGTATCGGCATCACGCTGCTCTGGGCCCAACGCAACGCCCTCTTTGGTCTGATTCAGGAATCGCCAGAACAAGCCATGCTGCATCTCATGCACATGAGCGGCTTGGTCTTTCTCGTGCTTGCTGCGTCTACCCTGTTGATTGTGCTCTTTGACGTGCCTTTCCAGATCTGGACCATCAACGTGAAGTTGAAGATGTCGCGCCAAGATCAGAAAGATGAAATGAAAGAGATGGACGGCAATCCCGAAATCAAGGCCAAGGTACGCGCCATGCAGCGGGAGATGGCGCGTCGGCGGATGATGGCGGCGGTGCCCAAGGCCGATGTCATTGTCACCAATCCGACCCATTATGCGGTGGCGCTGCGTTATGCCGAAGGGGAAACGCGGGCACCCGTCCTGCTGGCCAAGGGCGCTGATCTGGTGGCCGCCAGGATCCGTGAGCTGGCGGCAGAACATCACATACCGGTGGTGGAAGCGCCACCCCTGGCGCGGGCGCTCTACCATCATGTGGAGTTGGAGCAGGAGATCCCCGTCACTCTCTATCGGGCGGTGGCGGAACTCCTCGCCTATCTATACCAGCTCCGGTTGGCGACCCCGCAGCAGCAGCCACAAGTGCCCGCGCACTGGTCAGTGCCCCCGGAAATGGATGAAAGAGGATAAACTGTGAACGCCCTGAACCGGATGTTGCAACGCGTGAACTGGCATACCCTGGCGGCCCCGATCCTGGTGATCATGGTGCTCGCCATGCTCATTATTCCGTTGCCGACTTTTCTCCTGGATATTTTCTTTACCTTCAATATTACGCTGGGCCTGATTATCCTGCTAGTCAGTCTCTATATGGTGCGCCCCCTGGAGTTTGCCGCTTTCCCGACGGCACTGCTGTTAACGACTTTGTTGCGCCTCTCCCTCAATGTGGCGGCGGCAAGGATCATCTTGCTGCACGGCCAGAATGGACCCGGTGCGGCCGGACAGGTGATTGAGTCCTTCGGTGAGTTTGTTGTGGGTGGTGACTACGCGGTGGGAATCATCGTCTTTGCGATTCTGGTCATCATCAACTTTATGGTTATCACCAAGGGTGCCGGGCGCATCGCAGAAGTCAGCGCCCGTTTCACTCTCGACGCCATGCCGGGCAAACAGATGGCTATTGATGCGGATATGAATGCCGGCATTATCGATCAGGAAGAAGCCCATCGGCGGCGCGCAGAGATAGCGCAAGAGGCCGATTTTTTTGGTTCCATGGACGGCGCCAGCAAGTTTGTGCGCGGTGATGCCGTCGCAGCGATCATGATTCTATTCATCAACCTGATCGGTGGTCTGATCATCGGTATCTGGCAACATGGTCTCAGTCTTGGCACGGCAGCCCATGACTACACGCTGCTCAGCATCGGTGATGCGCTGGTGGCACAAATTCCGGCACTGGTCATTTCCATCGCTGCCGGCATTGTGGTCACGTCAGTCAATACCGGTCAGGATTTGGGAAAACAATTAGTGAGCCAGATTTTCCAGAACCGGGACGTACTGGTTATCGTCGCGGTGATCCTCGCCGTTCTCGGGCTGATTCCGGGGATGCCGCATCTGCCGTTTCTGGGGGCAGGCGCGGTGTTGGGCGGCATCGTTTGGTATCGCAAACGCCAGCAGCCAAAGGCCGAAGCCGCGATACCCCCATCACCCGCCGAGCCGGAGGAGGTCACCTGGGCCAGCGTCGAGCCGCTTGATCCACTCGGGCTGGAGGTCGGTTACCGGCTGATTCCGCTGGTCGACAAGGGTCAGGGCGGTGAGTTGCTGGCACGGATTCGCGGGGTGCGTAAAAAGTTCGCGCAGGACTTTGGCTTTCTGGTGCCCGCCGTGCATGTCCGCGATAATCTCGAATTGCGGCCAACGGCCTACCGGATCACCGTCAAAGGTGTTGAAGTGGCTGGTGGTGAAATCTTTCCGGATCTGCTGCTTGCCATAGACCCAGGCAATGTCCTCGGCAAGCTCGAAGGCACCCCGACTACCGACCCGTCCTTCGGCCTCCCGGCCTTGTGGATAAACAACGATCAGCGCGACAAGGCGGTCGCCCTTGGTTACACAGTGGTCGATCCGGCAACGGTGATCGCCACCCATCTGCATCAGATCTTGCAGTCCCATGGTGCTGAACTGCTGGGCCGCGAGGAGGTGGAGGGGATACTGTCCCATCTCGCCAGCCGCTCACCCAAGCTGGTAGAAGATGTCATCCCGAAGATGCTGTCTCCCGACAAGCTCAAGAAGGTCTTGCAGAACCTGCTGAATGAAGGCGTGCCCGTTCGCGACATGCGCACCATCGTCGAAATTTTGGCAGAGCACGCACCGCAAAGCCAGGATGTTGACGATCTCACGGCGGCCGTACGTACCGCACTCGGCCCTTATATTGTGCAAGGACTCTTTCCCGGACAGGGGGAGTTGCCAGTCGCGGTGTTGGACGGACAGTTGGAACACTTATTGCAGGAGAGTTTGCGCAACAGTAATGGCGAGGCTTTGGAGCCGGGGCTGGCGCAGCGGGTGCTGGAAAAGGCGGGGGAGTTGATGCAGCAGATGGAGGCTGGCGGTATGCAGCCGGTGCTGCTGGCCATGGCCCCCATGCGCGCCTTTCTGGCACGCTTCCTGGCCCGGACCGCGCCGCGGATGCGGGTGCTCTCTTACGCGGAGATCCCCGAAAATAAACGGATCAGGGTGGTGGCCACGCTCGGTGCTTAAATGGCCAGGCGCTCATTCTCAGGGAGAAAGACACAGATGAAGATCAGGCGATTTAACGGGGCGAGCACCCGCGACGTACTGCAGCAGATTCGCACCGCCTTGGGTGCCGACGCGGTCATTCTCTCCAACCGGGATGTGGACGGGGGTGTCGAGATCGTTGCGGCCATTGATTTTGATGAGAAGCAATGGGCTGAGGTCACGCCAACGCCGAGTTGGCCTGAACCATTACGCGGAGTTCCGGCAAAATTGCCAGCGGAGGATATTCCCACCATGAGCACCAAGCCCCCATTATCTGTCCCTGAACGTGTGGCGCCCATGGCAGTTAGCAGCAGCGCAACCACGGGCGCTACTCCGCTCCGTAACGAGCTTCAGGCCCTGCGGCAGTTGGTGGAGAAACGCTGGGGCAGTCTGCGCGCCAGCAAGCTGGCGCGCGAGGTGCTGACGGATATGGGTTTCTCGGCGGGCTGGGCTACGCAAATCGCTCAGCAGGCCGCAGACGAGGCCTGGGAGGTGCCACTGCGCGCAGCGCTGGAGGAGCGGGTGGGCTTGAGCGAGAACCCTCTGGGTAAAGGCGGAATTTTCGCGGTATTGGGTCCTACCGGCTCAGGCAAAACGACCAGCATAGCGAAACTCGCTGCCGCCCAGGTGTTGCGCCACGGGCCTCACTCCGTCGCATTGCTGACCACCGATACCTATCGTATCGCGGGCGTCGAGCAACTGGGGATATATGCGCGCATTCTTGGCGTACCGCTGGAGGTCATCCGTGGTCCGGAAGATCTCTTCCAGGCCTTGGAGAAACATAGTCAGCGGCCGTGGATATTCATCGATACCATCGGTATGAGCCCGCGTGACCAGCGTCTGGGAGAGCAGTTGCAGTGGCTCGCCGCTCTGGGTCCGCAAGCCCATCGTTTTCTGCTCATATCGGCTGGACTGAGCGACAAGAGTTTGTCGACGGTTCTGGCACCTTATGCGGATCTTCCTCTGGCGGGAGCCATTCTCTCCAAAGTAGATGAAGCGCCGGCTTTTGGTGGCGCATTGGAATGGTTGGCACAACATCATCTACCCATCGCCTATTACAGCGACGGCCAGAAGGTGCCGGAAGACCTCCATGAGGCCCGTTGGGATACGCTGATTCATGTGCTGCAATCCGTTTCGGCAGGCGATGCGGTGGCTAGCACTGCCCATAATCGCTATCATGGCGCCTGAAATGCAGGGGTCCGCGGTGATTGCGACCCTGCTGGATCAGGCGGAGGGACTTCGAAGGATGCGTGCGCGTAAACCAGTCAAGGTGATTGCCGTCGCCAGCGGTAAAGGCGGGGTGGGCAAGACCAATGTTGCTGTTAATCTGGCTGTTGCTCTCGCCCAGCAGGGCGCGAAACCCCTGCTTTTCGACGCCGACCTCGGTCTTGGCAATGTGGATATCCTGCTCGGCCTGAGTCCCCGCTATAACCTCTCTCATGTACTTTCTGGTGAAAAATCCATTGAAGAAGTGCTCGTCAATGGCCCTCAGGGCATTCGCGTGTTACCTGCGGCCAGCGGTATCGCGCGCATGGCGGTTCTGGATGGCCTGGCTCAGGCGAGTCTGATTCAAGCCGTGAGCAACCTCGACATCGACGTTGATTACCTGCTGATTGATCTTGCTGCCGGCATTGCGGGTGATGTGCTGACCTTCAGTTGCGCCGCCCAGGATGTCATTGTTGTGGTCTCCAATGAGCCGGCTTCCATCACCGACGCCTACGCCCTCATTAAGTTACTCAGCCGTGATCATGGCGTGCGGCGTTTCCGGGTACTGCCCAATATGGTACGTGACCAGCGCGAAGGTCAGATGCTCTTTCAGCGCGTCGCGGCTGTGGCGGACCGTTATCTCGATGTCAGTCTTGATCTGATCGGCAGCATTCCCCTGGATACTGCTCTGCGTAGTGCGGTACGTTCGCAGCGGGCCATTGTCGAACTCTATCCCGACAGTCCTGCCGCCCGAGCGCTGCGCGAGTTGGCGACAACAGTGCGTAGCTGGCCCCTGCCAGCGGGTCCCGCTGGGCATATCGAGTTCTTCATGGAGCGCCTGTTATCGGCAGAAAGATCGCTGCAGAGCCTATGAGTGCCGGAATGGCGGTGGATAGAATGGTACAGCGCAGTGCGCAGGTGGCGCGCTATGTGCCTCTGGTGCAGCGTATTGCCCAGCGGATCCGCGCCCGGCTGCCCGCCAATGTCGATGTGGCTGATCTCGTGCAGGCGGGTTTATTGGGATTGATGGATGCCCTCGATAGCCAGTCGGGAGGCGAGAGTGATGCCTTCATCAGTTATGCCAGCATGCGGATTCGCGGCAGTATTCTTGATGAGCTGCGTGCCCAGGACTGGCTGCCCCGCCGTGCGCGTGCCAAGGAGCAATCTATCGGCAGGGCCATGGCCCGCCTGGAACAACATCTCGGACATCCGCCCAGTGATGAGGAAATTGCCAAAGAACTGGGCTGGACGATGACGGCTTACCTGGCTGCGTTGCGTGAGAGTGGCGGTCAGATTCTTTATCTCGAAGATCTGGCAGCGGACAATGACGCTTTTGTCGGTCGCTATCTCCGCGACGCGGCGGACGATATTCAGGCGGTGCTGCTATCTGAAGAATTTTCCCGTGACCTCCAGCGTAGTATCGGCACTTTACCGGAAAAGGAGCAACTGGTCCTCGCGCTTTATTATCAGGACGAACTCACGCTGAAAGAGATTGGCAGCGTATTGGAGGTCAGCGAATCCCGCGTCAGCCAGATTATGCGGCAAGCGGTCCTGCGTTTGCGTGCCACCCTGGGAGACTGGCGTGATGACGGGCTTTGAGGGTTACTCATTTGCAGATCCCCAAAAGGGAGCAGAATCGTGGATTTTTTGACCCTGATTGGTCTGGTGGTGGCTTTCGGTGGTATCTTTCTCGGCCAGCTTCTGGAAGGTGGTAAGCTCAGTTCCATCCTTCAGCTCACGGCCTTCATCATTGTCATCGGCGGCACTATGGGCGCGGTGATGGTGCAATACACCATGCCCGTGTTCGTTCGTTCCCTGAAGATGGTGCCCTGGGCGGTGCTGCCCCCCAAAACTGATCCTCAGCCCGTTATCGCGCAAATTCTGGAATGGAGCAATACCGCCCGTAAAAACGGACTACTAGCGCTGGAAAGTCTGATTGAGGGTGTCAATGACCCGTTTTTACAAAAAGGCTTACAGATGCTGGTCGATGGGGCGGAACCGGGGAAAATCCGGGCTACCCTGGAGGTCGATCTGGATTCCCGCTCGGAGATGGAGCGGCAGGCGGCCAAAGTTTTTGAATCGGCGGGTGGGTACTCGCCAACTATTGGTATTCTCGGCGCCGTGCTGGGCCTGATTCATGTCATGGAAAATCTCGCCGATCCGGCCAAACTCGGAGCGGGCATAGCAACGGCTTTCGTTGCAACCATCTACGGTGTGGGGTCAGCCAACCTGCTTTTTCTCCCCATATCGAACAAGATTAAAGGTATCGTACATCAGCAAACCTACCTGCGTGAGATGATCATCGAAGGCCTGGTCGGGATAGCGGAAGGCGAAAATCCCAAAATCATTGAAGGGCGACTGCAGAGCTTTTACGCACGCTGATCTCTAACCCATGGAAAACGAATAGTTATTGCGCTAGTCTGGAAAGACTAGCAGTTTATCTTAGTCAGGGAACTAGATGTCATGGCGCCGTGCGCTACGGAACCAGGCGCACCTGATTCCGGCCCCCCTGTTTTGCCCGATACAGTGCCGCGTCAGCAATAGCCATTCTTTCCTCAGGGGATATATGGTGGACGAGGGCGGTGATACCTATGGATACCGTAATATTCAGAGGATGGCCATCGACCGCCTGGAAAGGGTCCGCGGCGATTGTCTGACACAAGCGCTGTGCCGCAAGCGACGCACACTCTTTGCCAAGCCCTGGGAAAATTGCCAAAAACTCCTCACCACCATAGCGGTACAAGCCATCATAATGGCGCAAAGCAGCGCGCAGACGTCGCGCGATTTCCCGCAAAATCGTATCTCCAGCAGGATGCCCGTAGGTGTCATTGAGCGTCTTGAAGTGGTCGACATCTATCATCGCGATAAAGCCGTTAGCGCCGCGATCGACCAGAGCCTGTTCGCGTACCATGTCCTGCTCCATCCGCCGACGGTTTGGTAAATTGGTGAGGATGTCTATCTCCCCCAGGTTTTTACTAAAAGCTACGATCTCCTCAAAGCATTGCTGTTCCAAAGCACTGGCGGCACCTATGACAGCGACGAACTCTGGGATGGGACAGATTTTTGACGCTATTTCGGAATGAATCTGTAGTTGATGCAAAATCTCATGGCAGGAAGCCTGTAAACCGTGCCAGCAGGCCTTTTGGGGTTGCGGTATGCGTACTTCAGGCCCATGCAAGGCCTGTAAAACCATTTGCTCCCCACGGCGCGGCAATTTTTTGCCTTGTAGATGCTCCTGCAACCAAGTTTGCCAAAATGTTTTCCAGGTGTTATGAAAATTAATTAAATCATCGAGGTAAATGCTTTCTTCGGCGAGATCTCGTGTCTCGCTCCTAAAGCGGGGAGCATTCTGCAATCGGGCTGTCATGGAATCACCTCCTGTTTTATATTTTAAGCAATAATTGTGCCATGTCAGGAACGGCGTACGCGTTCTTTCAGTACCCCTTGTCACACCTTTATGAACAGGGTGGTGCCGCAAACCTCGCACCGTCTACCATTTCAGTTTTTCCTGTGACGTGTCGTTATTCCTCCTGAGAAGAAGCGGGAGAAAAGTGTTATGCAGCAGGTACCCAAAAAGTCAGCACAGGATTTCTCTACAGCGGTACCATATTTTACGGCCGATGGCCTTGTTTTGCTGGGACTGGAGGGCGTTGAAAAATATATACGCCGGATTCGACGGGCGCTGGAGCGTCGGGACTTTGCCGCGAAGCAGCGCGCGATGGAGCGGGTTCAGCAGGTCGTACAGCATCTGTTGGTCACACTGGACGATAATCTCCCATCCCCCCACCTGCGGCGCCTCGATAGCCTCTATCGGTACCTTTTGCTGAAGCTGGCGTATGTCAATTTATTCAATGATATACAGGAGATTTCTGGATGTGACCCGATCATTGGCGACCTGCGTTTGGAATGGTCAGCAATCTTCCATCCTTCCGAACGGAACGATTTGTGCGGACTGAGCCAAGTCGATTTCGCAAGATTTTTACTTGGCTGAACGACAAAGATCGAGTATATAAGCGTTAGGTACAAGGTCAGTTCTCTCAGATATCGACAGGCAAGGACGCCATGGCAGAAGAAAAGAAGCCGGGGAAAAGCAAGCGGGTGATCATCGTCATCATTGCGATGGTGGTGTTGCTCATCGCCGGAGCAGGGGGCACGTGGTGGTTTGTCCTGCGCCCCGCGACCGCGCCCACGCCTGCACAAATCGCCAAGAAAAAGTTGCAGAATACCAAATTTATTGATCTCGGTTCTCTCGTCACCAATCTGCAGAGTAGTGACGGCAGCACGCATTATATTCAGGTACAGATACAGTTGAAAACCTATAATTCTGTTGTCGAAACTTCAGTAAAATCTTTTATGCCGGAAATTCGTAATGGTATTTTGATGCTGCTCAGCGCCCAGAATGCTGACAAGGTCAGTGAACCCGCGGTGCGTGATCAGTTGTTGCAAGAGATAAAGCAGCAAGTGAATAATACCCTGGAGACCGACGGCGGGGTGCTGAAAGCACCCCCGACAGAGAAAAATCCGCCCATTGCCGCCGTTTACTTTGCCAGTTTCGTTGTCCAGTAAGTAGATGATGGCTTTATGTTCTTACTAATCGGTTATGTAATTGCTCTGGGCGCCATTTTTGGCGGATTCACGTTGGAGGGTGGACAAGTCGCCGCCCTCATTCAGCCCTATGAATTGCTCATGATTGGCGGCGGGGCATTCGGCGCGTTTTTTGCCGCCACTTTTCCGAGGACTTTCAAATCAGTATTCAAAGCGTTACCGCTGGCATTTAAGGGTTCTAACTATACCAAAGCCGTCTATATGGAACTGCTCAGTTTGCTCAATGAACTGTTTGCAAAGATCCGGCAGGGCGGTTTGATGTCCATTGAGGGCGATGTGGACGATCCGCAATCCAGTGAGATCTTTAAAAAATACCCTCGTATGCTCGCTGATCATCATGTTTTGGAGTTTATTACGGACTATTTGCGGCTTATGGTGGGCGGAAATCTGGGGGCTTTTGAGATGGAAAACCTCATGGATGTGGACATAGATACGCATCATCGTGAGCAGGAAATTCCTATTCACGCGTTGACACGCACCGCGGATGGTATGCCCGCGTTCGGGATTGTGGCGGCGGTGATGGGCGTGGTGAATACGATGGGCTCCGTAGATAAGCCACCGTCCGTATTGGGCGAGCTGATCGCCGCCGCATTGGTGGGTACTTTTCTCGGCATTCTGCTGGGTTATGCGGTTGTGTCGCCGTTGGCGGCACGCCTTGAAGATCGTGCTGCTGAAGCCAGCAAAATGTTTGAGTGTATCAAGGTTGCCCTGCTGGCGACGATGAATGCCTATCCCCCCCAGGTCGCTGTCGAGTTCGGACGCAAGGTGCTTTATTCGACGGAGCGTCCCAGTTTCCAGGAGCTGGATTCACATTTGCGTGGATTGAAAGGCAAATAGTGCATCATGGCCGGTGACGATAAAACCAAACCGATAGTCATCAAACGCATCAAAAAAGGCGGTGGCGCACACGGCGGTGCATGGAAAATTGCCTACGCTGATTTTATTACGGCGTTGATGGCATTCTTCCTGCTGATGTGGCTTTTGGGGTCCACCACAAAAGCGCAATTGCAGGGTATTGCCCAGTGGTTCAAAAATCCTCAGCAAGTGTCTCTGATGGGCGGACCGGGTAGCGGATCATCCAACTCCATTCTGCCTGGCGGTGGGAGTAATTTGAATAAAACGGTCGGGGAGGTGCAGCGCGGCCAGAAACGGCAGGTCATGGCGAGTAATGAAACACCTGTCAACAGCGCAGAGCGTGTTGATCAGCACAACCTCGAACAGCTCAAGAAGGCACTGGATGCGCAAATTGCCAGTAATCCGGCACTGGCGGCGTTCCGGAAGCATCTGCTCATAAATATCACCCCGGAGGGGTTGCGTATTCAGGTCGTGGATAGTGCTAAAAGATCTATGTTCCCCAACGGAAGCACCATACTGGAACCTTACGCCCACGCTATTTTCCAGGCTATCGCGCCGACCCTGAATCATTTACCTAATGAGATCAGTATAACCGGCCATACCGATGCGTTGCGTTATCTCAATGACGGGAAGGGCTATAGTAACTACAATTTGTCCGCAGGCCGGGCGAACGCGGTGCGCCAGACCCTGGTACAAAGCGGGCTGGATGAAAGCAAGATCCTGCGTGTTGTCGGTATGGGCTCGGCGGTACTGTACGTTCCCAATGAGCCGAATTCTCCGCTGAACCGCCGGGTAAGTATTGTCGTGCTCAGTCAGGCGGCAGCCAGACGTATTATTTATAATCAGCAGGCAGAAAATAATGTGGCATCATCTGACGCCGCGGAGCAGGTCTTAACAAAAGCTGTTACCTTATTTTAAACTCGCTGCCCAGGCCATGGACTCCAGCGACATGTTGGTGATGTCTGCTACCGATAAGCCCAGTGCTTGACCAACGTTCCGCACCACCTCGATGTCGCCATTTTCGGCCGCTTCGACGATAAGAAGCAGCATGCCATCCTCCCCCTCATGCCGCAGTATGGCGGCATGCATTTCCCGTGAGAGTCGCAACTCATCCAGCAGTTCAGGCAGGGGTTGATTGAGGCAGACATCCAGCAGGGAGAGCATACCCGCTAAAAATGAGCGATGCAGTGCCAGTGGTTGCGCATCCAGTTTAGGAGAACGCTCACGTAGCAGCTCAGCAAGGCGTGCGCGGGTCGCGGCCATCGTCAGCAATGGCGTTTTACGCGCACCTTGGCTGGCAAAAAGTAACAGCGTTAGCCAGCGTTGCAGGGGGTGTCTGCCCAGTAATATGAGCGCCCGGCGAATACTGTCAATTTCCTGGCCCCGGGTTAGTCCTGCAGAATTCAGATAGCGGAGTAACTGAAAAGACAAACCGGGATCGCGGCGAAAAGTTTCTTCAATATCACCGACTGGATTCTCCTCGGCAAGCAGGTTTAACAGATTGAAGATGGTGTGTTGATTGGCAGCAAGACTCCTCCCGCTGATAATTTCCGGACGCATGAAATAGTAACCCTGGCTATAGTCCACCCCTGCCTCAAAGCAGCGTCGCGCCATGATTTGGGTCTCAACCCGGGTAGCGATAATGGCTGGAGTATTTGCAATATCAGCTTTGCGAATTAGTTGTATCCATGCTTCCCATTCGCTGGGTTCATTGAGATAGGTATCTATTTTGACGAAATCCACAATCTTGAGTAGGCCGATCTGCCATGGCGCTGCTTCAAAACGGTCCAAAGCGAGGCGAAAGCCGCGTTTGCGCAAATTGAGAATATTATCAATAAACTCACGTGTTGGCGCTTCGGTAATGGTAAATTCCGGAATTACTTGCGTGGCTGGAAAAAGCTCTAAACTTTTTTCATCAAAATTGCTATTGGTAAAATTAATAAAGGCTGGTTTTCCGCCGAGTAACTGTTCTATATTGAATACGCTGAATGTTTTTATCAGCACTCTGGCCGAGCAAAGGAACGGATCCTCCAGTGGCCCGCTGGCTTCTTCTCTCGCAAATAGTTCATAGCCGATTACCTCGCCATGACGACCCAGAATGGCTTGGCGGGCAACGAGTTCTTGGGCTGCGTCGGGCGCGGGTGTGTCTGTAAATTTTGAGTTCATTTCATACCGTCATGAGGCGATCTAACAAGGTTTTCGAGATGCCTGTTACTTCCAGCAGGCGTGCGGTATAAGCGCGGTCTGTGAGATACTGACAGAGATCCAGCATGCGCAGGATGGCCGCTGTTAAAGCGCCTTCGCTGTATTGTTGGGAAACGCCGTGGGTACCTAATAATTGCGGTAAAGCGGCTCGCAGAAAGCTCATGGCAAAGGCGGTATACAGCGGCGGAATGCGTTTTTGTACATTGTTGCTGCCCTCCTGATGCTGGGCTTCCAGAAACTGCTGATCGTGCGGACCGGTGAACAGGTTGCCGAGCCAATGGGTCAGATGTCGTGGAAAATCCTGATGTGCAGTCGCGAGCCTCTGCTCAACTTCGGGGACTGCCTTCAGGTGCTGAAGGAAGAGGGCAACGACTTCCGGCAGCAGCGCCAGTGCCTGGGGCGCAGCAGACTGAATGAGATGCACATCCGTCTCCTTCAGCCCTGCCATCTGCACAAAAATCGCCAGGTTCTGATCTTTGTTCACTATTTCTAAGAAATCCATACGCTCTATCCTCTGGTGTCTCACTGACGTTCTACTCTGATCTGCTGAGATTACACGATATCGGCAAGATTGCCAGAGGTCCACCGGAGTCGCTAAAGTTTTGCGGAATAGTACCGTAAAGTCGATGTACCTGTTTTTTACGGAGCGCGCACAGAGAATAAAATGACGGATAATCTCCATTTAGATCAGGTACTTGACAATGCTTTTTAGGTGCTGGTATTCCAGTTCAGCTCCGGTCGGGCACAGATGGAACAAGCTGTTCCTGACATCCGATGTTCCCGTTGCTGGAACCCCTTGGATGATCAGCGCGCGATGGAATCCCGCCCCGGCGAGCGGCTTACAAAGTCGGTTGGATCGTATTGGCGCGTGGACGTTGCTGTTGATGGTTGCTGAAGCGATTCTGGCCATGATCGCGCTGATCTGTACGTATCGACGTTTTATGATGCGGCCGGATATATGGATCTAAATCGGGATACTGAAAGTTGAGCTATGTTACAGAAAAAGCGATGTTCAATTATAATGGTTGCCTATTACGTTTTCGCTATGCCCACCGTCGCTCAGGCCGATTCATCAACAAATTTCATCCAGAAAGGTGACATTAGCGGCACTATACGCTCCTGCTATTTCAGCAAACTCTATGGTGCCGCTGCCGAAAACAACATGGATGCTTATAGTCTGGGTGGAATTCTCAACGTCAAAACCGCTCCTTTCCTCGGCGGCTTTATCGTGGGCGTCAGCTTCTTCACTGCCAACAATCTGGGCACACACGGTAATAATCCCAAGAATGTTGACACCACATTGATGGGGATCGCGTCTTCCATTAATGCTCTGGGGCAAGCTTATATTCAATATGAAATACCTCACCGCCTCAGGGCCCCGTCAAAGTCGCCTGATATAAATGCGGTGGCGTGACCGCTGCCAATTTTCGGAGGCGGTTTAAGGTGTGCTGAGGGTGAAACAGGGTGTTTGTGGGCTTTCCCGGGCGAAAAATGGCCCTTGCGGTGGCGGACGGACGCGACTCTCTCTCCGGGGACTTTTCCGGACTGGCAAGAGCTGCAAT
>JBBIUH010000057.1:0-13933 GCA_037440305.1 Acidithiobacillus sp.
AACACATAGACCGTGCCGTCGGCATCGCGCACCAGATCGCTGCCGCAAATGTGCGCCCAGACCCCCAAAGGCGGATGCACGCCCCGACAGGCGTCCCGGAAATTGCGAGAGCTGGCCAGTACTTCGGCGGGGAAAACGCCGTCGACGACAATACGCTGCGCGTTATACAGGTCGTCAATAAAGAGGTTGAGGGCTTGTAAGCGTTGCTTGAGCCCCTCTTCGATGTGTACCCATTCCCGCCGTGACATGATGCGGGGAATGATGTCGAAGGGCCAGGCGCGGTCGATATTGCCGGCCTCGCTGTACACGGTGAAGGTAATGCCCATCGCGAGGATGGCGGCATCTGCGGCCTGCCGGCGGGCGAGCAGTTCGTTGCTGTCCAGGGTGCTGAGGTAATCAAACAGCGGGGCTGCGGCCAGGCGCGGAACGCCGCCCTCGCCTACCAGTTCATCGTAGGTACTCTGCTGCTGATAATGCTTGCTCAGCCAATCCATAAGCCTTCTCTCCCCTTGCGTGATGCACGCGCACGCTTCTGAATATGGCGCTGAGGCGACGTCCTCGTCCGTATACTGAATCGCGCCGCGCTCTGGTCATTAGAGAGGTGCCAGCAAAGCTTGTGCCAACTACTGGTCAGGCGATCTCCGGTTTTTCCTGAACTCTGCAACAACGCTATTCTGATTGTTAAGCCTGGCCATCGGCTCTTGGGTCTTCTATAGGCATTGGTCTGTGCACTTTGGCTGTGTCCTGAATTTGTGGCCTTTGTATCGGATTGTGCTTGAGCAATAAAGGCTATATGCACCATAACAGTGCATATTATTCATATTTGGTGCATGGGACATTTCCCATATTTACCTGCATTCTCAGAGCTTAGGCCGGCGGGGTGCCAGAAGTTTCCCAGACAAAGCGCGGCAGATCATCCAGTGCCCGCAGCAACCCCTGACTCCAGCGCTCGCCGATGCTGCGGTAAAAAGGGTCTTCCTCGGACAGGCTCAGGTAACGCCCGGCCCGCAGGCTATCGGTATGGTAAATGAGCAGTTCCACCGGCGGACCCACGGTGACGTTGCTGCGCATGGTGGAGTTCATGGAGACCAGTGCGCAGCGTGCCGCTGCCTCCAGAGACAGGTCGGGACTGACGACGCGATCCAGAATCGGCTTGCCATATTTGATTTCGCCAATCTGCAGGAAGGGGTGATCTGACGACTCATGGATGTAGTTGCCCTGCGGGTAAATCATATAAGTCGCCGGAGTATCGCCCTTGATCTGGCCGCCCAGGATGAAGGTCGCCTCAAAATTGGTGTTGGCGGTGTCGCGGTTGGCCTGGTTGCGCTGCACCTCGGCGTTGATGAGGCCGACATAATCCGCCGCCTCCGCCATGCTGGTCAGATTGAGCAGATGGGTTTCGGCGTCCTGGTCTATATCTTGCTGCATCCGCTTGACCACGCCCTGAGTAGTCGCCAGATTGCCCGCTGAAAGCAGACAGAGAAAGCGGTCCCCGGGCCAGCAGAAATTATGCATTTTAGAGTAGATGCTGACGTTGTCGGTGCCCGCGTTGGTACGCGAATCGGAGCAGAAAATCAGGCCCTCTGCGACATGAGCGGTGAGGCAATAGGTCATGGAGTGTTCCTGTGAGCCCGGCGACATAGACTTATGATATTCGCTGAAAATGACACCTTTGGGAAGCGTGGGTCCTGCCCGTCCCTCCGGCGGCGCTAGGCAGCCCGTCAGGGATGCACTATTATGGTGCAATCAGTGGATCAACGATAGGCCGTCGCACAGTGATTGCCGGTCAGGTTTTTGTGTGAAGAACTAAACATGCCGGGTGATATGCTGGTGTGAAGGATGTTGCGTTCCTGGTAAATTGGTGCGCTTTTTGCTTAGCTGAGCATAGAGCCTGTTTGGTGAGTCACAGAATCGGAGCTTGCATGGCGCGCCGCAAAAGAATAACCACTCTGCCCACAGAGAATATGGTGCTGGATGCTCTGGAATCAGCCGTACTGATTCTGGGGGGTGATTACCATATCCGTTATATGAATCCTGCCGCCGAAAATCTGCTGCGCATCAGCCAGCATCAGGCGCTGGGACAGACCTTGTCGGCGCTTTGCAACATTGTCGGTGAAGAACGCTTCGCCACACTTTTTGCGGACGCAGCCACGGCGAACACGGCCGTACTGCGCAGGGCCTTGTCTTTGGTGCTGAGTGAGGGTGGGAGTGCGGTAGTGGATTTGGTGGTGACCCCCGCACCAACAGACGGCCTCATTATTGAAATGCGGCCAATGGAGTTGCCGGCGCGTCATGCCGAGGAGGAGATGCAGGACCGCATTTACGGTGCCGCCCAGGAGATGCTGCGCGGCCTCGCCCACGAAATCAAAAATCCCCTCGGCGGTTTGCGCGGGGCCACGCAGCTCCTAGAGCGTGAACTACAGCGCCCCGAACTCAAGGACTACACTCGGGTCATCCTCCATGAGGTGGATCGCCTCCATCATCTGGTGGATCGCCTACAGGGACCCCGCAGCCGCCCGGTTTTTGCCGAAGTGAATATCCATCAGGTGCTTGAACATGTGCGGCGGCTGCTGAACGCGGAATTGCCCACGGGTATTTTCCTGCGTTTCGATTACGACCCCTCTATCCCCGATATTTTGGCTGATCAGGAGCAACTGGTGCAGGTTTTTCTGAACTTAATGCGTAACGCCCAGCAGGCGGTAGACCGCCACGGCACGATCCTGATTCGCACCCGGGTCGAACGCTACGTCACCCTTTTGCATCACAAGTTTCGCCTGGCGCTGCGCGTGGATGTAGTCGATAGCGGCCCGGGAATCCCCACAGAACTGTTGCCCCGGATCTTTTTGCCGCTGGTCACCAGTCGCGCTGAGGGTATGGGGATGGGACTCGCTATCGCCCAAGGGCTGGTGCGTGGGCATGGCGGCGTGGTCCATTGCCACTCGCAACCAGGGGAAACGGTGTTTTCTGTTTCCCTGCCCCTCTTACCGCATTGGGAGGCATCCGCATGAAACAGGTCTGGATCATTGACGATGACCCTTCCATTCGCTGGGTATTAGAGAAAGCGCTGACCCAGGCCGAGATCCCGGTGCACAGTTTTACCGAGGCTGACAGCGCCCTGCGGGCACTGGGGCGCGAGCAACCAGAGGCCATCGTCACCGATCTGCGCATGCCGGGCCTGGATGGACTGGCTTTCCTGCGCGAGGTGCAATCGCGCTGGCCGAAACTGCCGGTAATCGTGATGACAGCGCACTCCGATCTCGACAACGCCGTCGCCGCTTTTCAGAGTGGGGCCTTTGAATATCTGCCCAAACCTTTTGACATGGACGAGGCAGTTGCCCTGGTGCGGCGCGCTCTTGGCAGTCAGGCAGAGCCGAGCGCTGCGGGTCTTGAGGAGAGCGATCCGGCGGAAATGATTGGCGAAGCTCCGGCCATGCAGGAGGTGTTTCGTGCCATCGGTCGTCTGTCGCGTTCACAGATCAACGTGCTTATTACCGGCGAGTCGGGGGCAGGCAAGGAACTGGTGGCTAGCGCTCTGCACAGGCACAGTCCGCGTGCGCACGGTCCCTTCATCGCCATCAACACGGCGGCTATTCCCGCCGAGTTGCTTGAATCGGAACTTTTCGGACATGAAAAGGGTGCCTTTACCGGGGCGGTGCAGACCCGGCAGGGTCGCTTTGAGCAGGCCTCCGGGGGTACCCTCTTTCTCGATGAAATTGGCGATATGCCCGCCGCCCTGCAGACGCGGCTGCTGCGGGTGCTCTCCGACGGCACCTTCTACCGGGTTGGTGGCCATGCGCCCCAACGTGCGGATGTCCGCGTTCTCGCCGCGACCCACCAGAATCTCGAAGCCAAGGTGCGCGACGGTAGTTTTCGGGAAGATCTTTACCACCGTCTCAACGTCATCCATATCCACCTCCCGCCCATGCGGGAGCGGCGTGAAGACATCCCGCGTCTGGCCCGTCACTTTCTCCGTCGCAGCGCGGAGCAGTTGGATGTCGAGCGTAAGGTATTGAGTCCGGCGGCGGAGTCCGCCTTCATGAATTGGCATTGGCCAGGTAATGTTCGCCAATTGGAAAATGTCTGTCGCTGGATTACCGTGATGGCACCTACCAGCGAGGTCCAGGTGACGGATTTGCCACCGGAAATGGCCGCACCGTCGCCGTCTGTCGTGGCGCAGGACTTGAACACCCAGGATTGGCGCTTGCTGCTGGGGGCCGTGGTGCGGCAGCGCCTCGCCGGCGGCGAAGAGGCCTTGCTCGACAAGATTCAGCCGCAGTTCGAGCGCTGCCTGCTGGAAGCGGCCTTGCAACATACCCGTGGCCATAAACAGGACGCCGCGCACAAGCTCGGGTGGGGGCGTAATACGCTTACCCGCAAGCTGAAAGAACTAGGCATGGAAGATGCGACCGGCAGCGGCACTGGCGAATCCCAGGCTTTCGACTAAAACTCCCTTGTATGCTGGTAAAATAGGGTGTGCTTGGGGAGCTTGGTCGAGCTTGAGGTGTCTATGCAAGGTGTAATGTTACTGTTGGAAATCGTTGTTGTCCTGCTGCTGCTGGTGGAAGTTTTCATCCGCCTGCGGGCACGGCGCCGACGTTTACAGAATAAAAGTAGCGCGCCAATCTCCTCATCAGCGTATTCGGCACCTGCCGCGGACGCGCCGCAGATTCGGTCGGAACTATCCAGCGTAGAAGCTGTTACTTCATCCGCAACTACTGCCGGCGGCGCCGAGCAGCAAGCGCTCAGCATTGACGACCTTCTTGATGAAGCCACCATTTATCTGGAGTATGGTCATTATGCGCAAGCAGCGACCGTGTTGCGCTGGTATGTAGATCTCAATCCCCACGAAACACGGGTTATCAACCAGCTCCTTGACACCTATCTAGCGATGGCAGATATCGACAGCTATGCTGCGTTGCTGGAAGGCTTGGGAGAAAAGCCGGGAGCCGCACCCATGAATGAGTCCTGGTGGCGGGAACGGGTAGATACCGGTCTGAGTCGAGATCCCGGCAATCTCGAACTCCTCGTACTTGCCGAGAAGGTGGGCATGGCCATTCCTGTACCACAAGCCCAAACTCAAGACATCACCATGACTGCGGAGATGGCGCTAACCTTGGTTTCCCGTAACCCTGATCCCGCCTATGGCATGGCGATCCTGTGGCGGGCCATCGCCCACGAACCGCAACGCCTGCCATTGTATGCCGAACTTCTGCGCATTACCCACCAGCAACGCCGTGTTGAGGATTATATCAATACCTTGATATTACTTTTCCTGGCCGTGGGTACCGGCGGCAAAACCCTTCGCGAGCGTATGTTGCGGGTAGGTGAGGATCTCGGTCCCCACCCCCTGTGGGGCACGCTTGCACAATGGAATGGCGACTTGGAAGTATTGCGGCAACTGGCCAGATCACGCCACTTGGAGATTCCAGCCAGGTTGTCCGGTGACGCTGAAGATAGCCGATGACCACGCTTGACAAGCTTATGCCGCGCTAACGACAATCGCCTGCGGCCGCGAGCTTAGCACCATCTGGTGTGGAGCAGGTGCTGAAGCAGGCAGAGAGGGAGCAGCAGGGCATGGATTTGGAGGAAGTCAACCGCCTCGTGCGGTCCGATATGATGGCGGTGAACAGCGTCATCCAGGAGCAACTGCGTTCCGGGGTGCCGACTATCCCGGCCATGGGCACTTACCTGATCAATGCCGGTGGCAAAAGGCTGCGCCCCATCGTTCTGCTACTGGCCGCGCGTATGGGCGGTGAACGCGGCCCACGTCCGATACCTCTGGCTGCGGTCGTGGAGTTCATCCATACAGCCACGTTACTGCATGATGATGTAGTCGATGGTTCCGAGTTGCGGCGTAGCAATGCGACGGCCAATCAACTCTGGGGCAATGCCGCCGCCGTACTTGTCGGGGATTTTCTGTACGCCCGATCCTTCGAAATGATGGTACAGGACGGCGATATGCGTATCCTCGCCACCATGGCGGAGGCCACCAGCGTTATCGCCCAGGGTGAGGTCGCGCAACTGGAGAATGCCAACAACCCTGATCTGAGTCCCGAGGCGTACTTCTCGGTCATTGAAGCCAAGACCGCCAAGCTTTTTGAGGCGGCTGCGCGTATTGGAGCACTGGTAAACAACCTGGATGCGGCTGCGGAAACGGCATTGGCGCACTATGGCTCCCTGCTCGGTATTGCCTTCCAGTTGATGGATGATGCCCTGGATTATTCCACCAGTGCCGAAAAAATGGGCAAAAATCGAGGCGATGACCTCGCTGATGGCAAGGCGACCCTACCTTACATCCATGCCATGCAGCATGCTACGGCAGCAGAACGGGCCATTCTGCGTGAAGCACTTTGCGCTGATGCGCCGGCCGTCTTTGAACCGGTCTGGGAAATCATTGCCAGAACAGGGTCAATTGATTACACTTTACGCCTCGCGGAGGAAAAGGTGGATCAAGCTATTGCTTATCTGTCCGGGTTCCCCGGCGGTGTGGAGAAAGAAGCCCTGGCTTTTTTAGCAGCATTTGCTGTGCGGCGTGATTTTTAAAGGTATGTTATCGGGGCGTGGCTCAGCCTGGTAGAGCGCCGCCTTCGGGAGGCGGATGTCGGAGGTTCGAATCCTCTCGCCCCGACCAATTGAGAAAAGGCCCGCATCGTCGGGCCTTTTCCATAGTCGTTTGGTGATGGTCTTTTTAGCTTTCCTGGTCGATGCGCCTGTATTAGGAAATAGGGGCGCCTTGGCATCACGCGGGTGTGTTTGCCGATGCTGAAGTGGCTTATTCTCGCAGCGTTTGCTGTGATCCTGTTTTATGGCCGGCGCCAGAAACGCCGCCGTCCGCAAGTTTCTGCTGTGGATCGTTTGGTGCGTTGCACGCGCTGCAGCCGGCATCTTTCCATTCATACGGCGGTCTGCCGGGGTGATGGCGATTACCGTTGTCCACAACACGTCGGAGACGATCAGTGAACCCTGCCGTATCGTCTTTTCGTGTCTGGCTCTATGCGGCCTTCCCCCTGGTCGCCTATTTTTTTTCCTGGTATTACAACGGTCAGTTGATCCCGCTGCTGGTAGCCACCACTATGGTTCTACTGGTCTGGGGAATTGTGGTTTGGTGGCCGCGCCTGCGGGACGGCCTGCCCTGGCCGCGTGGATTCCTGCCGGTTTTTATGCTGCTCTGGTTGCTGTGGTTTGGTTTGAGTCTGTTCTGGAGCGGATCGCCTTACACGAGTTGGTTCTACTTTTGGGTATTGGGTTCTCTGCCGCTGGTATTCCTCATCAGCGTGATGATCCCGGCGCCGGTCGCAGAACAGGCCTGGACCTGGTTCTGGCGGGGGATTCTAGTGAGTGCCTGGATATTGAGCGGCATGGCACTCTGGCAGTATTACCACGGCCTGGGGCAGGGCGGGGGATCGTTTGGCTTGCGGCCTTACGGCCCGCTGCTGGATACCAATAGTTTTGCCGCGTGGCTCAACCTTATGTTTTTCCCGATCCTTGCCGCCTACTTCGTCCACGATGAGAAGCGAAATACACGCTTTGGGCCGCTTCAGTTAAATTTTGTCGGGTTACTTTATCTCGCTACCCTGGCGGTAATTCTGCTGGCATTCTTTTCTACCAACAGCCGGGGGGGCCTGCTGTCCTGGGCCTGTACGATGCCTTTTGTTTTCTGGGGATTCGGCAGACGCCCCGGCGGTAAACGGCGTATTGCCTTGATAATGGTTTTGGCGCTGATCAGCTTTTTGTTGCTGGGTTATCCTCAAGGATATGATCTTCTGGGACATCTGGCGCCAGGTTTTATCACGCATAATCTCTCTACGGTCGCCCGTGGCCTGATGTGGGTGGCTACCTGGCACATGTTCCTGAGCCATCCCTGGCTGGGAACCGGTATCGGCAGCTATTTCCTTAACTACCCGGCCTATCGCCTGCCCGGCGAACTGGCGTCGGCGGGCACTTATGATCATAACGACTTTCTGGAATACCTGGCCGAGGGAGGGCTCATCAATCTGGGCTTTCTCCTCGGTTTTGCCGGAACGCTGATGTATGCGCTTTACCGTTTGCTTCATCGGGCAGGCCGGACTTTGCAGATCAGCGATGAACGCCGTCTGCAGGCATTGGGTTTGGTAATGGGGGTTTTTGCCATGACCGGCCATGCCCTGGGGAATTTTATTTTCTACAATCTGCCCCTGAGTCTGCTGGCTGGCCTCTTTCTGGCACGGGCCTGGCGTACCTATGGTGTGCAGGGAGAGACGGCGCCGCTGCTGCCGCGGGTCGGAGGCGTCATCGCTCAGGCCCTGCTGTTGCTGGCTGTGGTCATGGCGTCGTGGAATCTGGTCGCGGATGGCGCGACTTTCGCCCTGTTAAGCGATAATGGCTGGCTCAACCAGATCACCCCCGACGCTAATCAGCGCGCCGTTTTTCTCTGGAAGGCTGCGGACTGGCTGACTATGGCGCGGCCACTGGCCACCCAACCCCATGTCTATCTCGCTAATACCTATCTGACCCTCGCCGACCGCGACGCTCGGATGAATGTCACGCGCCGCAGTTTGCTGGTGAAGCATGCACTCAGCCAATACCGCCAGAGTCTGGTGGGGATTCCGCAGCAGTCGGGCGTGTGGAACTCCATCGGCACGCTCTATCTGGAGCAGGGCGCGCTGCTCGGTCTCGATAAAACACAGAGGGATCGGCAGGCTTTGCTGGCCTGGCGTAAGGGGCTGGCGATCAATCCCGAAAGTGTCAACCTGCGCAATAAAATCGCCCAACTGGCCTACGTGGATCAGGGCCAAGTCAAGGAAGGTCTGGCCTTTTTGGTTGCGGGTTTGCAGCGGCCGCTCTTTCCCTACCCGCGCAGTGATCTGCAGATGGAGATCGCTCTGACCCAATGGCGGGCAGGCGACAAACATGCAGCGGAGGTCACCTTATTGCGGCTGCTGCGAGAGAATCAGGCCTACACCCCAGCTGTTTCCTGGCTGCAATCCATCCGTCGCCAGACCGCGAATGGGGCGGTAATATCGCACTGAGTAAGGATGACCGGGGAACAATGCTGAGGAACTGTACATGCCACCGGAACGACTAAGCCTGCAACGCATTTTGCCGCGCTGGCGGGCGATACTGCTCCTCGTCACGATTTTTCTAGGGCTGGTGGTGGTGCTGGCGCGAGATGCGGAACTGCAATGGTGGCGGACCCATGATTTGCGTGCCCAGGGGCGTATGCGTTATTTGCAGACGCGGCCTTTGCCCGCCGATCGGGGCGTGATCTATGGCAGCAACGGCGATGCGCTGGCGGTAAATGTACCTGCGGTGACTATCTGGACGGACCCTCGCGTTTTTGACAAGCACCGTAAAGACTGGGGCAAGGTGGCGCAGGCTCTGGACATCAGCCCGGAAGCACTGGCGGCGCGGGTGCAGTCGGGTGGGTCGGGCTTCGCCTACATCCTGCGTCAGGTGCAGCCACAACTGGGCACCGCACTGGATGCCCTGCATGTGCCTGGTATCTATGTGCAAAAAACCAGCCGCACCTACTATCCTCTTGGTGCGGTAACCACACCGCTGCTGGGCCTTGTGCATCTGGATCATCAGGGCGCCGCCGGGCTGGAGATGGGTTACAACCAATGGTTATCGGGTAAGGCGGGCCGTGAAAAGGTGCTGGTGGATGGGCAGGGCGAAGTGCTTCATGTGCTGGGCGCGCGGCAGACGCCCACACCCGGCCACGACCTGCATTTGACCATCAATCCGCAGATCCAGTATTGGGCTTATATGACCCTGCTGGCAGCGCAAAAGCATTTTGGGGCTACAGAGGGCTCGGCAGTGGTGATGGATGTGCAGACCGGACAGATACTTGCCATGGCAAGTGTGCCTTCCTGCAATCCTAACGCGCGTGGTAGTTGCAGCGACCCTTCTGATTATGTGAACAATGCCGTGCATCAGGCCTTCGAGCCTGGTTCGGTGATGAAGCCATTTATGGTGGCCGCCGCCCTCGAAACGGGCAGCATCCAGCCGGACCAGAACTTCAATGTCTCCCACTGCCTGCCCGTTGGCGGTTTCTGTATCCGCGACGATGTGGTACACCATAAATTGAACGTGGCGCATATCCTCAAGTACTCCAGCGACATTGGTGCGGCCAAAATTGCCTTGCGAACGCCCGCACAGGCTATTTATGACATGTACCGGGCGGCAGGTTACGGCACGGAGCCAAACCTGGGCTTTGCGGGTGGGACAGGCGGTGTACTCCCCCCGCCCCAGACCTGGGACAAGGCCCGCCATGCCACCATTGCGCTGGGCTACGGCGTGTCGGTGACGACTTTGCAATTGGCGGAAGGTTATGCCGCTATCGCCAACGGGGGTTATCACGTGGCGCCAACGCTCATTGCCGGACAACCGGTGCAGCGTGTGCGTATTATGCCTGCTGGTATCGCCGCCCACCTGCGGCACTGGCTGGAAGGGGTGTGCGCGGCCAATGGCACGGGCATCCTCGCCGCGATTCCCGGCTATGCGGTGGCGGGCAAGACGGGTACCGCCAACATGGCCAACGGTAAGGACGGCTTTTTGAAGAACAAGACCAATGCCACCTTCGTGGGCTTTGCGCCGGGTTTTGCGCCGAAGCTGGTCATGGCGGTAACCATGCGCGGGAGTACCCGCTACTGGAACTTCGGTGGCGTGGAGTCGGCACCCGTGTTCCGTGTGACCATGCGCCATGCCCTCGAAGGGCTGAACATTGCACCACGCTGGTGCGGAGGTAAGACCTGCGCCTCTAAGGATGATCATATTACGGCCACCCAGGCAGAAATCTGGGCGGAAGGAGGCGGCAATTGAGCAGACTGGATAAATGGGTCGCCGGAGTACTTACGGCAGGTATCGCGGCGATCCTGCTGGGGATACTGACGGCGGCAGCCTTTACCCGTATCCCTGTGGCGCACATTTACGTCAACGCGGCCGGGGCGCGCGCCATTATCGTCGGAGGGCATCAGGCAGTGGCCGCTCCTGACTGGCCGGGGACCTATCTGGTGACCCCGCGCTTCGCCGATACGGCCTTCTGGCCCAGTGCGACCCTGGACTTCAAAAGCGGAGCCCCGGTGACTCTGCCGCGCCAGGATATTGTGCTTTGGGTGTACCGTGGCTGAGCCGCGCGACGGGTTGCGGTGGCTGCGCGAACTGATCAAAGGCACGGGTATGGTGCTGTTCGTGCTACTGGCGGTGCTGGTGCTGCTGGCTGTGGATGGTCTGCTGCTGATTCCGGGGCTGATTATCGCTTATGACCTGACCGCGACAGCCTGGCAATGGCAGGGTTTCATCCCTGACCCGCAGGTGCCGCCCGGACCCTGGATGAGCATGGCCGTGGGCCTGATCGCCACCCTGGTTCCGGCCATTATTGACGGTGTGGTACTGCATTTTTTGCTGCACGACAAGGGGCGGGGCACACCGAAGTCTTCTTCCTAGGACTCTGCAGCCTGGGCCGCCGTCTTTTCTTCCAGCGCCTCCCAGCGCCCATAAGCTTTTGTTAAAGACGTACTGACGGCATCGGCGCGGGCCTGCACCTCGCGCAGCCGCTCCGCGTTCTGGTAGGTTTCGGGCAGGGCCAACGTGGCGGCAATTTCACCCTCTTCTTTCTCCAGCACCTCGATCTGCGTCGGCAGGGTGGCGAGTTCCTGAGCTTCCTTGTAGCTCATGGCGGATTTTTTGCCCTTGCCGCCGTCGCGTTTGCCGGAACCCTTGCCGCCGCCACGCTCTGTCGGCTTTGCCAAGCGCCGGGACTCCGTCTGCCAGCGCAGCCAGTCCTCGTAGCCGCCCGCATTCTGGCTGATCTGCCCGTCCTCCCCGAAGGCGATCACCTGGGTGACCACGTTATCGAGAAAGTCCCGGTCATGGGAGACCAGAAAGAGCGTGCCGGTGTAACTCTGTAAACGCTCTTCCAGAATCTCCAGTGTCTCCAGATCCAGATCGTTAGTGGGCTCGTCCAGCACCAGAATATTGGCGGGGCGGGCAAAGAGGCGGGCCAACAGCAAACGTGCGCGCTCGCCGCCGGAGAGTGCCTTGATCAGCCCCCGCGCGCGGCTGGGCGGGAAGAGGAAATCCTGCAGATAGCTCAGCACGTGACGGCGTTCGCCATTGACTTCGACAAAATCATTCCCGTCTGCGATGGCGTCCAATACCCGGCTCTCGGGGTCGAGGGTGGCGCGCATCTGGTCAAAGTAGGCGACCTCCTGTTTGGTGCCGCGGCGGATGGTACCCTCTTGTGGCTCCAGTTCGCCGAGGATCAGGCGCAGCAGCGTCGTCTTGCCCGCCCCATTGGGGCCGATAATGCCAACCCGGTCGCCGCGTTCAATACGCGTGGAAAAATCGCGGATGACCGGACGCCCTTCATAGGCAAAAGAAACGTGATCCAGTTCGGCAATGAGTGCGCCGGAACGATCCGCCGTGCTGATTTGCAGGGTGGCCTGTCCCTGTTGCTGGCGACGGCTGGCGCGCTCCTCACGCAGCCCCTCCAGACGGCGCAGGCGGCCCTGGTTGCGCTTGGCGCGGGCCTTGACCCCCTGGCGCAGCCAGGCCTCCTCTTCCGCCAGTTGCCCTTCCAGACGGCTATCGGCGGCCGCCTCAGCGGCGAGGACTTCGGCCTTGCGGCTTTGATAAGCCGCAAAAGTGCCGGGAAAACTGCGCAGTATCCCGCGATCCAGTTCGATGATGCGGGTCGCCAGTCGGTCGAGAAAGCGCCGGTCGTGGGTGACGAAGACCAGCGTGCCGCGATGGCGCAGCAGGGATTGCTCCAGCGCCAGGATCGCGGGTAGGTCGAGATGGTTGGTGGGTTCGTCGAGAAAGAGCAGGTCCGGCTCGGCGACCAGGGTGGCGGCAATGGCCACCCGCTTGCGCTGGCCGCCGGAAAGGGCGCTGACCATACCTTCAGTGGGCAGCCCCAGGCTGTCGCGCAGGGCCTCTGCCTTATAGTCGATCTGCCAGGCATCGTGATGGTCGGCGAGGGCATGGGCGTGGGCGTCGTCCGCATCGGCATTCTGCAAGTGCCGCCAGGCCGGATGCCCGGATTTGATGGCGGTGAGCAGGTCGTGCTCCCCGGCCAGCTCCGGCTCCTGCGCCAGATAGGCGCGGCGCACGCCGGGTGCTACCCACAGCGTCCCCGCATCCAAGGGGCAGAGGCCCGCCAGCACTTGCAATAAGGTAGACTTGCCCTCACCGTTGCGGCCGATCAGGCCGACCCGCTCGCCTGCCTCCAGATTCAGTTCGGCATGGTCCAGCAGCGCCCGCCCCCCCCATTCCACTTGCCCCGCCTCCAGCCGCAGAATAGACATTCAGCCGACCCCATCCTTGATATGCGAAATAAAGGCGTAGGGTACGGGGCACGCGGCAGTGGCGCAAGCTGGGGACATCCTCAGCCTCTGCGCGTCAACTCAGCAAACGCAGGGTGAGCGGGTAGCGGTAGACCTCGCCGTTACTGGCTTTGATGGCTGCCAATACGCAGAATATTAAATTCACCATGAAAATCAGCGGAAAAATAAGCATGCCGATCAATAGGGTACTCAGGATGCTGGCCACCACATAGGCAATCAGCACGGTGATCTGGAAATTCAGTGCTTCTTTGCTCTGCTGCACCAGCCAGGCGGAGCCACTATCTTTTTTGAGAAGATAGACGATGAGTGCCGGGATGAACCCGAACAAGATGCCGCCCGCATGGGTGAGTGCGGCGATGTTGCGATCATCCTTGCTGGCTACTTCGACGAGATTGCTGGTTTCCATGGTTACGCTCCCTGTAGGGTGATGGATTTCGTACTGGGTCGACCGGGTGATGCTTCACTCTGAGTGGTCTGTACACACTATCATACTGAATTTTTTGTCAAAGAATAGCCTTTTGATGTGTCCTTTCCAAGTGGGAGAATGATTGCCACCGATGGACCGGACCTTTAGCATAGACTCATGCCAGATACTTTCACTGACGAAC
>JBBIUH010000058.1:0-13889 GCA_037440305.1 Acidithiobacillus sp.
GAGCGGATACGCGCCGGCTTTCCGTAAGGGTTCGACTCCCATGACTGGATATAGCCGGGAATCCGCAAATGTGACACCGAGAAACCCGTCAAACCCGCCTTGGGCTTGCCGCCCCGCCCGGTGGCACCCTCGTCGCGAATCTCGCCGCCACTCCCCGTGGCCGCTCCGGGAAAGGGCGAAATGGCCGTCGGATGGTTGTGGGTTTCCACTTTCATCAGAATGGCGGTGCGCTCTTCCGCTACGGCATACGCTCCCGACGCGCCCACCGCGAAAGGCTGGCTCAGCGCGCCGCCCGCCATGACCGCGGCGTTGTCCTTATAGGCAGATAACGTGCCCTGCGGATGCAGGCGATGCGTTTCGCGAATCATGGCGAAGAGGCTGAGGGCCTGATCCTGGCCATCCAGCCGGAAGGCCGCATTGAATACCTTGTGCCGACAGTGCTCGGAATTGGCCTGTGCAAACATCATCAGTTCGGCATCACTGGGATCGCGGCCCAAGCCGGAAAAATAATCAAAAAGATAATCCAGTTCCGCCGGAGCGAGAGCGAGCCCCATACTGTTATTGGCCGCAAGCAAGGCGGCACGCCCCTCCTTGTGCAGAGGAATGCGGGTCAGTGATGCGGGTTCCGTGTGGGCAAAAATGGCCTCTGCCGCCGCCCAGTCCGGCAACACCGACTCGGTCATGGGATCGTGCAAAAGCCCGCTCATCGCCTGTAACTCCGCCACGCTGAAGGCCGCACCACCGACTTTGCGCAAGCGATACGAAACCCCCCGTTCAATACGCCGCACCGCCCCCAATCCACAGTGTCCGGCAATATCCGTCGCCTTGCTGGACCATGGCGAGATGGTCCCGAGACGGGGCACCACGCAGACGTCCTGTACGTCCTCCACATCTCCTTCAACAGGTTCCCCGTAATGCAGCAAAGCCGTCAGCACCCCCATTTCTGCCGACGTTAAAGGTGCGCCGAGATCAATCAGATGGACGTATTGAGCGACTGCGCTGTGGACGGGAAATCCCTCGGCAACGAGGATGCGTAGCAAGTGTTGCACACGAAAGGCGGACAGCGCCGCAGAGCCACGAAGCAGCAGCATGGGATGGTCCCTCATTCAAGAAACGCGGCAGGACGAGCCAGAAGACTATCCCGCTGGAAATATTACGATTTTATGACACTGCTGGAAGCGGCACACCCAGGCGGCGCGCGACTTCTACATAGGCTTCTACCACCCCGCCCAGATTGCGACGAAAGCGATCTTTATCCATTTTTTCCAGACTCTGGGCGTCCCAGAGTCGACAGCCGTCGGGACTGAATTCATCGCCGAGATAAAGCTCACCGTCAAACCGCCCGAACTCCAGCTTAAAGTCCACCAGAATCAGATTCGCTTTTGCAAATAGCGTGGACAGCAGCATATTGACCCGCATCGTCCAACGGCGCATGGCCTCTACTTCTTCTGCCGTCGCCCAGCCAAAAGTGCGAATATGGGACGTGTTGATCATGGGATCGTGCAGCGCATCGTTCTTCAGGAAGAATTCCAGCGTCGGCGGCTCCAGAATCCGGCCCTCCTCGATACCCAGGCGCTTGGACAAGGACCCCGCCGCCCGATTCCGCACCACACACTCCACCGGGATCATCTCCAGACGGCGCACCAGGCTTTCTCGCGCATTGAGGCGGCGGATAAAATGGGTCGGCACCCCCTCACCCTGCAAATACTCCATGATGAAGGCATTGAATGCATTGTTTATCTCGCCTTTATGGGCGAGTTGCTCGACCTTTTCGCCGTCAAAGGCCGAAGTGTCATCCTTGAAATGCAGGACCAGCGCATCGGGTGATTCGCTGGCATAGACAATCTTGGCCTTGCCCTCGTAGAGGGCAGTACGTTCACTCATCGGGGTTGTCCTTCCGGAAAGACACGGGCGAAAATGGCGTCGATATTGCGGGTGTGATAGGCGAGATCAAACAACGCCGCCAGTTCCTGCGCGTTCAGGTAAGGCTGAATCTGCGGGTCCGCTGCCAGGAGCGACTTAAAATCCGCATTCGCCTCCCAGACCTGCATCGCGTTGTGCTGCACCACCCGGTATGCGTCTTCGCGCAGCATGCCCTTCCCGGTGAGCGCCAGCAGCACCCGCTGCGAGAAAATCAGGCCGTGCATCTTGTGCAGGTTATCCAGCATCCGCTGCGGATAAACCACGAGCCGTTCCAGCAGGCCGCTCGCCCGATGGAACATGAAATCCATGACGATGCAGGCATCGGGGCCGATCACCCGCTCCACACTGGAGTGAGAAATATCGCGCTCATGCCAGAGGGCGATGTCCTCCAGCGCCATGCCCGCATAACCGCGCAGCAGGCGAGCGAGACCGGTCAGATTCTCGGAGAGGATAGGATTGCGCTTGTGGGGCATGGCGGAACTGCCCTTCTGCCCGGCGGTAAATGGCTCCTCCGCCTCCAACACCTCGGTGCGCTGCAAATGGCGAATTTCCACGGCGATCTTTTCAATGGACCCGGCAATCACCGCCAGGGTGCCGAAAAACTCGGCGTGACGATCCCGGGAAATGACTTGCGTACTGGCCAGTTCCGGGGCCAACCCCAGCTCCGCACAGACCGCATCTTCGACACCGGGGTCGATGTTGGCGAAAGTGCCCACGGCCCCCGACAACATGCCCGCCGACACGGCGGCGATGGCACTGACCAGGCGTTGCCGGTTGCGCTGTGCCTCGGCACACCAGACCGCCACTTTCAGACCAAAAGTGATGGGCTCCGCATGAATGCCGTGGGAGCGGCCGATCATCACGGTATCCTTGTGCTTCCAGGCCAACTGCACCAATGCCTGGTATAAGCGATCCATCCCTTCCAGCAGCACTGCCCCGGAACGCTTCAACTGCAGCGCAAAACCCGTATCCACCACGTCCGAAGAGGTCAAGCCCAGATGGATGAAGCGGCTGGACGGCCCCACATGCTCGGCCACGGACGTCAGAAAGGCGATGACGTCGTGTTTGACTTCCAGCTCAATTTCCGCAATACGGGCGCTATCAAAAGCCGCTTTCGCCTCGATCTCGGCCAGGGCGTCGGCAGGAATCTGCCCCCGCACCGCCAGCGCCCGGCAGGCTGCCAGTTCCACGTCGAGCCAAGCCTGATATTTGGCATCCTGCGTCCATAAGGCACCCATTTCCGGGCGCGTATAGCGCTCGATCATGCCTTATCTCCATTTTTGGGAGACAGACCCGACTGCAGCTTGTCGAGAATCTCTGCGGACCATGTTACGGCATCCTTGCCAACGCCCGGTGTCGTCTCCAGTACGCTGCCCTCATTGTTTTTCATGCGCAGCAACTTCACCCGCACCGAGATGGGTTTCCGCTTTTCCGGACTGCTCCAGATGGCCTTGATGTTGTCCCAAGTCCGCTGGAAAATGCCGCCGATGAAGCTCTGTTTCTGAGCCGCCTGTGCGCCACCTTCCTGCACCTGAACATTCCACACCCCCATGCCCTCACTTTGCACGGGATAACCCAGACCCTGCAAAACCACTTGTACCGCCGACTGTGCCTTGGCGGGGACCGCGTTCAACACCAGATAAGGACCGCGATCATCCTGGTAGCGGGTGACTTTGATTTCCGGCATTTCTGCAAGGAGCGATTCCTGGCTCAGACGCTTTTGCAGCGCTTCCATGATCTGCCGGTTGTGCCCAGCGTCGGCGGGCACCTTCTTCCACTCCAGACTGCTGCCGTTGGCATCATTCCGGACGCGCTCCTGCTGGACAGAAAGCCGTTCCGCGCCATTTTCGCCAGCACGCAGGTGAAAGGTGTATTTCTCCCGATAGGTAGGTGCTACGGTGTTCCCCAGTACAAAGGCCAGACCACTACGGAAATCTCGCCAGTTGGTAACCAGTTCGCCCTGTTCAGGAGAGAATTTCGCCACCGTGGTCTTGTCCGCCGCCAGTGTCGCTTTCAGGGCAGCCCAAATCTGCGCAGGCTTCGCGGTCGTGCTCAAACGCAAATCCGCGCCGGTACCCAGAATCTGCGCGCCTACACCCGGCAGCATTTTCTCTTCTACTGGCTGCTGCCCAGCCATCTCGCGGGGCTGAAACAGTCCGTAACCACCGGAGTCGCTATTCTTTGACAGCTCGCTGGAAGTCGCCGCCCCCCCAGGTGAAGTCGCTGCCCCGCCCGGTATGGTAACCCCCGGTTGCGGCGCCTGAGCCAGCAGGTCCGGTGGGACCTTCAGGGGTTCCATCACCTTGGAATCCTGGTATTTCGGGCCACTATTAGACTTGAAGAAGGGAATGTAGGAACATCCCCCCAGACCCAGACTGGCAACCACGGCGAGAGCTACGTAACGGCGCATGCAAGACTCCACTAAACGCGACCAGGCGCGAGAATGATTAGATACACTGCGCCCGGCGCAAACTTTCGCGCAGACGCTCATGATGGGCAGACGAAAAAGAGGTCAGGGGCAGACGCAGAGCGGGTCCCATGCGGCCCATCTCGTGCAGGGCCCATTTGACGGGGATGGGGTTGGACTCCAGAAAGAGATCCCGGTGTAACCCCACCAGTTGCGCGTTGACCGCACGGGCGCCGACAAAATCACCAGCCAGCGCCAGATCACACATCCGCGCCATCAGCCGGGGCGCCGCATTGGCGGTGACCGAGATCACGCCACGTGCACCCAATGCCATGGCGGCGAGGGCAGCACCATCATCGCCGCTATAAACCTGCATCTGGTCCCCGCACAGGGCCAGAATTTCAGCAACCCGTTCGACTTTGCCGCTCGCTTCTTTGATGCCGACGATGTCGGCACGCGGCGCCAGACGCGCTACTGTCTCGGGCAAAATATCCCCAGCGGTGCGGCCAGGGACATTATAGAGAATGATGGGAAAGTGGCACTGCTCAGCGACCGCCGAGTAGTGCTGGAACAAACCTTCCTGAGTGGGCTTATTGTAATAGGGGGAAACCAGCAGGGCTGCATCGGCTTTGACTTCCATGGCCGCGCGAGTGAGTTCTATAGCCTCATGAGTCGCGTTGGCCCCGGTTCCGGCGATCACCGGGATGCGCCCTTTGGTCTGCTCCACGACCGTCCGAATCACCGCCACATGTTCCCTCATTTCCAGGGTGGCGGATTCTCCCGTGGTACCGACGGCGACCAGTGCGTGCGTCCCTTCGGCGATGTGCCACTCCACCAGATCGCGGAGCGCGGCGTCATCCACCGCACCGTCCGCCCGCATGGGCGTCACCAAAGCTACCATACTGCCATGAAACATGATCCAGCTCCCGCTTTAACGCATGCCTTTTCTGCTAGGGATGGTACTTGCCCGACGGCGCGCTTGGCAAGGCAAGAATCACCCGCACCATCCACGCTCCGGGCATGGAATGGCTTTCAGCGCATTCTGAATGGGACGATCAGAGAGAAAAAGGTGGCGCTCCCAAGGGGGTTCGAACCCCTGTTACCGACGTGAGAGGCCAGTGTCCTAGACCGCTAGACGATGGGAGCGAGCGGGCAGATTATATGCGCTTTTATCAAAAAAGCAAGAATAGGTGGGCGCGCAATCAGCCAGCATACTGAAGAATCGCCCAGAATTGCAGGGCAGTACCGGCAATGACAAAAACGTGCCAGATGGAATGAAAGTATTTCCAGCGATCCAGCACAAAAAAGAGGACCCCCATGGTATAAGCCAGTCCACCAGCGGCCAGCCACCATAAAAACCAGCCAGGCGCAGCATCATAGAGTGGCACCGCTGCGAAGACCGCCAACCAGCCCATGAGAAGATATAGCCAGAGAGAGGCCGACTGAAAGCGCGTCCCGCCCACGGCCAGCAGGGTAATGCCCAATGCTGCCAAACCCCACTCCAGTGCCAGCAGTGCCCAGCCCCACGGGTCATGAAGCACCATGAGCGTCACTGGGGTGTAAGTACCGGCAATAAGCAGGTAAATGGCGGAGCGGTCCACCAACTGAAAGGCGCATTTGAGTCGCCCAGACGGCAGAATGTGATAGATGGTTGAAGCTAGATAGAGCATCAAGATGGTGACCACAAAGATGCTGACACTGGCTACCGCAAGACGCGTGCTGTGGAGACCAGCGCCAGCCAGCCACAAGATGAAGACCAACAGGGCGCCGACTGCGCCCGCACCATGCAGCAGGCCGTTGATCCATTCTTCAACGCGGGTTTGACCCCGCACCATACCGACTGAGTCTTCTCCCATCACCTTTCCGCCATTCCGCACTCCCTGCTGGTACAGTTATAACATAACTGCCCGAGCTATCGCCATGCCGAGTCAGACGCCCATAATGGGCACACGCAGATGTTCTCCGGGCTGCCCCTCCCCGCGCGGCAGATTATTGGCCAGACGCAAGGCCTCTACACTCAGCCCGTAACGGCGCGCCACACCCGCCAGATTTTCCCCTTTGCTCAGCTGGTGCGCGCGAGTACTTGACGAAAATCCGGATCGCGCAAGCGCTGCTCTTCTTCAGGATTAGAAATAAAAGCGGTCTCCACGAGCGCGGAAGGCACATCCGGGGCACGCAGCACTACAAAATTAGCATGCTGCACGGTGGCGTTATGCAAATCCTCCACCCCGGCCAATCCGCGAATCATGACGTCCGCTGCGGCCGCCGCCGAATTCATGGCGGCCGTCTGGGTCATATTCAGGTTATCTCAGACACCTTGCCCCGCAAGCCAGCGCTGAAGTTCCGCCGCCCCCATGGCACCGCTAACTCGCGCCAGTTCTTTTCCTGCCTTAAAAAGCACCATGGTAGGGATGGAACGAATTTGAAAGCGTCCACCGATTTGCTGTTCGTCTTCGGTATTCACCTTGGCGAAGAGCACACGCCCCCGCATCGCCCGACCGACCTGCTCAAACTGCGGCGCCATCGTCCGGCAAGGTCCGCACCACGGGGCCCAAAAATCAACCAGCACCGGCAATTCGTTTTTCTGAACGTAAGTAGAAAAACCGCTATTGCTGAGATTGACGGGGTGATCAGGGAAAATCAGTGCATGGCATTTGCCGCATTTGGGGCTCTCCCCCAGACGCTCTTTGGGCACCCGATTGACGGCGCCGCAGGCAGGACAAAGCAATATCATGGATGTCATCGTCTCCCCCGATTCTACATTAAACCGTTATTATCCACGCTCCCGGCCCTCTTGCTGCAACAGGGTATCCAGGGCCCCGCGACGATCCAGGGCGGCGATGTCATCATAACCGCCCACATGCTGGTCGTTGATAAATATTTGCGGGACAGACCGCCGCCCGTGGGCGAGCCTTTGCATGGTCTGGCGTTGCGCAGGGTCCCGGTCCACTCGAATAATCTCGGGGGTGACACCCTTGCTGCGCAAAAGCACTTCGGCCCTGTGGCAATAAGGGCAAACGCCGGTCGCGTACATCCGCACCGCCGCCCCCTTCATAATCACTTCTCTACCGGCAATCCGGCACTCCGCCAGGCGCCGATTCCACCTTTCAGGCTATAAATCTTGTCAAAACCGGCCTTTTTCAGGCTGGCCGCGGCACGCGCCGAACGCATACCACTCGCACACTGACAGATAACATGATGGCCGCGATGCTTCTCCAGGTCCTGCATATACTTGGGTAAGTCACCCAGCGGAATGTGCCGGGCACCGGGCAGATGCCCTTGGGACCACTCACTCTGCTCGCGCACATCAATGATTACGGCATCTTCGTGGTTGATCAACTGCACCGCGGCGACCGGATCCACTTCATGAATACCCGCCACCCCGCGCGTCAACGGTCCCTTAAAAATCATGGCAATCAAAGCGCCCGCACCCAGCAACAACGGCCATTGGGACTCTATAAAAAAAAGAATCTTATGTTCCATGGCTTAGCGTCCGCAGGCCCCGGAACCCGGCACCCCGAGCTTCAGCAGGATGCGGTCCAGCGGACAAAAGCAGGTGAAACCGCTTTGCAGCAGGTTAAAACCCACAAAAAGGGTGAAGGCCAAAAACCACTCACTCACAAATATAGGGCTGGTCGGGGCACCCAGCACGACGCTGAGCAACACAAAAAAGCCAGCAACCACCCGTACCCAACGTTCAGTATTCATCTGCAATCAAACTCCTTGTGTCTGTTTTTCCAAGCGCCGCTCCCAGAGGAAATAGAGCAATGGGATCACGATCAGTGTCAGCAGTGTGGAGGCGAAAGTGCCAAAAATCAAGGAAACGGCCAGCCCGCCAAAGACCGGATCGGTCACCATGATGGCAGAACCAAACATGATGGCGAGAGCTGTCAGCAAAATGGGGCGAAAACGCACCGCACCGGCCTGCAACACAGCCTCTTCCAGAGCGTAGCCCTGGCGCCGGTAGTCGATAATGAAGTCAATCAGCAACAGGGAGTTGCGCACCACGACACCCGCCAGCGCGATGACCCCGATCATGGAAGTGGCGTTAAACGGCGTATTCAACAGCCAGTGTCCAGGGAAAACCCCGATCAACGTCATAGGAATAGCGCCCATGACGATCACCGGCATCACGAAAGACTGGTAGTAAGCCACCAGCATCAGGTAGATAAATACCAGAGCAATAATAAAAGCGGCGCCGAGATCACGGAATACATCGAGGGTCAGGCGCATGTCACCGCCCCAGAGAATCTGGTAATGGGTAATATCATCGGGCTGCGCTGGCGAAAAGCCCAGATTACCTGTGCTGAGAGGCACACCGTCGATGGTCTTGCCATCCAGCCAGTGATTCAGCGACAACACGGCATAGACTGGGCTGGAGCCCATGAGATCTCCAGTCACATACACCACGGGATGTTGATCACGATCGTAAATCGGCTTGGCCAGCGTCGTCCGCTCAATCTGCACGATGCTCGCCAGAGGCACCTGCTGCCCGCTCCGGTTCTGCACCTGTAAGTCGAGTATTTGCTGACGCCAGGCGCGACCCGCCGGGGGAACGCGGAGAATGATATCTACCGGTTCGCGGGCGTTTTCCACATGCAGGGCACCCAGTCTGGTACCCGCCACATAATCATGCACCAGCGCGGCCACCTGCGCCGGCGCGACACCAGCGAGCATCGCCTTCTGCTGATCCACATGCAGCAGATACTCAGGCACTGTAGCTGTCACCGAGTCATCCACATTGATCATGTCATAGTCTTTGCGGAAATACTGTTCGACCATACCCGCCACCTGACGCAGCTTGTCATAGTTGGGGCCGTAGAGCTCGGCCACCACCTGAGCACGTACCGGCGGCCCCGGCGGCACCTCAAAAATCTTGATAACGCTACCAGGGAAACGCTCCCGGACCGATTGCAACGCCTTATAGACCTCCACGGAAACGGTGTGGGACATGGGCCGCTCATCCCGCGGCACCATATTGACCTGAATCTGCGCGTAATTACTGCCTTGGCGCATCATGTCACCGCGCACCAGCCCTGCGAAATCCACCGGTGCTGAACGCCCCAGATAGGTCTGGAAATTTTCGATATAGCGATTCTGGCTGAGCACATTGCCCACCGCTTCGGTAACCCGCCCGGTTTCATCCAGCGCGGTCCCCGCAGGGGTATCTACCTGAATCATGAAATCACTGACGTTCCCCTCTGGAAGCATCTTCAGGTTCACGCCGAGGGCACTCAGGGGACCATTCATGCCTTGGGGGCGGATGAACTGCCACATCGGCATCAGCATCGCGAGCAGGAGCAGCACAATGACCACGATGAAAAAGACATTACGGCGCCCCGGAGATTTCAACAGAGGCTTGAACACCCGGATGTATCCCCGCTGCAGAGAGTCTGGTCGCGGCTCATGCGCGCCTTCCTCACTGCCGGCCTGCTTGGCCGCTTTGCGACGCAGAAAACGATAAGCCCCCCAAGGCACCACCGTATAGGCGAGCAGTACCGACGCAATCATAGCAATAGGTACAAAAATGGGGATGGGCAACATGAAGGGTCCCATCATTCCGGTCACAAAAGCCATGGGCACGAAGGCGAGAATCACCGCCAGCGTCGCTATATTTGTCGGATTACCAATTTCATTGCTGGCGGTGATGATACAGTGGGCAAAACCATCCTTGCCGCAGCCATGCAGATGACGATGAATGTTTTCGATGACGACAATACCGCCGTCCACCAGTAGGCCCAGCGACAGAATGAGCGCAAACAGGGTGATCCGGTTGATCGTCTGCCCGAGCAGCCAGCCGATGCCCAGCACGGCGCCCAGTGTGAGTGGCACCGTCAGGATAACGATGCCGGCCTCGCGCCACCCGAGGAATATCATCAGGATGACAGCAACCACTCCGACAGCGATACTGAGGTGCTCGAAGAGCGCGCTGACTGCATCATCGGCACGGGCACCATAATCGCGGGTAATAGAAACATGCACCCCCTCCGGCAAGGCCTCCCGCTCCAGACGATCCACTTTCGCCTTGATCGCGTCTGCCACCGTCACTGCATTCGCACCCGGACGCTTGGCGAGGGTGATAGTGACGGCCGGCATGGTCGTACCCGCTGGTACACCGATCCGGTTTGCGCGCCCGGCCGTATCACTGGTCGCGATGTTGTTTTCTGCAGCACCCTCTTCTACCCGGGCCACGTCTTTAAGAAATATCGGTTGCCCGTCATGACTGCCGATAATGAGGTCACTCACACCCCGTGCTGACCCTATCGCCCCATTGATCCGCAGAGGGACTTCCTGGTTGTTCCGCACCAGGTTGCCGCCCGGGAGAATCACATTGCTCCCCTTCAGCGCCTGCTGAATATTTTCCAGGCTGAGACCGACGCTAGAGAGCTTGGCCGGGTTCAGCCAAACATTGATCGCCAGAGGACTACCGCCAATCACCTCAGCATTCGCCACATCCGGCACACTCTGCAACTGATCCATGAGCCGCACGCCGATCTGACGCAACGCCAAAGGCGTCAACTGGCTGGAGCTCAGGGTCAGCGACATGATCGGAACGTCATTGATGCCTATGGATTTAACCAGGGGCTGCGCCGTACCGGGGGGCATTTTGTCCATATTCCGGCTGAGCTGGTTGTAGACTTCGAGCAGGCTTTTCTCTTCGTTGGCACCGACCTGAAACTCGACGGTGACCATACCCATATCATTGACGGCATAACCATAGGTGTGATGGACACCGGGCAGGGACGCCATCAGGGCTTCCAACGGGCGTATCACCAGATGGTGAATTTCCGCGCTGTCAGAGCCGGGTCGCATGATGAAAATTTCGGCAGCGGGTACCACAATTTCAGGATTATACAGGCGCGGCGTGACGAGAATGGCCAAGGCCCCGAACAGGGCAATGGCCACCATGATCAGCACCGTGATCTTGGACTGGTAAAAAGACTGGGCAAGCCGCCCCGCCAGGTTTTGCCGCTGCCCCGGTTCAGCCATGAGTGGCTCCGGCTGGCTCAATATGGTCGCCATTATTCACCGCAGCGAGGTTACCCACGACTACCGCCTCACCCGCACTCAGACCGGAAAGAATTTCCACCCCCTCTGGCGTACTCTGCCCCGGCCGCACCATGCGATAGCGCGCGATGCCTTGCGCATCAACAACGAAAACACCCGGAATACCGGCCCGATCCAGCAAGGCAGACGCGGGCACCATCATCACCTGCCGCCGGGTGACCGGCACTTCTACACTGGCATAGTCACCGGCCTGCAGTGTACTGTCTGCGGGCAAGCCGAGCTTGACCATGTGCGTATGGGTCATCGCGTCCGCGGCTCCGACCAGATCCAGAACCGTCGCGGAAACGCTTTTTCCGTCGGAGATGACAGCGACTTTCTGACCGATGTGGAGACTGCGGTACAGGGTCCCGCTGACACTACACTGGACTTCCAATCGGGAGGTGTCCGCCAGGGCCAGGATGGGCTGGCCAGGCGATGCGAGGTCCCCGTTCTGCATGAACTTGCGCGTGATGATTCCGGAGAACGGCGCCATCACCCGGGCATAACGCAGTTGCGACTGCGCCGTGCTGATACCCCCCCGTGCCGCAGCGGCACGGGCCTGAGCCATGGCATAGACCGATTTTACCTGATCCCACTGCTTCTCGGGAATGGCCTGCTGAGCATATAAGGCCTTGAATCGATCATAATTGGAGCGGGCTTCCGTGAGCGCGGATTCGGCCTCGGCCAAGCCAGCCTGCGCCTGCTGCACCTGTCCCAGCACATCCGTCGGATCGACCTCAAAAAGCAGTTGTCCCGCCTTTACGGCCTGCCCATCACGCACGCTCATGGCGCGAATATAACCACTCAGACGGGAACTGAGTTGTACTTGTTGATGGGCAGTGACCGTACCCGGAACGCGGGCAAAGGCGGCCATGCTCTGGCTCCCCGTCCGTATGACCGGCGCCGCGACTTTACTCTGCACATGTAGCGCATCAGGGGGCGATTTACTGCAGGCGGCAAGGCTTGCCGCAGAGAATGCCAGAGCGGCGACTAACGCGGTCCGCTTCCATGTGTTCATTGAGGGGCTCCTTCTGCGGCGGGCACATGACCCACACTGACGATTTCTTGAGGATTCAGCTTGCCGATGGCCAGCAACAGGGCGCCGCGGTCTACTGCCTTCGCATAATAGGCAGAGACAAGCTCAGCACGCGCCTGATCCAGTTCTGCTTGTCCGTGCAGCAGGCCGGTCACGGTTTCTATACCATTTTCGTAACGCAGACGTATCAGACGTTGCGCCTCGTCCATTTGCTTAACCGCGAGTGCACGCATTTTGACGCGCAGCGCGGCCTCCCGTGCACTACGCCACACCTGCGCCACCTGCAAACGCAGCTTATCCTGCGCTTCCTGCAATGCGGCCATGGCCCGTTCACGCTCAGCCTGGGCGCGGTCCATCCCGCCACCGCGTGCGAAGTCCAGCGCATTCCAGGTCACTTCTCCACCGATGGTATAAGACGGTGCCGCGTTGCCCAGAGTCCTGCCATTCCATTCCTGATTGGCCATGGCGTTGACGTGGGGCAGATAAGCGGCACGGGCGACGCTGATACCATCCTGTGCCGCCTTGACCTGGTGACGGAGGGCAACGATACCGGCGTTCTGGGCCATCGCGTCGCCCTGTAGGCTGGTGAGCGGCGCCGCAGGCAGTGTGGGCTGGACAGGGCCAGCTACAGTCAGGGTCTTCCCTTCTGGCCAGCCAATCAGCATGGCGAGATTATCCAGGGCATTGGCCTGAACGTTCCGGGCACTTTCGACGGCCAGTTCAGCTTTTTCCAAATGCACTTCCGCAGACAGCAGATCGCTCCTTACCAGCACCCCGCGCGCCAGCAGGGATCGGCTGGTTTTGACATAAGATGCGGCCGCCAGTCTGGCTTTATCTGCCACCTCAATACCCGTGTTAGCAGCAATGACACTGTCATAGGCCTGCAAAACGGCGAAAGTCAGCTTCTGGCGTGCCATGACGTTGCCACTCTGGGCAGCCTCCAGCATGGCCCGCGCCTGATCCAGACGCCCCCGGATTTCCCCGCCATTCCAGATCGGAATCTCCAGTTGCAGCTTGGTGCCGAAATTGTGGTAACTACCCGGTTGATCCAGCCCTGTCGGTGCTACACCCAGCGCGTCAGGGTTAAATTGCCCCGCACCAAAATCGTTAAAGGTCGCCTGCCGCTGCGACAGCTTCATACCGAAAACGGTCAAGGCGTTGTTCGATTGGCTGGCAGAAAAAGAGGCGGCGAGCTTGGGGAGCAGGTGACCACGCGCTTCGGAGACAGCGCCCTTGGCTTCTGCCTGCCGGGCATGCGCCAGGAGCATCTGCGGATTTTGCTTGAGAGCGAGATCAAGGCACTGATTAAAATCCAAGGCCGCGGCTGGCAGCGAGGCACCGGCGCCCATCAGCAGAACGATTAGAACGGCGCGAGTTCTTTTTTGAGGACGAAAGGACATGTTTTTCCTCGCTGCGACAGGCGACACAAATTAAGGAACTGGACGACCTTGCAAAGCGTTCACAGCATCTGATGAC
>JBBIUH010000059.1:0-13713 GCA_037440305.1 Acidithiobacillus sp.
ATCGTTTTTTAAAGTATAATTGTAGCATGAATCGCCACTTGTGGCTCCCGTTGGTATTCTATAGACGTCAGGTCGCCCATCCTTTCAGGCAATGAGTGAGAGATGAAACGGTCGTTAACTTTGGATCCCGGCCAGGTTCTATCCTATGAAGATAGCGGTGACCCGAACGGGAGGTCGCCGGTACTGTTCTTTCACGGTACGCCCGGCTCCCGCTTGCAACTGAAGTTGCTGCCTGCGGCCCTTCGTGATGGTCTGCGCTGGATTACCTTTGACCGGCCGGGTTACGGAGCATCGAACCAGCAGCCGGAATTGACCATGACCGAGGTGGCGGCAATGGGCGAAGTCTTGGTAAACCGTCTGGGGCTTGACGCCTTTCATGTGCTGGGTTTCTCCGGCGGTGGTCCTTACGCGCTGGCCTGCGCCTACGCCATGCCGGAGCGGGTGCGCAGCGTGCATCTGACGGGCAGTCCGGGACCGCCCGATCTCCCCGAGATATGGTCCGCTTTGCGTCGTCAAGATCATGCTCTCTTTACCCTGGTGCGCAGGGCGCCGTGGCTCTTCAGGGCTTTGTTGCGCCTCAGAATGGGTGGGGTGCGCCAGAAGCCGGAACGTTTCGTGGCGCAGTTGGCGGCAAAGATGAGCGCCGGTGACCAGTCCCTGTTGGCGGCACCCGACGTCCTGGCGAAGCTTTGCGACGACTTGCGGGAGGCGTTGCGGCAAGGGACGGCAGGGATGGCCGATGATTTCGCGGTGCTCAACCGCCCCTGGCCTTTCCGTCTGGAGGATATCCGGGTGCCGGTGCATATCTGGCAAGGCGCCCAGGATCAGGTGACCAGTCCACAGATCGGTTCGGCGATCGCTGCACGTCTGCCAGCGGCACAGTTTCATCTGCTGGAGTCGGGCTCACATACGCTTTTACTGACCCACGCTACGGAGATTCGGACGGAGATCCAGGATGTATCCATATTCAAAAGTAGGTGCTAATTAGTAACGGAGCGGGATAGCTCCTGGGATATGCCTTCCCCGTTCGTGTCTTCGGTATTCCAGCACCGCGCCAGCGCGTCCAGCGCGTCCAGTACTTCCCGCAGTTCCAGTCCACGCAGGGTCAGGCCATAGGTCACTTCCGGAGGAACGCTGGGATAATACTCCCGGAAGACGACCTGGGCCTCCTCCAGGGTGCGTAAGCGTTCCGTCAGCATGCGCGAAGAGATGCCGCGCACTTCCCGTTTAAGCACCCCAAAACGCAGGGGGCCGCGCTGTCTCAGTATCCACAGGATGTGCGTGGTCCATGGCCCCATCAGCAAGCGGAGCAAAGCATCCATGGGGCATGTGGTTTCTTGTTTGGTTTGTCGAGTCATGGTTACTAATCCATACCTACTTCACAGAATATACTAAATGGTCTTTACTGGGCAGGCAATATTCACTGACGCGAGGAGTTCATCATGAGCAAAATACTGGTTCTGTATCACAGTCTCTGGGGTCATATCGAAACCATGGCCCAGGCCATCGCCGCGGGCGCCCAGGAAGTCTCTGGAGTGACAGCGGACATCAAGCGGGTGCCCGAAAGCATGCCGGCAGAAACCCTGGCCGCCATGCACGCCAAAACCGGGCAGGCGGCTCCGGAAGCTCACCCCGATGATTTGGCGGATTATGATGCCATCATTTTTGGCACGCCGACCCGCTTCGGCAACATGAGCGGACAGATGCGCAATTTTCTCGACCGTACCGGCAATCTCTGGCAAGAAGGCAAACTGGTGGGCAAAGTCGGCAGCGTTTTCGCCAGCACGGCTACCCAACACGGCGGCCAGGAAACGACTATCACGTCTTTTCACAGCTTCCTTTTTCATCAGGGCATGATTGTGGTAGGCGTCCCCTATAGTTGCCAGGAGCTCATGAATATGGATGAGATCACCGGCGGCACACCCTATGGCGCGACAACCCTCGCTAAAGGCGATGGAAGCCGCCAGCCCAGTGCCAACGAGCTGGCTATCGCCCGGTTCCAGGGGCGCCACGTTGCGGGTATCACCCACAAGCTATTCGGTTGATGCATACACGCTAGCCATCCACTGCTGAACCCCGACGTTGATTGCATGGTGATGGTTCGGAAGCAGAAATTGAACTATAGTTTCTCTATCGCTATATGCCATCGGGAGGCATGACTCATGGGAACTGCGATCAAGCTCGATGTGCCCGTCAACCTGTACGACCAGGACTTTTATGTATGGACGATGGAGCAGGCAGACCTCTTGCGCCGTCGTAAGCCGGACTGGATGGACTGGAACAATGTTGCCGAGGAATTAGAATCTATGGGCAAAAGGGATCGTCGGGAACTCCTGAGCCGTTTGATCCTGGTGCTCATGCACCTGGCGAAGTGGCAATGGCAGAAGGATAAAAGATCACCGAGTTGGCAGTCCACCATCAATATCCAGCGCTTGAAGCTAAGGCTCGTATTGGATGATTCCCCGAGTCTCAGGAGTTTCCTGGAATACTCGATGCAAGAGTCATGGGAGGGGGCGATTAATAAAGCAGCCAATGAAACAGGGCTGCCAACATCAGCATTTCCAAAGACTTGTCCGTGGGACATTGATAAGCAGATATTAGCGGACTGGTGGCCGGAGTAATGGAACCGACCATCGGCACGGATTAATATGGGCATGCCAAGTTTACCTTTCTCCTGATAACCCACGATGCACGAATCCAGCCTCTCGCAGTGGCGACAAGCCACCGTTTGAAAGGTGAACCGCACAACCCAATGCCTCCGCTAGATAGCCAACGCGGAGGCAATGCTGAGCCGTATACTCGTCCCTTTCCTCGATAGCGACATAGATCGCCAGATCTACACAATTCATGGCGCCTCACGGAAAGTAATAAGATGTCTAAGCCTATAGTACACATTTTTTAATTATGCAAATCGGAGGAGCGATTTGTGGTTGGATGCGCGAAGGTACGATGGAAAATGGGGGTATACCCCCGCTGAATAGACGTATTATTCGACGGGCGCCGGGTGGAGCGAAAGAATGGGCCAGCCCCGCGCTTCGGCGATGGCGCGCAGGCGCGGATCCGGGTCAACGGCGACCGGATGCGTGACGGTTTCCAGCAAAGGCAGATCGTTGTGCGAGTCGCTGTAAAATGTGCTGTTCCGCAGTGTGCTTGCCCATTCCAGTCCCGCCGCTTCCATCCAGTCACGCAAGCGTTGCACCTTGCCTGCCTGAAAGCAGGGAATACCGACGCTACGACCGGTAAAGTCACCCGATGCCGTCTCTTCGGGTTCTGTTGCGAGCAGATGGGCGATACCCAGTTCTTCCGCAATGGGTGCCGTCACAAAGCGATTGGTCGCAGTAATGATGACCAGGGTATCACCTTGCTGGCGATGTTCCTCTACCAGGGCGCGTGCGCGATCGGTAATCATCGGCAGCACCCGTTCCTGCAGATATTCCCGGTGCCAGGCGTCAAGATGGGCACGGGGATGTGCCGCCAGGGGGGCCAACTGAAAATTCAGGAATGCCTGAATATCTAAAGTGCCAGCCTGATATTCGGCATAAAACCGATCATTGAGGTGGTTAAAGCGTTCCGTATCGACAATGCCGCGGCTGCCGAGAAACTCCATCCAGGCGTGGTCGGAGTCGCCGGAAAGCAAGGTGTTGTCCAGATCAAAAAGGGTGAGGGCCATAGGTTCTTCATCCAGTGAGAGGGGGCCGTAGCGAATGCGTGGCGGATTATACCAGAAAGTGCATTTGCGATATGCTGGCACGGCAAATGTTTCCGGTTTTTACAGAAGGAGCGGGTGGTGGAGCGGAGCAACCCTACTGACTTCGAGCGTATTCAGCAATTGCGTGCCGAATTGGTGGCCGCCAATAAAGCCTATTATCAGCACGATGCACCGACCCTGAGTGACGCGGAATATGATGGCCACCTGCGCGAGCTCCGCGCTTTGGAGGACCGTAATCCGCAGTGGCAAAGCGCCGACTCGCCGACCCAGAGGATAGGCGCAGCCCCCCTGGAGGTGTTTGCGGAAGTACGTTATGCCGTACCAATGACCTCTCTCGACAATGTGTTTGATCGGAGTGGTTTCGGCGAATGGCTGGCGCGTGTGCAGAAGGGCCTCGGTCACGAGGATGTTCCGCTCAGCGCTGAACCCAAATTTGATGGCCTCTCGGTCAATATTCGTTACCTGGATGGCAAGCTGGTGCAGGCCGGGACACGCGGAGATGGTCAAACCGGTGAGGAGGTCACTGCCAATGTCCGCACGATCCGCAACCTTCCTCTGCAACTGGCGGGCAAGGGCTGGCCGGACCTGCTGGAGGTGCGCGGGGAGGTAGTGATTCCCGTGGCGGCCTTCCAGCGATTGAATGAAGAGCGACTGCGCAGGGGAGAGAATCCCTTCGCCAATCCGCGCAATGCGGCAGCGGGCAGCCTGCGGCAACTGGATTCCAACGTGACGGCGAAGCGTCCCCTGGCGTTTTTCCCCTGGGGATGGGGAGAAAGCAGCGAGCCACTGGGAGAGTCGCACCGCGCGGCGATGCACAGCCTTTCTGTCTGGGGTTTTGATGTGACATCTTACTTGCGCAGTGTTCACCACCTTACGGAATGCGAAAGCTATTTCAATGAAATGCAGAAATCACGCGAAGGCATGCCTTTTGAAATAGATGGTCTCGTGTTCAAGGTCGATGATCTGGCCGCCAGGGAACGGCTAGGCTTCACCGCCCGCGCACCGCGTTGGGCCATTGCCTATAAATTTCCGGCCCACGAAGAGCGTACCGTGGTCGAAGATATCCTGGCTTCCGTAGGGCGCACCGGCGTGATTACTCCTGTGGCGGTCTTGCAACCCGTGCAGGTGGGCGGCGTGACCGTGAGCCGCGCCAGTTTGCATAACCAGGACGAAGTGGATCGTAAAGATATCCGCGTAGGCGACACAGTGCTGGTGCGCCGCGCCGGGGATGTGATCCCCGAAGTGGTCATGGTGCTCAAGGAGGAACGGCCAGCGGCCGCGCAACCCTGGCAAATGCCGTTGCGTTGTCCGGTTTGTGACTCGGAAGTCTTGCGTCTGGCCAACGAATCGGCGCACCGTTGCATGGGTGGGCTGTATTGCCCGGCGCAACGGATGGGCGCTATCGAGCACTTCGCCGCGCGCAAGGCCATGGACATCCGGGGCCTGGGCGAGAAACTCGTGCAGCAACTGGTCGAGCAAGGTCTGGTGCACTCCGTAGCCGATATTTACCATCTGGACGAAGCAGCGCTTTGCGGATTGGAGCGCATGGCCACTCGCTCCGCCCAAAAACTGCTTGCGGAAATAGAGCATTCCCGCCATACCAGCCTACCTCGCTTCCTCTACGCCCTGGGTATCCGCCAGGTGGGGGAAAGCACGGCCAAATCTCTGGCGGCCTATTTTGGCGACCTGGAACCCTTACTGGCCGCAACGCCGGAGGTTTTGCAGAATATTCCCGATGTGGGACCCATCGTGGCAGAATCTATCGTACATTTTTTTGCCCAGCCCCATAACCGTGACGTGATCGCGGCATTACGGATTGCCGGTTTGGATTGGGACGTCGTCGAGCCGCAAAAAGGCGGGCGTTTTCAGGGGATGACCCTGGTACTCACCGGATCTTTAGACGGTATGAGTCGGGAAGAGGCGAAAACCGCCATAGAAAACGCGGGCGGGAAAGTCAGCAGCGCCGTTTCTGCTAAGACAAGCTACGTGGTTGTCGGGAAAGATGCGGGCAGCAAGGCCGAAAAAGCCAAAAAATTGGGTTTGAAACAGCTCACTGAAGCACAATTTTTGGCGATGCTTTCAGAAAAGGAATAACTATGCAGCAAAACAGAACGTTCCGTATCAATGTGGTCGATATCCATGGCGAAGTGTACAGCGGACTGGCGCGTTTTGCGGCAGTGCCGGCGGAACTGGGCGAGATAGGAATACTGCCGGGGCATGCGCCCTTGCTGTCAGGGATGCGCGCCGGAGAGTTGCGTATTACCCAAGCCGACGGTCAGGCACAGATTCTTTTTCTGGAGGGCGGGCTGTTAGAGATTCAGCCCGATATCGTGACTATTCTCGCCAATGCCAGTCTGCGGATCATGGATATTGATATTCAGGATAGCAAGGAGCGCATCAAAGACGCGCAAAGCACCTTAGCGAAGGCTGCGGTTCATCCGATGGATTTTGCCCGCGCCGAATTGGAATTACAGAGAGAGGTGGCAAAAGTGCATGCGTACCAGCGCTATCAGGCACACGAACAACGGGGCGGCAATACCAGTGATTACGATTGGGAACGTCCGCCTTTGCAGAATGTGCCGAAGGTGAACGCGCAAGAGCTGGAGGACTGATCATCATGGTGTGGCGGGCGAGGCACCGCGCGCCGCGTTATAAGGCAATGACTTTTTTATTGAGTTTTTTCGGCGGTTCCTTCCCGCAGCGGGCGCAGATCCCGTTGACCACCAGTTCCATTTCAATCATGGAGTAATCGGCGGGCAAGCGAGGCACTGGTACGCAGCTTTCGGGAAGGCAAAACACCTGGCCGCAAGAGACACAATGGAAATGTGGGTGTTGGGTGGCCGTTTCTTCACGGCGGGCGCTAAAGCGCCAGACCCGGTCATCTGCCGTGATCCGGTGGGCCAGTCCGATCTGTACCAGCCATTCCAGGTTACGGTAGAGGCTGACGCGGTCAATCGCCCCCCTTTCCGACGCCTCCAGACGTTGTCGCAGCTCGGGGTGACTCAGTGGTTGCTCAGCTTCCAGCAGTGTCTTGAAGACCGCTACCCGTAAACGGGTGATGCGCTGCCCGATAGCGCGGAGACGCTGCGTTGCCTCGGCGTCGGAAACTTCCGCCGCGAGGGGGTGGGGGAGTGATAAATGCGTCATGAAGTCATGCTAGAGCAGAAGGCGGGGAGGGTGCAAGCAATGGCCTTGTGTTGCTTCCCTGGACAGCGCCCCATCTGCCGCGCTAGATTTTCAGTCAGGCCCACTCAGGAGTTCCGCATGTCCTCAGAAAACATCACCGTCGGTCAACCTGCACCCCGGTTTCATGCCGCAGCCTATGGTAAGGCATCGTCCATCAGCCTCGATGACCTGCACGGGAAGGTCGTGGTGCTCTATTTTTACCCTAAAGATAACACGCCGGGTTGTACGACAGAGGGGCAGGAGTTCACGGCACTTTACCAGGAGTTTCAAGCCGCTGGCGCGGAAATTCTCGGCGTTTCCCGAGATACCGTCGCCAGCCATGAAAAGTTTTCCTGCAAGTTTAACTTTCCTTTCCCGCTTCTGGCCGACACCGATGAAGCACTTTGCAAGGCCTTTGATGTGCTCAAGGAAAAGAATAATTACGGCAAGGTGGGTATTGGCGTTGAACGCAGCACTTTCGTGATCGACCGGGAAGGCAAAATCGCCTACGTCGAGCGTAAAGTGAAGGCCGCCGGACATGCAGCCGCCATGCTGCAAATCGTCAAGCAGTTACCATGAGTCACCAGGAAGTGGCAGGCTCAAATGAGGCGAGGGTGCGTCTCTACATTCTGGACACCAACGTGCTGATGCACGATCCCTCAGCGCTATTCCGCTTTCAGGAACACGACATCCTGCTGCCGATGATCGTGCTGGAGGAGTTGGATCAGCACAAAAAGGGCCTGAGTGAGCAGGCGCGCAATGTGCGGCAGGTGAGCCGTTATCTGGACGAGATGCTGACGGATACGGCCGATCTGGATCAGGGTTTGGTGCTGCCTTATGCTCAGGGAAGGCTTTATTTCCAGACCGCTGCACATCAACAGGTGCTGCCGGAAGACCTGGCCGGCGGGAAGGCGGATAATGAAATCCTCGCCGTGACGCTGGCCTTACAGAATCGTCATCCCGAAAAGGATGTGATTCTGGTCAGCAAAGACATCAATTTACGCATCAAGGGGCGCACCCTCGGCATCCGCGTGGAGGATTACCAGAACGATCGTGCTTTGGACGATGTGGACCTGCTCTACACCGGCGCAGAGACGCTGAGCGCCGATTTCTGGGATCTGCACAGTCGTGATCTGGACGCCTGGCAGGAGAGCGGGCGGAGTTATTACAAAATCAGCGGCCCCGCCATTCAGAGTTGGCACCCCAATCAATTTATCGCACTCAACACACTGGAAGGAACGGCCGAGGACTTCGCCGCGATCGTCCGTGAAGTGCATCCGGAACACGCTATTATCGAGCGCATAACGGATTATCGGAGTGACCGGCACGCGGTGTGGGGCATTTTGGCGCGTAATCCGGAGCAGAATTTTGCCTTGAATCTACTCATGGATCCGGACATCGATTTTGTCACCCTGCTGGGTCATGCAGGTACGGGTAAGACGCTGCTGACGCTGGCGGCGGCGCTGCATCAGATTTTCGAGCAGAAGCGCTACTCGGAAGTGATCATCACCCGCGCCACGGTACCGGTGGGTGATGAGATCGGCTTCCTGCCCGGCACGGAGGAAGAGAAAATGCTGCCGTGGATGGGGGCGCTGGAGGATAACCTGGAAATTCTGGCGCGCGGCAGTGATGAGAGCGGCAGTTGGGGACGCAGCGCGACGCAGGATCTGATCAGCAAGCGGATTCGTGTCAAGTCCATGAGTTTTATGCGCGGACGTACTTTTCTGGAGAAATTCGTCATTATCGACGAGGCGCAAAATCTGACTTCCAAGGAAATGAAAACCCTGATCACCCGTGCCGGTCCGGGGACCAAAATTGTCTGTCTGGGTAATATTGCCCAGATCGACACGCCCTATCTGACGGAAACCACCTCAGGTCTGACCTATGTGGTGGATCGCTTCAAGGACTGGGCCTACAGCGGACATATCACCCTGCGTCGTGGTGAGCGTTCGCGTCTGGCGGATTTTGCCAATGAGGCCTTGTGATCCCCTTGTCTCCTGACCCGCTGAGCCCGTAGACTGCGCGCAGGGCATCGGGGGAGTGAGCGCATGACATGGTCGGTCGCGGATAGTCGCCATCTGTATAACCTGCCGCATTGGGGTGAAGGGTATTTCGATGTGGGCGCGGACGGGCAGATTATCGTCCGTCCCGACGCCAACCCTCAGGGCGCCGCCATTGGGCTGGCCGATGTCGCGGCGGTACTGGGTGAACATTCCCTCGGTTTACCCTGCCTCCTCCGTTTTCCGCAGATTCTCGGGGATCGTGTTGCATGCTTGCACAGCGCGTTTGGCGATGCCATCCTCGCCCTCGACTATGGCGGCAGCTACACTCCCGTTTATCCGATCAAGGTCAACCAGCAGCGGCGCGTCGTCGAAGAAATTTTGCGTGCCGGTGCGGGTAGCGTCGGTCTGGAGGCAGGTAGCAAACCGGAGCTGCTGGCGGTCATCGGACTGATGCCGGTGGGCGGCACCATCATCTGCAACGGTTACAAAGACAACGAGTATATTCGCCTGGCCCTGACGGGTGAGAAGTTGGGCATGCAGGTCTACCTGGTGGTGGAAAAACCATCGGAACTGCCTCTGATCCTGAATGAGGCCCGCAGGCTCGGCGTTAAACCCCGGATCGGGGTGCGCGCGCGGCTGGCATCCGCAGGTTCCGGCAAGTGGCAGAATACCGGTGGCGAAAAGTCTAAATTCGGCCTGTCTACGGCAGACATTCTGGAACTCGTCCACCGCCTGCGGGCAGAAAGCGCACTGGATAGCCTGCAATTACTGCACTTCCATCTCGGCTCCCAGATTCCCAATATTCAGTTCATCAAGGGCGGCATGCGCGAATGTGCCCGCCTGTATGCGGAATTGCGACGCCTGGGCGCGGCTCTGGAGGTGGTGGATGTGGGCGGCGGGCTGGGTGTGGACTATGAAGGGACGCACTCCCGCGCGTACTGCTCCACGAACTATCATGTCTCCGACTATGCCCATGCCATCGTCGCCACGCTGGCCGATGTATCGCGCCAGGAAGGTCTGCCGGAGCCGCGTATCATCTCTGAATCGGGGCGGGCGCTGACGGCCCATCACGCCATTTTGCTGACTAATGTCACCGATGTGGAGATGGCGGCCGGAGAGCATCCGCCGTCAACACCTTCCGCCGACCTGATGGAGGGTGAATGGGGCCGTCTGCTCACCCGGCTGGATCAGGGTAACGCCGCCGCGGCGCTGGAAGTCTATCAGGAGGCTCTTTATCTTCTGGCGGAGATTCACCAGCAATTCAACCTCGGTATCATTCACATTGAAGAGCGGGCCGAGGCCGAAGGCATTTATGCCCAACTACTCTGGCGGGTGCGCGGCTTCCTTGACCCGCACAATCGCGCGCACCGTGACATCCTTGACGAGCTCGACGAAAAGCTGGTGGACAAATATTTCGTCAACTTTTCCCTGTTTCAGTCGCTGCCCGATGTCTGGGCCATTGATCAGATTTTCCCGATATTGCCCATACAACGACTGAATGAAGAGCCGACCCGGCGGGCTCGTCTCGAAGATATCACCTGCGACTCCGACGGCAGGATTGATGCGTACGTCACGGCCGAAGGCCTGACACCGGCGCTGCCGGTACATGCGCTACAGGCGAATACGCCTTATCTCCTCGGTATTTTTCTGGTGGGTGCTTATCAGGAAATTCTCGGGGATATGCATAATCTGTTCGGCGACACGGACTCGGTTAATGTGCTCTGTGATGCCTCGGGCGCCATGCGTCTGGAACAGCCGCTGGCGGGGGATACGGTGGAATCCGTCCTGCAATACGTACAATTTTCCGCTACCGACCTGCTGGCCCGTTATCAGAAGAAAGTGGAAGCCTGCAGCCATCTCGACGGTGCGGAGCGTCACGAGTTTCTTCAGCAATTTGCGGATGGGCTGCATGGTTATACCTATTTAACCGCCCATAATCAGATTGAAGACCTGACGTAGCAGCGTCAACTCCGTCATCGGGAGGCGCCGCAGCTCACTGATGGCCTTGAAAACGCCATCGTGGGGGGCGATTGCCTCGTGTGGGGCTTCAAATGTCGTGAAGCGGGCGAGGTGGATCTGAATTGGACCGGTGTCGGTAGACAGCCAAGCCTCGAAACCGTCGTCCAGCTCTATCTGGCTGGGATTTATGTTCAATTTCTCCAATACTGCATGCAGTACATCTGTGGGCGTATCGCCGGTCTCCGTGGGTGCTGCAACCATACTGGTGTTCTCCGGCAGTGGCGCTGGCAGCATCACACTGTCGTTGATGCGAACGAAGCGCAGGGCGGTACTGTAGCTGTCGAAGTGACAGAAGATCAGGCGATTGCGTTCGAGGAGATCGGATGTGGGCATTGGGTTATTCCTGTTTCGATTGGGGGGTGATCTGGTTAGCCGATGGTGATGGTCAACGGTTCCAGCCCGGCAACAGCGGCCTCGATCATGTCGCCTTTCACCACGGGACCCACGCCGGCAGGGGTGCCGGTGAAGATGAGGTCTCCGGGAAAGAGTTCGATCTGATTAGACAGGAAATGGACGATCTGGGGAATTTTCCAGAGCATGTCACCGACATCAGCGCTCTGGCGGATTTGACCATTCACCTTGAGTTCGATCTTGCCGCGGGCGATGGTCCCTGAATAAAACTCGGGCGTGATGGCCGTGCAGGGCGCCGAATGGTCGAACGCCTTGGCCATTTCCCAGGGCTGGCCCTTTTTGCAGGCGGCGCGTTGCAGGTCGCGACGGGTCATGTCCAGACCCACGGCATAGCCGAACACGTAGTCATAATCGACCTTGTCCATCGGGATATTTTTGCCACCCTTGTGTAGCGCCACCACCAGTTCTACCTCGGGCTGCAGGTCGGTAGTGCCGGGCGGGTAGGGTAGCACCGAATTATTCTGCAGGATGGCGCTGGCCGGTTTCATGAAAAAGAAGGGTTCGGCATCGGGCGCGGCGCCCATTTCCTGGGCGTGATCGGCGTAGTTCTGCCCGACGCAAAAAATGCGTCGCACCGGGAAAGGGTTGCTGGACATGGCGTCCAGAGTCACGACAGGGGCGGGCGGGAAGGCGTAGTTCATGGACGGGCTCCTGTGCCGGGTGAAATGGCGGGATAACAGGCATCTGCTCCCATTTCTTGATAACTGATCCTGAAACGGGATTCAATGCGCTTTTCATCAAGGATTCGGTCGCGGCATTCGGGGTAACGTTGTACCAGACGGTTTCGGTGCGCCTGCCAAGCGTGGAGCAGGGCGCGGCGGGCCGCCTCCCGATCCTCGCCGGTGCCCTGGAAGGTGAAATGATGGGTGCGCATTTCCGCCAGAACAAAGCAGTTTGCGCTTTCCGTAGTCATCGATAGCCTTCCTCGCGCAGTACACGCTGCACGGCAGGCCTGGTCCGCAGGCGTTGGTAGTGGGCATCGCAATGTTCAGGTAGCGGGATGCCCAGCCGGTCTGCCCAGAATTCCACGTAAAACAGCGCCGCATCGGCGATGGAGAAGCCGCCGGTGACATAATCCAATCCGGCAAGGGCGTCATTCATGATGGCGAATCCCTGATTAACGATTTCCCGTCCGCGCGCCTGCACGGCTGCGTGATCGGCGGCGTTGGGGGTGAAGGTGTCCGTAATGAAAATGCGGGCGAAGCCCTGGCCGTGCAGGGTGCCGACAGCATAGTCCATGACTTCCAGCACGCGCGCCTCGCCGTCGGGATACTCTGGCAGCAGTTTCGCCTTGGGGTGGGTGCGTGCCAGCCACCAGGAGATGGCCTGGAATTCAGTCAGCGCCGTGCCGTCCTGACGCACCAGGGTGGGGATGGTGGATTTCGGATTGATGGCGCGGTACTCGGACTTGTGGTGCTCGCCGGCGGGCAGATTGACGATCCAGGCCTCGAAGGGGAGGTCCAGTTCTTCCAGCAGAATATGGATGCCGGTGGAGCACGATCCGGGGGTCATGTAGAAGCGCATTACCATCAGTTGTCCTCTTTAAAGCATTCCGGCTGGTTTTTGCGGTACACCCGCAGCCACATCAAGGTATCTGGTGCCAGCGCGCGCACCGCGAGCCAAAGCAGGGTGTCCTCTGCTTTATCACTGGTCGCGAGGCGCTGGTCGAGGGCGCGCCAGCCTTCCCAGTCTATTTCCACCAACAGGGCGTGGATCTCTGGCGACAGGAGCAGTGCGGACTTGCTCATGAGGCGAAGCTGGCGTCGAGTTTCCGCGCGGGTGAGGCGCGACGCGAAAAACTCTTCCTTCTCCAGCCCTTCAGTCAGCGTGAGTACGGCAGTTCCCGCCTCTTCGATCACGTTAAAGGGCGAGATGCTCAGCATGGATGTGCCCCGGCGATCGGACGAGCGCTGATCTGAAATGGCGTTGTCATGAACTCGACAAAATGGGCGTACACCTGCTCATTGTGCAGATCACTTTGATTTAGATATGGATATGCGGCATCGAACATGGTATCCCCTTGTTGCGTTCACGACAAGAACCCTTCGAGATAAGTGTTGCAGCAAAAATCGTGCTTGAAGTGGCTGTAGTGCTTGGTATCTGGTAACGGTTCGGTCCAGTAATCATTTTGATGACAAATTATCATTTTTGTTGTATTAGGCTATGAGTTACGATGATTTCGTGGTGACGAACTTGTGGCGGCCTGATCCGCCATGATGGGCGCTACCCGCAATCCGTCGGTTTCATAGATGTCGTTGGGCGTTTTTTCTATAAATGCTCGGGCATTGTCGCATTTAAGCATTGGCGGCACGTCTTGCCGTACACCATTGGTACGCTCCCGGAATTGGAGATGGCTGGTTTCACTTACGAAAAATTGTGATTATGGAATAGGGGTATTTTCATGAG
>JBBIUH010000060.1:0-13452 GCA_037440305.1 Acidithiobacillus sp.
CAGGTGGAGCTGGTGCACAGCATGTGTGGCTTGGAAAACGCCGTCCTCCTGCGTCCCGGTTATGCCATCGAATACGACTACCTCGACCCCCGCGACCTTCACCCCAGTCTCGAAAGCCAGCGCTTGCCGGGTTTGTTCTGCGCCGGCCAGATCAACGGCACCACTGGTTATGAAGAAGCCGCGGCACAGGGGCTGCTCGCCGGAGTCAACGCCGCCCGCCGCGCCCGTGACCTCGCGGCGTGGACGCCCGGCCGCCACGAAGCCTATCTGGGGGTGATGGTGGATGATCTTGTCACCCGCGGACTCGACGAGCCCTACCGCATGTTCACCAGTCGCGCCGAATATCGCCTGCAACTGCGCGAAGACAACGCCGATCTGCGTCTGACTCCCCATGGCCGGGCATTGGGGCTGGTAGATGACTCACGCTGGACGGCCTTCAGTGCCAAGCAGGACACGGTGCAGGCGGAGCGCAGCCGCCTCGAAGGCTTACGCATCCATCCCGGCAGCGCCATCGCCGAGCGGATTGCGGCGAAGACGGATCAGCCCCTCTCCCGTGATGTCACCGCTCTGGAACTCCTCCGCCGCCCCGACTGGGGTTACGCCAGCCTGCTCCAGGTGCTCGACCTCGCCCCGTGCAGCGATGCCCAGGCCCGCGAGCAACTGGAGATCGAATGCAAATATGCCGGCTATGTCGCCCGCCAGCACGATGAAATCACCCGCGCCGCGCGCTGGGAGGGCACGGATATCCCTGCCGACATGGACTACGCTGCGGTGCGAGGTCTCTCTGCCGAAGTGATGCAGCGTCTCGCCCGGCAGCGGCCGCAGACCATCGGTTTGGCCAGCCGTATCCCTGGTGTGACCCCGGCCGCCATCTCCCTGCTCTTGATACATGTGAAACGTCGCGCTCTGCAGCAGGTTGGCTGATTCGATGGCCAAACCGGAGGTATCCTCGCAAGTACTGCGCGCCCGTCTGAATGCCGGACTGGTGGCTCTCGGCCTCGACAGGGTTGATGCCGAGCAGCGTAACCTGCTGATCCGCTATCTCGCTCTCCTGCAGCGCTGGAATGCCACCCACAACCTGACGGCGGTGCGCGATCCCCTGGAGATGGTGCCTCGCCATCTGCTGGACAGCCTGGCGGTGCTACCCTACTTGCCGGAGGGTGCGGTGGCAGATATCGGCAGCGGCGCCGGATTGCCCGGTATCCCCCTGGCCATCTGCCGTCCGGCGCAGGCATTTACTCTGGTGGAGCCCGCCGCCAAGCGGGTGGCCTTCCTCCGCCATGTCATTGCTGATCTGGGGTTGACCAACGTTCAAGTCGCCGCACTGGGCAGTGAGGATTACTGCCCCGACCCCTTGCCAGACGTCATTATCAGCCGTGCCACCGCGCCCTTGGCGCGTCTCGACGCCATGACTCGGCACTTACAGGGTCCGCACACGCAGGTGCTCGCCCAGAAAGGTCCGGGTGTCGAGGAGGAGTTGGCCGGCTGGCCCCGTGCCGCCACCCTCCGCATCACGCATCAGGACCTCGCCGTCCCCGATCTGCCGCCCCGTCTGCTGCTTTCCTGGCGTGTACCCGCAACCACGCCCTAGCCCCCTGCGCCGCTACGGGGTATCCTAAGGGAAATCACTGTCGAAGATGGAAGACCGCCCAGTCACCATGCGCACCGTCGCTATTGCCAACCAAAAGGGAGGGGTGGGTAAGACCACCACTGCCGTCAATCTGGCCGCCGGACTGACCCAGACGGGCAAGCGTGTCCTTCTGATTGATCTCGACCCCCAGGCCAACGCCACTACCGGCCTCGGTCTCGGCGGCAGCGCAGCGTCGACCATTTACCACGTCCTTCTCGGCGAATTGCCGCTGAGCGCGGTACTGTTGAATGCCTCTCCGGCGGGGCTGTTTCTCGCACCCTCCAGCCCCGATCTTGCCGGAGCGGAGGTTGAGCTTTATGGCCGACCAGACCGTGAGCGGCACCTTAAAAATGCCCTGGCCCCGGTGAGTGACTTCGAATATGTGCTGATCGACTGTCCGCCCGCGCTCAATATGCTGACCATTAACGCACTGGTCGCCGCAGATAGCGTACTGATCCCCATGCAGTGCGAATATTATGCCCTTGAAGGCCTGACCCAGTTGCTCGGCACAGTGCGCCGGGTGCGTGCGCAGCTCAACCCACACCTCGAAGTGCATGGCCTGCTGCGCACTATGTTCGACAATCGCAACCGCCTCTCCTCCGAAGTAGGGTTGGAGCTGGAGCGTCATTTCCCGGACAAGCTCTATCGTACAGTGGTCCCGCGCAATATCCGCCTGGCGGAAGCCCCCAGTTTTGGCCGCGCGGCGTTGGAATATGATCCCGCTTGTGCCGGATCGCAGGCCTATCGGAGTGTTGCCGCTGAGTTCTTGTGCCGCGAGTGGGTGGAGTGAAGCGGGTCGGTCTCGGGCGCGGGTTGGATGCCCTCTTCGCTAGCGAAGAGGCTGTGCGCGGCGCCATGCGCGACGTCCCTATCGACCTTTTGCAACGCGGACGCTACCAGCCACGCGGTTTGATCAGCGAGAAATCCCTGGAAGAACTCGCCGCTTCCATCCGTAGCCAGGGGGTGGTGCAACCCATTGTCATTCGCGCCATCGGCGGCGGCCGCTATGAGATTATCGCTGGAGAACGCCGCTGGCGCGCGGCGCAGTTGGCCGGCCTTGCTTACATCCCTGCCGTGGTCCGTGAATGCAGTGACGAACAAGCCCTCGCCATCGGTATCATCGAGAATATTCAGCGCCAGGCCCTCAATCCTCTGGAAGAAGCTCAGGCTCTGCAACGCCTGCTCGACGAGTTCGGCCTCAGCCACGAAGCACTGGCCGAATCCCTCGGCCGTTCCCGCGCTGCCATCAGTAACCAGTTGCGCCTGCTGCGTCTTTGTCCAGACCTGCATCCCCATGTCGAAAATGGGGCGCTCAGTGCCGGCCACGCCCGTGCCTTGCTGACTTTGCCGGACGAGCGCCAGGTGCAACTCGCGGAAAGGGTCGTACGTGAGGCCTTGAGTGTGCGGGCCACTGAACGTCTGGTTCAGGCCGAAGACCGGGTCAAGCCGCCTAAGGCAGAGCAAAATCCTAATATTACAGCGCTTTCTGCCCGGATTGGCGCGCGTCTGGGACTGTCCGTCGACCTGCGTGCGCAAGGGCGGGGCGGCGAGTTACGGATTCGCTGGGACGATCCAGAACAGGAGGCGGTACTTTTTCAGTGCCTGGGCGTGTCGCTGGATGATGATGAAAGCTGATATTCCGCTCTTGACGGGCTGCACCAGCCTGTTTAGACTTGGCGCGTATTTAAGACTTGCCTGTCGAAAGAGCAAGAAAAGCAAACCGCGATGGTGAATTTCTCGTCGTATGTAGGGCGAGTGACTGCAACAGTACTGACAGTAGCCTTGCTGCTGGCCGCCATAGTGGCCTGGCGCTGGGGGCGGGAAGAAGCCTACGCAGTGCTTTTTGCAGCATTTTTGAGCGCAATCAACATGCTCATTTTGGGTGGCCGCCTTATCGCGCTCCCCGCCTCCACGCAACGCGCTGCACGGCGCCTGGGTGGAGCGGTGTTGCAGCGCTGGATTATCACCATCCTCGGACTGATTTTTGCAATTTTCTGGCTGCGCCTGCCGGTTATCGGGCTGGCCGCTGGATTCTTGCTGACCCATTTCGTATTTTTGGCATTTCTGGTACGGGAACGTTCCAGGCAAAGGAGTTAAGCGTGGCATCAGGCGATATCGCCCATCACCTCGTAAACTGGTCCATCGGCGAAGGCTTCTGGACCTTTAATCTCGACACTATCGTCATGGGTTGGGCTATGGCCGCGATCCTGGTCATTACCGCCATGGTGGTCGGCTCACGTTTGCAGACCAGCGCCCCCAGTGGCATGCAAAACTGGCTGGAAGGGGTTGTCGACTTTATCGATGATCTCGTGCAAGGCAGCTTTCCGGTCAAAGACCCTCTGATTGCGCCCGTCGCGATAACGGTTTTTCTCTGGATTCTGTTGATGAACAGCCTGGACGTCATCCCCGCTTACCTGCCGGACATGGTTGCGCACTGGTTTGGGATCACGGAGTTCCGCATCACGCCGACCGTCAATTTGAATACGACGCTGGGTGTAGCTATCGCGATCTTCCTGCTGATGATAGCGACCAATTTGCGCGTCAAGGGATTCTCCTACTTCAAGACCTATCTGACCCACCCCTTCGGTATCTGGCTGGCGCCGATGAATATCATCATGTCGCTGATCGAAGAGATCACCAAGCCGTTGAGCCTTGGTCTGCGACTTTTCGGCAACATGTTCGCCGGTGAGCTGGTCTTCCTGCTGCTGGCCATGTTGCCTTGGTGGGGCGAGTTGGTTATGGGCGAGGTCTGGTCCTTGTTCGAAAGTTTAATCATCATTCTGCAGGCGTTTATTTTTACCGTGCTGACTGTAGTTTACCTCGGCATGGCGAATATGCAGGATCATTAACAAGTTTATTATTCACTTTGCGACACTTGTAAGGAGTTATCATGGACGCACATACCATCATTGTTGCTGCTACTGCCATTGCCGTAGGTATCATTTTTGGCGCCGCTGGTCTGGGTTCCGCCATTGGTTGGGGCCTTATCACCTCCAAGACCATTGAAGGCATCACCCGTCAGCCGGAAATGCGCCCGCAGTTGCTGGTGAATACTTTCATCTTTGCCGGTTTGATGGAGTCATTCCCCTTCATTATTTTGGCCTTCGGTTTCTGGTTCCTCTTCGCCAACCCGTTCTTGGGCTGATGCTGGGCCGGCTGAGTCGGCCCACTTGCAAGTGAGGTAGTCATGAATCCAGTAGGTATCAATGGAACGCTGATCATTCAGTTGATCACCTTCGCCATCTTGGTGGCGCTGTTGTACAAGTATATGTATGGTCCTTTGCGCAAGGTCATGGATGACCGTCGCGCGAAAATTGCCGACGGTCTGGCAGCAGCGGAACGCGGTAAGGAAGAAATGACCCTGGCGCAGAAGCGTGCGACAGATCTGCTCCGTGAAGCCAAGGAAAAGGCGGCAGAAATTATCGCCAACGCCGAGCGTCGTGGTGTGGAGTTGCGTGAAGAGGCACAGGGTAAGGCGCGTGAGGAAGCTGACCGCATTATCGCCGGTGCGCGCGCTGAAATCGACGTCGAAACCAACCGGGCGCGTGAAGTGTTGCGTGGTCAGGTGGTGGAGCTTGTGGTCGATGGCACCCAGCGCATCCTGCATCGGGAAATCGACGATAAGGCCCATCGCGACATCATCGACCGTATGGTCGGCCAATTGTGAGGAGACTCCCATGGCCGATCTGATCACGGTGGCGCGCCCCTACGCCGAGGCGCTTTATGGTTTGGCGAAAGAGAGCGGCCAGGAGCAGGCCTGGGCGGACGCCCTGCAGGTTCTTGCCGCTATGATCGCGGATGCGCAGGCGCAGGCTTTTCTGAATGATCCCGAGCGCGCTGAAGCGGAAAAAGTGGCGCTGCTCAGTGCAGCGCCAGTGAAGGTGGATAGCAAGGCTTGGGAGGCATTCCTGACCCTGTTGATTCACCATGATCGTTGGCCCGCGACGGCCGAGATCGGCACGCTTTTCGGTGAAGCCCTGCGCCACGCAGAAGGCATTGTCGACGTTCTGGTCACCAGCGCCATTGCCCTGGACGCCAATCAGAAGACGGTCGTGCAATCGGCGCTGGAGCGCCGTTTTGCCGGTCGCAAAGTCGCGTTCCGGGAATCGGTGGACGCCGCTTTGATTGGTGGCCTAGTTATTCATACGGGTGATCTCACCATAGATGCTTCCGTGCGTGGACAAGTGCAGCAGCTTGCCCGAACCCTTCGCAGCTAAGTCTTGAGGAAATAGTATGCAACAACTGAATCCATCGGAAATCAGTGAACTGATCCGCGCACGGATCGCCGGCTTTGAAGGCCGTGTCGAGACGCGCTCGCAGGGCACCATCATCAGCTTGAGTGACGGTATTCTCCGCATTCACGGTCTGGAAGACGTGATGTACGGTGAAATGCTGGAGCTCCCCGGCGGCCGCTTCGCGCTGGCCATGAACCTGGAACAGGATAACGTCGGCGCGGTAGTGCTCGGCGAGTTCTCCGGCCTCGAAGAGGGCGACGTCGTCAAGTGTACCGGTAAGGTCATGCAGGTTCCCATCGGCAAGGCGCTGCTTGGTCGCGTGGTGAATGCCCTGGGCCAGCCTATCGACGGTAAAGGCCCCATCGACACCGAGGAATACGACGTTCTCGAAAAAATCGCACCCGGCGTGGTCGAACGTCAAAGCGTTGATGAACCCATGCAGACAGGTATCAAGGCGATTGACGCCATGGTGCCAATTGGCCGTGGTCAGCGCGAGTTGATTATCGGTGACCGTCAGACCGGCAAGACCGCAGTCGCTGTCGATGCCATCATCAATCAGAAAGGCAAGGATGTGCAGTGCATCTACGTCGCCGTCGGTCAGAAGGCTTCGACCGTCGCTGGCGTGGTGCGCAAGCTCGAAGAATACGGCGCGATGGAGTACACCACGGTGATCGCTGCCAACGCTTCGGAGTCCGCCGCCATGCAGTATTTGGCGCCTTACGCTGGCTGTACCATGGGCGAATACTTCCGCGACCGCGGTATGAATGCCCTGATCGTGTATGACGATCTTACCAAGCAGGCCTGGGCTTATCGCCAGATCTCCTTGTTGCTCCGTCGCCCGCCGGGCCGTGAAGCCTATCCGGGTGATGTGTTCTACCTGCACTCCCGTTTGCTGGAGCGTGCGGCGCGCGTCAACGCTGATTTCGTCGAGAAGTTCACCAATGGTGAAGTGAAGGGTAAAACTGGTTCTTTGACCGCCCTGCCCATCATCGAAACCCAGGCGGGTGATGTCTCGGCCTTCGTGCCCACCAACGTGATTTCCATCACCGATGGCCAGATCTATCTGGAAACCGACCTCTTTAACTCCGGTATCCGTCCGGCTATCAACGCCGGTTTGTCGGTATCGCGGGTGGGTGGTGCGGCGCAGACCAAGATCATCAAGAAGCTGGGCGGTGGCATTCGTCTGGATCTCGCGCAGTATCGTGAACTGGCGGCCTTCGCTCAGTTTGCTTCGGATCTGGATGAAATCACCCGCAAGCAGATCGAGCGCGGTAAGCGTGTCACCGAGTTGCTGAAGCAGGACCAGTTCTCGCCGATGTCGGTGGCCGAACAGTCGGTGGCGCTCTTCGCCGCCAGCAGTGGCGCGCTGGACGATGTCGAAGTGGCCAATGTGCGGCCTTTTGAGAAGGCACTCCTGGCTTACCTGAACAGCAATAACAAGGACCTGATGGCCGGGCTTGAAGAGAAAAAAGAGCTGACGGACGACTTCAAGAAGCAGCTCGACGCGGCGGTCAAGCAGTTCAAGTCCAGCTCGACGTACTAGGAGAGTAGCATGGCCAATGCCAAGGAAATCCGCGGGCAAATCAAGAGCGTTAAAAACACGCGCAAGATCACCCGTGCCATGGAGATGGTGGCTGCGAGCAAGATGCGGCGCGCGCAGGAGCGGATGCGCGCCGCCCGTCCCTATGCGGAGAAAATTCGTGAGGTGTTGGGACATCTGGCGCAGGCGCATCCTGAATACGAACATCCGTTGATGCAGGTGCGCCCCATCAAAAAGGCGGGCTTTATCGTCGTGACCACGGATCGCGGCCTCTGTGGCGCGCTCAATGTGAACGTGCTGCGTAATGTCGTCCACAAGATGCACGATCTCCACGAGCAGGGCATCAGCTCTGATCTCGCGGTCATGGGCAATAAGGGGCTGGGCTTCTTGCGGCGTCACGGCGCCCATTTGGTCGCAGAGCTCAACGGATTGGGTGATAAACCGCATCTGGCCGACATGATCGGACCCATCCGGGCGATGGCCGATGCTTACGCCAAGGGCGAGGTCGACGTGGTGTACCTGGTCTCCTCCCGCTTCGTGAATACGATGTTGCAGCGGGCCACGGTCGAACAATTGCTGCCGGTGGAAAAGCCTGAAGTACTCGCGGAGCCACGCGCGGAGATGTGGGATTACATCTACGAGCCCGAAGCCCGTCCGGTATTGGATCGCTTGTTGCAGCGCTATGTGGAATCCGTGGTGTATCAGGCGGTCATCGAGCATCTGGCTTGTGAGCAGAGCGCGCGCATGGTGGCCATGAAAAACGCCTCGGATAACGCCAAGCGCATGGTGGGCGACCTGCAGTTGGTCTACAACAAGGCGCGCCAGGCAGCCATTACTCAGGAAATCGCAGAGATCAGCGCCGGTGCGGCGGCGGTCTGACGATTGTGCACAGCATTTTTGGAATTTTTGAGGGTTAAATCATGAGCGAAGCGGTTGCTAAAGAAAACGCCGTCGGCCATATCGTCCAGGTGATCGGGCCGGTGATCGACGTGGCCTTTCCTCGCGGGCAGGTCCCGGAGATTATGGAAGCTATCGTGGTCAGCGACAAAAATCTGACCATCGAAGTGCAGGCCCAGCTGGGTGACGGCGTGGCGCGCGGTATTGCCATGGGTCCCAGCGAAGGGCTGAAGCGCGGTCTGGCCGTGAAGCGTACCGGTGCGCCCATCAGCGTGCCAGTGGGCCATGGCACGCTGGGCCGCATCATGGACGTCCTCGGTGACCCCGTGGATGGCAAGGGTCCGGTACAGACGGAGGAGCGCAAGGCCATACATCGTCCGGCACCGGCATTTGACGAGTTGGCGGCGAGCACCGAGGTGCTGGAAACCGGCATCAAGGTCATCGATCTGGTCTGTCCGTTCGCCAAGGGCGGTAAGGTCGGCCTCTTCGGTGGCGCCGGTGTGGGCAAGACGGTGCTCATGATGGAGCTGATCCGCAACATCGCTATCGAGCACACCGGTTACTCGGTGTTCGCCGGCGTCGGTGAGCGAACCCGCGAAGGCAATGACTTCTACCATGAAATGACCGATTCCGGCGTGTTGGACAAGGTCGCGCTGGTTTACGGGCAGATGAATGAACCGCCTGGCAACCGTCTGCGCGCCGGTCTGACCGGCCTGACCATGGCGGAGCATTTCCGTGATGAAGGCCGTGACATTCTGATGTTCATCGATAACATCTTCCGCTACACCCTAGCCGGTACCGAGGTGTCGGCGCTGCTCGGGCGTATGCCTTCTGCGGTGGGTTATCAGCCGACGCTGGCCGAAGAAATGGGCAAATTGCAAGAGCGTATTACCTCCACCAAGGTGGGCTCCATTACTTCTGTGCAGGCCGTTTACGTGCCCGCGGACGATCTCACCGATCCGTCCCCGGCGACGACCTTTGCCCACTTGGACGCCACGGTGGTGCTGTCGCGTCAGATCGCTGAGCTGGGTATCTACCCGGCGCTCGATCCGCTCGATTCCTTCAGCCGTCAGCTCGACCCGCAGATCGTTGGTCAGGAGCACTACGATGTGGCCCGCTCCTGCCAGAGGACGCTGCAGCGCTACAAAGAATTGCAGGACATCATCGCCATTCTCGGCATGGACGAGCTCTCCGAGGACGACAAGCTGCTGGTGTCCCGGGCGCGCAAAGTTCAACGCTTCCTGTCGCAGCCTTTCTTCGTGGCTGAAGTGTTCACCGGCAGCCCCGGTACCTATGCCTCATTGAAGGAGACGATCCGTGGCTTCAAGGCGATCGTGGCCGGTGAGTATGATCATCTGCCCGAGCAGGCCTTCTACATGGTAGGTACCATCGACGAAGCCATTGCCAAGGCCCAGAAACTACAGCAGGGCTAAACCATGGCGATGACCATAGATGTGCAGGTAGTCAGTGCTGAGGGCAGCATCTACGCGGGGGTCGCCGATATGGTGGTGGCCCCTGGCGAGATGGGCGAACTCGGCATTCTGCCGCGCCACGCACCGCTGCTGACCGGACTGCGTCCCGGCGAGTTGCGGATTATTCACGGTACGGAGACGGAGTATTTGTTCGTCAACGGCGGTGTGCTGGAAATTCAGCCGAATCTGGTGACGGTGCTGGCTGACTCGGCAGAACGCGCGACGGATATTGATGAAGCCAAAGCCATGGCCGCGAAGCAGGCTGCTGAAGCCCGGATGGCCGGTCAGACGGATCAGATGGAATATGCGGCCGCTCAGGCGGAATTGCTCGAGCAGATCGCCCGTCTGAAGACTCTGCAACGTCTGCGGGAACAGGGATTGCTGCGCTAACGTATTTGCATGTTTGTTGAGTAACATCACACAGACCCCAGCGGCTAAACCGTCTCTGGGGTCTGTGTATTTTATGGTCTAACGCTTATGCTGGCAGACAACGCGGGGCATGGAGACATCATGTTAACGGATATCGTAATACTCGCCGCCGGGCAGGGCACGCGCATGGGCTCTGCTTTGCCGAAGGTGCTGCAACCTCTCGGGGGAAAGCCCATGCTCGCCCACGTGCTCGCTGTAGCGGCGGAGTTGTCGCCACGGCGTATTCACATTGTGGTCGGTTACGGCGGCGATGCCGTGCAGGCTGCCTTCCCTGACGCGCCGGTAAGCTGGTGGACGCAGGCACAGCAGCTCGGTACCGGTGATGCGTTAGAATCGGCGTTAGTGGGTCTCACGGGAGCGGACCGGGTATTGGTGTTGTACGGCGATGTGCCCCTCTTAAAGAGCGCGACACTGTGCGAATTGCTCCAACACACCCCGGTGTCAGCACTTGGATTGACGACCGCATCAGTAGGCGAACCCCACGGCTACGGGCGGATTCTCCGCGACGCGGACGGTCAGGTGCAGGGTATCCGTGAGCACAAGGATTGCCAGACGGACGAACAGGCCATCTGCGAGATAAATCTTGGGATGATGGTGCTGCCGGTGGAGCCGCTGGCGGGCTGGTTGCGGGGGCTGTCGGCACGCAATGCCCAGGGCGAGATTTACCTGACGGACGTGATGGCAGCAGCGCGGGCAGATGGCTATGTCGTCTGGCCCTTTACACTGGCTGATGCGACCGAGGCTCTGGGGGTGAATGACCCCATGCAGTTGGCGGATATGGAGCGCGTGTTTCAGCGGCAGCAACTGCGCGCGCTGCAGTTGCGGGGATTGCGGGTGGCGGACCCGGCGCGGGTAGACATCCGTGGTGAGCTCACCTGTGGCCAGGACTGCTGGGTGGATCCCAACGTTTTGTTTGTTGGCAACGTTCATTTGGGTGATCGCGTGCGCGTGGGCGCTGGTGCCGTTTTGCAGGACGTACAGATTGGCGATGACGTGGAAATTTTTCCCTACAGCCTCATCGAAGGTGCGCGAATTGCCGCCGGGGCACGGATTGGACCTTTTGCGCGAATTCGCCCCGGAACGGAGATTGGCGAAGCCGCCCACATCGGTAACTATGTCGAGGTAAAGGCCTCAAAAATTGGTGCAGGCAGCAAAGCCAATCACCTGACTTATATCGGCGATGCGGAGATCGGTACCGGGGTGAATGTGGGCGCGGGGACGATTACCTGCAATTATGATGGGGCCAACAAGCATCGGACCATTATCGGCAATGATGTGTTCATCGGCTCGGATAGTCAGTTGGTGGCGCCGGTGACTATTGGCGACGGCGCCACCATCGGTGCGGGCAGCACGATCACCAAAGAGGTGCCAGCGAATGGTTTGACGCTGAGTCGCAGTCCGCAGCGTACCATTCCGCATTGGCAACGGCCACGGCGTGAGAAAAAATAGCGCCAGGTAGTACCGGCATGGTCTTCGACTACAGGAGAGCAATAATATGTGCGGGATTGTCGGTGGGGTGAGTAAAACAAATTTGGTCCCCATGATTCTGGAGGGCCTGCGGCGTTTGGAGTATCGCGGCTATGATTCGGCCGGCCTGGCGATACTGAAAGAAGGGATGCAAGGCGCGGATTTGCTGCGGGTGCGCAGCGTGGGGCGGGTCGCCGAGCTGACCGCCGCCGTTGCCGAGCGTGGCTTGCAGGGTCAGGTTGGCATCGGCCACACGCGCTGGGCCACCCATGGCGGCGTCGCCGAATGCAATGCGCATCCCATGATCTCCCATGAACAGGTCGCTGTGGTCCATAACGGTATCATCGAGAACTTTCATGTCTTGCGCGCCCGTCTGGAAGCGGCGGGATACACCTTCACCTCCGAAACCGATACGGAGGTCATCGCGCATCTGGTACACCATTATCGGCAGAGCGCGCCCGACCTGTTCACGGCGACCCGGCTGGCAGTGGGTGAGCTGCGCGGCGCTTATGCCATCGCGGTGATCTCGACCGGCGATCCGGAGACCGTGTGCGTGGCACGGATGGGCTGCCCGCTGCTGTTGGGCATTGCCGATGACGGGCATTACTTCGCCTCGGACGTGGCGGCGTTGCTGCCGGTGACCCGGCGTGTGCTGTATCTGGAAGATGGCGATGTGGCGTTGCTGCAGCGGGAGACCTTGCGGATTACGGATCAGGTCGGAGTGCCGCAGCAGCGTGAAGAACATTGGAGCCAGCTCAGTGCGGCGGCTGTTGATCTGGGACCTTATCGTCACTTCATGCAGAAAGAAATCCACGAGCAACCCCGCGCCCTGGCCGATACCCTGGAGGGCGCACTGAATAGCCAGCTCAATCTGTCTGATCTCTGGGGTGCAGACGCTGCGGATATTTTCCGGGATGTGGATAGTGTGCTGTTCCTGGCCTCCGGAACCAGCCACTACGCGACACTGGTGGGACGCCAATGGCTGGAAAGCATTGTGGGGATTCCGGCGCAGGCCGAGCTGGGGCACGAATATCGTTACCGGGATTCCATTCCGAACCCGCGCCAGTTGGTGGTGACTCTCTCGCAATCCGGCGAAACGCTGGATACTTTCGAGGCCTTGCGCCGTGCCAAGGATCTCGGCCATACCCGCACGCTGGCCATCTGCAATGTCGCGGAGAGTGCCATTCCACGGGCGTCGGCACTGCGCTTCCTGACCCGAGCCGGTCCCGAGATCGGCGTGGCCTCGACCAAGGCGTTCACCACCCAGTTGGCGGCACTCTATCTGCTGGCGCTGTCCCTGGCCAAGGCGCAGGGGCATCTGAACGATGTGCAGCAGGCTGATCACCTGGACGCCCTGCGGCAATTGCCCGGTAGTGTCCAGCATGCGCTGAACCTGGAGCCGCAGATTCAGGGCTGGGCGGCACGTTTTGCCAGCAAGGATCATGCGCTTTTTCTGGGGCGCGGCCTGCACTACCCCATCGCGCTGGAGGGTGCGCTCAAACTCAAGGAAATCTCCTATATCCATGCCGAGGCCTATCCTGCGGGCGAATTGAAGCATGGCCCCCTGGCTCTGGTGGACCGCGACATGCCCGTGGTGGTGATCGCGCCCAATGACCGCCTCCTCGAAAAGCTGGCGGCCAATATGCAGGAAGTCCACGCCCGTGGCGGTGCGCTTTATGTATTCGCTGATTCGGACAGCCACTTTAACGCCAGCGAGGGTGTGCATGTGATGCGTCTGCCCCGCCACGCCGGTCTGCTGTCCCCCATCGTCCATGCTATCCC
>JBBIUH010000061.1:0-13316 GCA_037440305.1 Acidithiobacillus sp.
TTGGTGGAGCGGAGGAGGATCGAACTCCCGACCTTCGCATTGCGAACGCGACGCTCTCCCAGCTGAGCTACCGCCCCATTGCCGCGTAGGATAAGGGCAACTCTGTCGTAATGCAATGGGCGGCACGGCCGTGGTGCCTGCGCGCGATCAGTACTTGCCTGATAGAACACGGCACGCTGCGCTGGAAATTCTGAGCGTTACGCTCGGCCCACCACCACGACATCACTACCAAAGGGGAATATTTCTGGTTTCAATCCCGCCTCGCTGAGGGCCGCGGCAATTTCCTCCGGATGCAGGAAATGGTTGCCCTGCACATGCTCGGTCAGATTCTGGAAGGCCATGGCGCGTAGCGGCGGCTCACGCAAAACGCGGTGATCGTCGGGCCAGGCGGGTTCCCAGATGACGATGGCACCTTCGGCTTTCAGGCTGGCATGCAGTCGCTGAAAAATCTCACCACGGTTTTCCCAGACATGATGCAGGGCGCGATTCATGGCGATGAGGTCGGCGGGCTCTGGCAGGGAAAACTGATGGATATCGCCTTCATCAAAATGCAGGCGATCCGCAAGGCCCTCACTTTGGGCTTTTCCCGTAGCCTGGCGGATATTTTCGGCGAAACCATCTAGCCCCAGACCGTGCAAATGTCCGCAGCGTGCAGCGAGTGCCCGCAGATACCAGCCATTACCGCATCCCAGGTCCACCGCCAGCCCGCCGCGTGCATCGACTTCGGCAAAGATAGGGACCGCTGGGCAGATTTTCTCCTCGAACGTCTTGCGAAAATTGTTCTCCAGCATCGACCCAAACCAAGGAAGAATGGTTTCGCGTTCGGCCAGCACCTTTTCACCGGGACGCTCACCCGTGCGCATGAGACCCGCCGCCCGCTCCGCCATGTGTGCAGAAAGCACGGCAGCCACCGCTACACCCATGCGGCTGTTTTCGGCTTCCGGGCGCATGCTGTCGCCATCCTCACTCAGCCGCCATTGCTCGCTATCGGTCAGCTCCAGCCAGCCAAAGGCATAGGCGGCATCACACCAGCGCAGCACATAGCCGGTATCCATCCCGGCAGCGGACGCCAGCGCCGCGCTGTCCGCGTTGCCCAGAATATGGAGGGCGCTAAAAAGCCCGTTGACGACACCAATGAAAGCGATGTTCAGGGATAATGCACCCTGAGCCTGCTGCCGAAGTTCATCCATGCTGCGTAAAGCCATGTCACACTCCCTCGTTCAGATAAGGTATTTCAGACCGACCACCGCGAGTACCGCGAGAGTCCCCATGAGAAAAGCCCTTTGATTAATGCGCAGATGCAAGCGATTACCTGTCCACAAACCGAGCAGCACCGGTGGAATCAGCATGAGGAAACCCACCATCAGTTGCCAGGTCAGCAGGGCCAGCGCTATGTACATAAAGGCCCGTAGAATATTGTCAGTGAGGGCAATGCCCTGAAACGTGGCGCGGAAAGCGCGTTTGTCGAGATGACGCATTTGCAGATAGGCGACAATGGGTGGACCCCCACCGCCATACAAACTGCCCACCACGCCACCGAAAATGCCCAGCGGCATTCCCCAGGGCAATGCGACCTGGGGTAGTCGCTCAGGCTTCATGACCAGCGCGTAGACCACGTAGGCGAGAATGAACACGCCGAGAAAACGGGTGAGATTCTGGGCATTGGTATCCGCGAGAATAAAGGAGCCGATGGCCAGCCCAATCACGCTGCCGGGAATCAGCCAGCGCAACTCCGGCCAGCGCATTTCCCGGAAGTCATAGGCTCCCAGCAGCACGGAACCGAGCAGGTCCAGCAGCAGCACCACGGGCACCACTTCTTTTATGGGGAAAATAAGCGTCAGCAGTGCCACCGAAATCAATCCGGAACCAAAGCCAATCACCGCGCGGACATAAAAGGCGACCAGAATGATCCCCCCAGCGATGGCCCAGAGCAACGGATTTTGGATCAGGGTGGCGTAGGACAGAGAAGCATGCATTATCATACCGACCAGTCTATATGATTTATGGATAACCTTCCATATAAGGCGGTAGAATTGATTTATCCAAGTCGAGCGTTGGCCTATAGGCAACCTTGAAAAAATAGCCTAATATCGAAGCATCCTGAGAAATTGCTTTAACCCGATATAGCCGATGCGGCGAGGTATTCCCATGCTGGCCTCCATTCCTGCACCCGACACAGATCCTGGACTCTCGACGGCAAAATATTTCCCTTCCACAGGGTGGTGGCTCTTTTCCTTGGTTTCGTTAGTGGTGATTTTCCTACTTTGCGCACCGCGCGCTGAGGCCGGGACCAGCGGCCTCCCGCCCATAGATGCGCGTGCTTATATCCTGATGAATGCGGATACTGGCGCCATCATTGCGACAAAAAATGCCTATCAGCCCTATGCTATTGCCAGCATTACCAAGTTGATGACGCTATATCTGCTTTTCAAGGACATTGACAGTGGGCATCTGCAGATGAACCAGCACTTCGTGCCCTGTCACGCGGCGCTACAGACGAGGGGCTCCAGCATGTTCATGCATCCCGGCCTGCCCTTTAGCGTCGCGCAGATGATTCTCGGAATGACGGTGCCTTCCGGCAATGATGCTGCGGTAGAAGCCGCACATCTGGTGGCCGGCAGCGTACCCGCCTTTGTCACCGAAATGAACCAGACGGCGCGCAAAATCGGGATGCTTTCCACCACCTTCTATGATCCTGATGGGTTGCCGCATCCCAACAATATGGCTAGTCCCTATGATGTTGCCGTCCTCACCCGCACGATTATGGCCCAGTTTCCGCAGTTCATGCCTTTTTTCGGCCACAAAAACTTCACCTACGCGGGCATCACCAGCCCTAACCCCAACCTGTTGGTGGGGCGGGTGCCCTTTATCACCGGCATGAAAAGTGGCTATACCGACGCAGCAGGGCATTGTCTCGTTGCTACGGGAACTCAGGATGGCGTGAAGCTGATTGCAGTGATCCTCGGAGTGCCGTCCTTCCACAATGAAAGGCGGGGTTTCTGGAAGGCGTCCTGGCAGAGCCTCAAGTTGCTGGACTGGGGATTCGCACGCACCCTCTGGCTGCCTGCAGCGCCGCATCTGGAGCGGACCTCGGCACCGTAACCGCTAACCTTTATTCGCTAAGGTGCGCGGACGGTGCAGAACCGGTTGAGTCGGCGGGTGGCTTCTTCAGGAACATGATCAATGGAATCATGACCAGGAAGCCGTAGAAAACGAGCACAAAAGCATCCAGCATCCCGCGCATGTTGGCTTGGCTGTATAGCACAACATTGCCCAGCACTTGCCAGGTAGTCGGATTCTGGGTCATACCCGCTGCTGCGAGATAGTGATGAAAGGCAGGGTTGAACGGGTTGATAAAGCCGCCCATCTGGTTCCAGCCCACCTGCGTTTCCTGACTCGTCACCGTAGAGACGATGGCGATGCCGATACTGCCACCCAAGGTTCGCATCAGGTTGAAAATACCCGAGCCCTCGGCCTGTTGCGATTTTTTCAGGGTCATAAAGGCCAGGGTGAAGAGCGGAATAGTGACTAGACCAAAACCAATGCCGCGGATGAAGCTGGGCCAGATAACCCAGGCCATGTTGATGTCCAGATTGTAGAGTGTCGCGAAATAGGTGCCGAAGGCGCCGAAAATGACGCCGACCAGTACGATGTTACGTGGGTTGACGCCGCGCCCCAGCAGTCGTCCCGCCAGCATCATGGACAGCATCGCACCAATGCCCTGTGGTGCCAATACCAGCCCTGCGGTGAAAGCCTCATAGCGCATCAGTGTCTCCAGCATGATCGGCAGAATCACCATGGTACCGAAGAGGGCGAGACCGAATATACCGATACCCATGCTGCCGATGGAGAGATTACGGTCTTTGAGCAGGCGCAAATCCACCACCGGATGTTTTACGCTCAAAGAGCGCCAGACAAAAAAGAGCATTCCCAATATGGCACAAATGGTCAGGATAATGATGGTCCGCGAACTGAACCAGTTATCCTGATCGCCGAGGCTCAATACGCCCTGCAGGCTGCCCAGCCCCAGGGCCATCAGCGTAAAGCCTGTCCAGTCCACCGGGCGTGGGGTGGTGCTCTTGCCGCCGTCGGGAATGGTCTGCATGAGGAGAAAAGCGAGGATGCCGAAGGGAACATTCACATAGAATACCCAACGCCAACTGAGCGTGTCCGTCAGATAACCGCCCAGGGTGGGACCCAGAATCGGACCCAGCATGATACCCATGCCGAGAATGGCCATGGCCTGGCCGCGCTTGTTGGACGGGTAGGCACCGAGCATGATGGTTTGCCCCACGGGCGTCAGTGAGGCGCCAAAAATGCCTTGTAGGAAACGCCAGAGCACGATTTCCACCAGACTATGGGACTGACCGCAGAGCGCCGAGGAAATCACAAAGCCGACCACACTCCAGAGCATAATGTTGCGCTGGCCGTAGCGCTCCACCAGTAGCCCGGTGAGGGGCAAGACGATCACATTGGCGACCATGTAACTGGTGAGCACCCAAGTGATCTGATCGCTGTTGGCTTGCAGAGAGCCGCGCATGTAGGTCAGGGCGACGTTGACAATGGTCAGGTCGAGTACCTGCATGACTACCGCCAGCATGACCGCGACCGTAATGGTGAGGCGTGAAGCCGAGCTCTCTTGCGCCACGGATGGGCCCCTCTCTGTGACGAATAATCCTGACGGTACGGATCAGCTTTACCCACTTTGGCGATTGGACCTGAAGATGCGCATGCCAAGATACCGACCGTTCGGTCAGTATAAGGTCGACACCTCTCTTTGGCAAGCTGGGGAAGGTACTAAATAATGTAGGGCATAGACCGCGATCAAGAAAAACCGAGATTATGGCCCGATGCACCGCATGGTCAGGCTTATTCTGGCGGGAAACGTGGAATGTCATGGGATGACGGTGTCTGGCGTAACAGGTCTTCCTCATCGCTGCGCAGCCAGCGCCATTCGCCGGGACGCAGTGCGCCGAGGGGCAGGTTTCCCACCGCTACGCGAATCAGTCGCAACACTTCTCTGTCGCAAGCGGCAAGCAGACGCCGGATCTGGCGATTGCGTCCTTCCTGCAAAATGAACTCCAGCCACTGGGTTTTGCCACCGCAGCGTAACTCCCTGATCTGCATCGGCAGACAATGTTCGCCGTCGAGCACGGAGCCAGCCGCCAGTTGGGCTGCGGCGCTGGCAGAGAGGGGCGGGCGAATCTGCACATGGTAGGTCTTGGCCACATGCTGATCGGGATCCAGCAATTGTTGCGCCCAGTACGGATCATTGCTGAAAAGCAGCAGGCCAGAGCTGGCCTGATCCAGACGTCCCACGGGGGCCAGCCATGGACTCTTGGGCAGCAGGTCATACACGGTGGCACGCCCCTTTTCATCCTGACGGGTGGTAAGGAAGCCGGGCGGTTTGTGCAGCAGCAAAACCTGGCGGGCACTCGCGGTGACCTCGATACCATCGACACAGATTTTCGCGCCGGACAGGGCGAAGCGCGCCTCCGGATTGTGTATCCGACGACCGTCCACCTCCACCCGCCCGGCGCGAATCCATTCCGCCGCCACCGTCCTGGAACAAAGCCCGGCTTTGGACAGGATGCGAGCGAGTCCAAAGCCGGGAGCGCTTTGGTTTTGTCCAGACTTTGGACTATGATTTGAGGGATGTTTCACTAGTCCGCCCAAAGGAGTTGGTTATGGCGCATGAAACTTTGCATGAATCCATCGAGTCCCTGTCCCCCGAAACCGTGGACATCCACCGGGCCATTTCCTCGCTGATGGAGGAGCTTGAAGCGGTCGACTGGTACCAGCAGCGCGCCGATGCCTGCAAGGACCCTGCTCTCAAGCAAGTCCTGGAACACAACCGGGATGAAGAAATTGAGCATGCTGCTATGGTCCTGGAGTGGCTGCGCCGCAAAATGCCGCGTCTCGATAAAGAATTGCGTGAGTACTTGTTCAGCAAAGGCTCCATCACCGGCCACGAAACTGAGGCGATGGGACGAGAGTAAAACGGATCGCGCCGTCACGGTACAAAACGCGCACAGAGATCGTTGTAAAAATTGAGTCCGAGGGCAGTGGGTCGTAGGGTTTCCCCTTTGATTTCGACCAAGCCATCGCACGCGGCCCGGCGAATTTGTAGCTGAATCATCGGCCATGACAGGCCGGTACGTTCCGGAAATAGCACCACGGGGAAGCCATCCGTCAAGCGCAGGGCGTTGAGCATAAACTCGAAGGGTCTGTCGGCAACTAAAACGGGTTCATAGTCACCAATGGCGTCGGCATCACTTAGCGCGTCGGCCATATAACTTTCCGGGCGGCTGGGTTTGCGGCTGCGCCAGATGCCCTCGGGCAAGGTGATCTTGCCGTGCGCCCCGGCACCGATGCCGAGATAGTCGCCATAGAGCCAGTAATTGCGATTGTGCTGGCAGCGTTGGTCGGGCAGGGCATGCGCGGATATCTCGTAGCGCGGCAGTCCGGCCTCCTGGAGTTGCTGACGCAGGGCATTTTCCATGTCGGCTGCCTGATCGTTGTCCGGCAGGTTGGCTGGCGGATGGCTTGCAAAAGGGGTCCCCTCCTCCAGGGTGAGTTGGTAGAGGGACAGATGAGGGGGTGCATAGTCCAGTGCGGTTTGCAGGTCTGATCGTGCAGCAGCGAGATCCTGCCCCGGCAGGGCAAAAATAAGATCGAGATTATAGCTCTCGAATTCAGCGGCGATGGCGAGCTCCACCGCGCGGCGGGCTGCCGCTGCATCGTGAATGCGGCCGAGCCGTTGCAGGAAGACGTCATTGAAAGATTGGATGCCCAAAGAGAGTCGGGTAATGCCTGCCTCCCGGAAGGCGCGAAAAGAGGCCGCTTCTATCGCCCCCGGATTGGCCTCCAGCGTTACTTCCAGGCCAGGCAGCGGCCGCAGGCGGGCGCGGATCTCGGAGAGCAGACGGTCGATGATTTCTGGCGGAAAGAGGCTGGGGGTGCCACCACCGATAAAAACAGTCTGCACACGACGTCCCCAGATACGTGGCAGTTCGCGATCCAGGTCAGCGAGTAGTGCGGACAGATAACGTTCTGCCGGGATGCTGTCAGCGGCGTGGGAATTGAAATCGCAATAGGGGCACTTGGCCTTGCACCAGGGCAGATGCACATAGAGCGAAAATGACGACGATGGTTTTAAGGTGGGGTTCATGAATACTCGTGAGAGGAACGGCAGGTGACGAAAGCGGACCGGACGCCCCTATTTTTACTCCGAACAGTGCTTTTTCCCAAGGCATTATTGGGACTGCGTGTTTTTGAGCCGCGTTATCTGGATATGATCAGCGCTTCCCTGCGGCAGGGCCGCGATTTTGGCATTTGCCTCAGCCACCCTCGCGGCGACGGCCATGCTGAGCCGGAGCTGGTAGGCACTCTGGCGCGCATTGTGGACTGGGGTGGTGAGGCGGGTGTTCTCCAGATACAGGTCCAGGGGCAGGAGCGCTTCACCATCCAGGACTGGCGTTACGATGGACCTTTGGCGGTAGCTGTCATTCATCGCTGGGTCGCGGAGCCCATTGTGCCCATGCACCGCGAAAGTGACGTGTTGCGTTCTATCCTTGAAGAGTTAGTGGGCAAGGAGTCCGCCGCAGAGATGGACGCCAGCAGTGCCGGAATGATTCTGGCGCAGGCACTGCCCGCCTCTCCAGAAGAAAAGCAACAACTTCTCCTCCTTCAGGATCCCCTGGAGCGACTGCGCCGCATTATGGATCTGCTCAACCAGCGCGGCGCGTAGGAACGAATCTTAACGTTTCCCCTTGCCGTAAATGTAGGTGGAAAAATCGGTATAATTTTGTGAAAGACTACGGAAAAGGTGGTCGAGACTGATGATGGCCTGTTCCAAGATGTTCACAGTAATGTAAGGCTTCTCTACCTTTAATCGCTGATAACGGGCGCGGGTGAGGACCAGCACCTGGGTATCGTCACTCTTGGCGAGGATGCGGGCGCTACGTGGCTGACGATCGAAAAAGGACATCTCTCCAGCCATCTCCCCATCACGTACCCGGACCACTTCTACTTCGTCGCCATCGGCGGTGTGGTGAATGATGGCCATTTCACCCTTGACGCAGAAAAACAGGGCCTCCCCTAGCGTACCCCATTCGGCAATCACCTGGTCCAGGTGGAACTGGGCATGGGTGACATATTCTGCAAGGGTCTGGATTTCGCTGATGGTCAGAGACTGGGCCAAATGGTGCTGTTTCAAAAATTGGGCGATTTCTACGTGGGCAATGCCAGACATGATTCGTTCCTCTGGGAAGCGGATTTTTATCATTATAGTGGCTGAAGGGTGGAGAGGGACAGAGCCTTGCTTTGAATCCTATCGTCCCCTCACGGTACAATGCGCTACTATCTCCAACGAGTATTCCCATGACACGTCCCAGTGGAAGAAGTGCTGACGCCTTGCGTCCGGTACAGGTCACCCGAAATTTTACCAAACATGCCGAAGGCTCGGTGCTGATAGCCTGCGGCGACACCAAAGTGCTGTGCACCGCCAGCGTCGAAGAAAAGGTGCCGCCCTTCCTGCGCGGTGCGGGCAAGGGATGGGTGACGGCAGAATATAGCATGTTGCCGCGTGCAACCCGTGAGCGGGTCGCACGGGAATCTGCCAAGGGACGCATCGGCGGACGCACCCACGAAATTCAACGCCTCATCGGCCGTAGTCTGCGTGCTGCCGTAGATTTACAGGCCTTGGGCGAGCGCACCATCTGGGTGGATTGTGATGTGCTTCAGGCCGATGGCGGGACCCGCACCGCGAGTATTACCGGCGCTTGTCTGGCGGTGGCCGATGCCCTGCAGCACCTGCGTGCGGCGGGGCGGGTTCAGAATAATCCCTTGCGGGACTGGGTGGCGGCTGTTTCGGTGGGTATATATCAGGGACAGGCGGTGCTGGATCTCGACTATGCCGAAGACAGTAATGCCGATGTGGATATGAATGTGGTGATGACCGGTGCAGGTGCGTTTGTAGAAGTACAGGGAACTGCTGAGGGCGCGGTATTCAGTACGGAACAAATGGCCGAAATGCTGGGGCTGGCGCGCAAGGGAATCGCTGAATTAGTGGCGCGTCAGCATCAGGAGTGTCCGGAAGCCCGTTCATGACGCCCTTGCTGCTGGCCACCGGTAATGCGGGCAAGTTGCGGGAGCTGCAACCGATACTTGCCGCCCATGGCTTCGCGGTGGTCAGTCAAACGGAACTGGGTATTTCCAGTATTGCAGAAACGGGGTCCACCTTTGTCGAAAATGCGTTGCTCAAGGCACGCCACGCCGCTTCACAAAGTGGTATGGCGGCGCTCGCCGAAGATTCCGGGCTTTGTGTGCCCTATCTCCAGGGGGCGCCTGGCCTTTACTCCGCGCGCTATGCTGGCCCAGGAGCCAGTGACGCCGCCAACAACACCAAGTTGCTAACGATGCTGGCGGAGGCGCGGGGAGAGGCTCGTGCTGCTTATTATGTGGCTTGCATGGTCTTTCTGGAATCCACCGCTGACCCCTCGCCCCTGGTGGCCCAGGGTTTCTGGCGGGGGGCTATTGGTGAGCATCCTGCAGGTGACGAGGGGTTTGGTTACGACCCGCTATTTTGGCCCGCGGGCGGGCTACTCAGTGCGGCGCAGCGGGGTCTGGAAGAAAAAAATGATTGCAGCCATCGTGCGGTGGCGCTACGCAGACTGCTGGGGCTACTGGCGGAACGTCAGATGCCCCAGCCACTATCACTCAATGACTGACGCAGGCGGGTCAGGGCCCGTACCTGCAATTGCCTTACTGCCTCGCGACTGACACCCATCCGTTCGGCGACGGCTTCCAGGGTCATGGGCGCATCGCCATGCATGCCGTAGCGAAACACCATGACCTCCCGTTGCTTTTCGTTGAGTTCTGTCAGATGCCCACGCAGCGCTTTGCAGATGGCGTCGCGGTCGTACTCGCTATCAGGGCCAGCAATGTCGCCGACCACCTGTTCGATACGGCTTGGCCCGTCGGACATTTCTTCGTCGAGAGAGAAGACACGAATGTCGGCGAAGTCTAGGGCGCGCATGGTACTCTCGCGCACCCCAAGGGCTTCGCGACGCTGCTCTCGGCGCACATCGGTGCTGCTGTCTTCTTCCTCTCCGCGCTGCATATAAGCGTGCAGGGACTTGGCAAGATAGTCAGGCAGGCGTATGAAGCGGGAGCGGATGAGCGCCCGTTGCATGGCCTCGCGAATCCACCAGGTCGCGTAGCTGGAAAAGCGTGTTCCGAGCCCTTCCCGAAATCGGTCGGCGGCTCGCAACAGGCCCATATATCCCTCTTGAAGGAGGTCCTCCTGACTCAGTCCCTTGTTACGATAACCGCGGGCGACCGCCCTCACCAAGGGCATGTGGGCAGAGGTGAGGGTGGCGCGAGCGCATTCGTCGCCCTGGCGCAGGCGATGGATGAGTTGCAGTTCCTGCTTCTGGCTGAGAAACGGTCCACTGTTTTCGTCGTCTATAAAATCATCAAGAGGTGGCGGATCAATGGCGGGACCCATATCAGGAATGTCTGAATCCATTAATTCTCTAGCTTCAGTATACATTTTGGCCTCTTGCTTTGATTACAAAGTGTTGCAACATTGTAATCTAATAATATAATTTAACAGGGATTTCCGTGTTCCTGTATTAGGATTCTTTTTGATCTGCCTGTCAAGGGTCTGCAACTGTTGTTTTGCGGTTTTGGCAACAGTGTTGCCGCCATCGCGAAAAATAATGCACTTAGCTGCGGTGTATTCACGGGTGACCAGGGGTTTTTTGACTATGCACCTTGATCTGCCTATAATCTCGCCCTTTCTCATCACCCTTATCCAAAGAGGTCGGAATTCTTCTATGCCAACTGTTCGCGTCAAAGAAAATGAGCCTTTCGAAGTTGCGCTACGGCGTTTCAAACGTTCCTGTGAAAAGGCGGGTGTCCTTACCGAAGTGCGGCGTCGTGAGTTCTACGAAAAGCCCACGGAAGAGCGCAAGCGCAAGGCCGCCGCTGCCCGCAAACGTGCGTTGAAGCGTATGCGTCGCCAGTCCATGCGTCTGGTCCGGCTCTACTGATGACGCTCCGCGAGCGCATCCAGGAAGATATGAAGTCAGCTATGCGCGCACGGGAAGCCGAGCGTCTGGTGACCATTCGTATGCTCCTGGCGGCGATCAAGCAGCGCGAAATTGATGAGCGCCGCGAGCTTGACGATACCGAAGCGTTGAGCATTGTGGATAAGCTGATCAAGCAGCGCAAAGATTCTGCCAGCCAATTTATTGCCGGTGGTCGTCCGGATCTTGCGGAAAAGGAAGAGTCAGAAATCGTTTTTCTCGCGGTCTATCTGCCGGAGGCCCTGTCACCTGCAGAGATTGATGGGCTGATTGCTGAGGCGATGACGGCCGTAGCGGCCAGCGGTCCCAAAGATCTGGGTAAGGTACTTACCGCCTTGCGCCCGCAGATGCAGGGACGTGCGGACATGGCCGTGGTGGCGGAAAAAGTGAAGGCCCGCCTTAGCAGTTGATGGGCGAGGACACGGCTGCGGCCGGGGTTGCCCCCTGGCAGCACAGCTTCTGGCGGGCTCTGGATGCCGGTGATATTCAGAGCGCGTGGTCGCAGCATTGTGGCCACATCTATGGCCGCAGACATGTTGCGGCGGTCGCACCGTGGGTGACGCTCGCGGAAATTCATGATCGTCTGAACTGGTCGCAGTGGTTGTCACAACGTATTGCCGCCGGTTTTCCTCTCCCTGTTTCTGATCTCCCCGATGTAAATACCTTGCTGGATCTGGCAAGGTGCCCTGGTGCTGTGCTCAGCGGGCGAGATTTGCGCGCGGTGCTCAACGTGCTGACAGCACAGAAAGACTACGCCGCAGCTTTGCGTCAGACCGTGGATGCCCTGACCGGACTGGCGGCTGAGCTTGATCCTCCGGTAGCTTTGTCGCGCAGCCTCAACATGGCGTTGGATGATGAGGGTGAACTCCTAGATACGGCGAGCGCTGATCTCGCGCGCCTGCGTCAGCGCCTGCGGGCCAGCCGCGGCGAATTGCAGCGTTTCTTGCAGAGCGTTCTGCGCAATCCTGACTGGCAGGAATACTGGCAGGACCAGGTCATCGTGCAGCGTAATGAGCGTTACGTGTTGCCCCTCAAAGCCAGCCATAAGGGGCGCATCAAGGCGATCATTCATGACCGCTCGGCCAGTGGTGAAACCCTTTTTGTAGAGCCGCTGGCTGCTGTCGATCTGAATAATCAGTTGGTTCAGGACCGACGTGCTGAGCTTCAGGAGCAGGAACGTATTCTCAGCGTCCTGAGTGCGGCGGTTGGGGAAGAGGTGCCGGGCATCGTCGCGGCCTTGCGGTATATGGGCCGCCTGGATGCGGTACGGGCAGGGCTGGAATTGGGTGATGCCTATGGCGGGATTTTGCCCAAGGTGGGCGTTGCAGCGGCGTTTGATCTGCAGGCCTTGCGCCATCCGCTACTCTGCCTGCGTCATCCGGGGCAGGTCGTGGGTAACGCGGTACATCTCGGGGCGGACGCACACCAACTGGTGATTACCGGCCCCAATACCGGTGGCAAGACGGCTACCCTGAAAGCGGTGGGGCTCAATCATCTGATGGCGTATATGGGGTTGCCGGTGACGGCGGAAGGCACTCTGGGTTATTTCCGAAAGTGCTTTGCGGTCATTGGTGATGCCCAGGATATTCACACGGATCTTTCTACCTTTTCGGCGCAGGTGCAGCGTCTGCAGGAAGTGCTGGAGCATGCCGATGCCCACAGTCTCGTGCTCCTTGATGAATTGGGCAACGGCACCGATCCACGGGAGGGGGGCGCACTGGCCCAGGCGGTGGCAGAGGCCTTGCTGGCGGCCAAATCCTGCACGCTGCTCACCAGCCATCTGGAAGTGATGAAACGCTATGCCCTGAGCCATGAAGGTGTGGCGCTGGCGGGAATGGGTTTCGATGCAGAGCGTCTGGCACCCACCTATCGCCTGCAGTGGGGTGTGGGTGGCGCCAGTCATGGTCTGGCCATCGCTCGGCGGGTGGGGATGCCAGCGCCGCTGATGGCCCGCGCCGAGGCGCTCTATGCCGATGACCGTGAGGACTGGGAGCGTTGGGAAGCGCAGCGGGAGGGCCTGTTACGGGCCGCACAGCAGGCCATGGATGAGGCCGCGTTGGCACGCGACGAAGCCGCAAAGTCTGCCCGGCACCTGGAGCGCGAGCTGGAAGCGGCGCGACAAGAGCGCGATAAAGCGGCTTCTGTAGCGCGCGCAGAATGGGAAAATATTCTGACGGCGGCGCGCCAGCAGGTGCGGCAAACCATCGCGGCGCTCAAGTCAGG
>JBBIUH010000062.1:0-13298 GCA_037440305.1 Acidithiobacillus sp.
TAGATGAAATATAAGGCCGCAAACCCGGCAATATAGGCTTCTATCCAGATTTCCACCGAAGCGAACCAGTTTTGCTCTTGCCCGCGATCCAGCAACAACTGCAAGGCCCCAATGGCCAGACCCAGGCTGACAAACCCCGCCATGTCAAAGTGCATCCGCCGCAGCACCGAATCCCTGGGGAAGGACTTCCAGATTCCCGTAAACGCCATGATCCCCACCGGCACATTGATGAAAAATACCCAGCGCCAACCCATGTTATCCGTCAACCAGCCGCCCAGGGTAGGACCGACGATGGGTCCAACCATCACCCCCATGCCCCACAAGGCCATGGCGGAGCCCTGCTTTTCCCGGGGGTTGATGTCGAGCAGGACGGTTTGCGAAAGCGGCACCAGCGCCGCTCCGAAGACGCCCTGCATCACCCGCGCAACGACAATTTCCGCCAGCGAGGTAGAAATACCGCACCACATGGAGGCCAAAGTAAAACCCAGCACCGAGGCCAGAAAGACGGTACGCTGACCAAAACGGTCACAGAGCCAGCCAGTCAGTGGCGTGGCGATGGCCGCCGCCACGATATAAGAGGTCAGCACCCAACCAACCTGATTCAAGGACACGGACAGGCTGCCCTGCATATGGGGCAGAGCCACGTTAGCGATGGTGCTGTCCAAGGTTTGCATGATGGTAGCCAGCATGATGGACAGGGTAATGAGGGGCCGGTTCAATCCCTCCGTAGCGACCGCGGCGCTTTTCACTGTCATCGGGAGGATTCTTCGGTAAAGCGCAGCAAACGCTGCAGGAGATCCGTCGCTTGCTGCAACTCTGCGGCATCCAGACCATCCAGCATTTCGCGGCGGAAGTCACCAGCGACACGCCTCACCTCCGCATACACGGTCCGCCCCTCAGGCGTCAGCAACACCCGTCGGATACGCCGGTCTTCCGGGGCGATCTCGCGGCGTACCAATCCAGCGCGCTGTAACCGGTCCACCATAGCTACCACCGTCGGCCCCTCCACCGAGAGACGATGTGCCAGCTCGGTCTGGGTCAGGGGGGTTTCGGCCCGCGCCAGAAAAGCGATACTCATCCAGCTCGCCTGGCTCAGTCCGAGACCCTTCAGGCGACGATCCAGCGCGTGGCGCCAAGCCCTTGCGCTGTCATGCAGGGCCAGGGCAAATGCTTCCTGCAACAGGTCTTTGCTCATGAATCCCTCCGGTATTTTTAGCCGCCCAGATTATTAGGGTACTTATACTTAGATCTCTATCTATTTACAAGAGAAGTCAGGCACCCAAAAGTAACCGCCGGAGACCCAGTCGACATGCCCAAGCCCACGACGTCACCTTGACAGAAGCGCAGGGCTCCGCCATGGTGGCCTAAATTTACGAGGACCCCCATGCTGCATTTTCCGGATATCAACACCGTCGGCTTCCAGCTTGGCCCCGTCACCATCCACTGGTACGGTCTGCTGGAGATCATCAGCTTTGTCATTGCCACCGTCTGGCTCATTCGGCGCGGTCGCATGGCGCACTGGAACTGGCGCAAAGAGCAGGTCGTCGACCTGGAATTTTATGTGGCCGTCGGCGCCATTCTGGGCGGCCGGGTGGGTTACGTGCTCTGGTACAACCTCCCCTATTACCTCGCCGATCCCATGAAAATGCTGGCCATCTGGGATGGCGGTATGTCTTTCCACGGCGGCCTCCTGGGCGTCGTCATCGCCTGCTGGGTATTTGCGCGACTCCATGAGCAACATGCCTTTCTGCCCACTCTGGACTTCATCGCGCCAGCCGTGCCCATCGGGTTGGGTCTGGGGCGTCTCGCCAACTTTATCAACGATCAGCTTTTTGGCCGTGTCAGCGACCTCCCCTGGGCCATGGTCTTCCCCTCAGGTGGCCCACAACCCCGGCAACCCTCACAACTCTATGAGTTTCTGCTGGAAGGGGTTCTGCTCCTGCTGATTCTCGCCGTCTACAGCCGCAAAGCCCGACCTGCCGGTGCCGTCGGCGGGATGTTCGTCCTCCTCTATGGCATCTTCCGTTTCATCGCGGAATACGCGCGGCAACCGGATATTCAGTTGGGCTTTGTCTTCGGTCCTTACACCATGGGTCAGGTCCTGTCCGTACCCATGATCATTCTCGGCCCAATGGTGATCTGGTGGGCCTATAAGGGCGGTTTCTCCGAATCACCTGAAAACCCGCTGGCAGCCGATAATTAGCCGCAGCAGGCCCCGCCCGCATGACACCCATGGCTGAACTCAATCCGCCACAGCAGGAAGCTGTAAAACACATCCACGGCCCCTTGCTGGTGCTGGCCGGGGCCGGATCGGGCAAGACCCGGGTCATCACCCGGAAAATCGTCCATCTCATCCGCGAGCAGCAGGTCGCCCCCAGGCACATCTGCGCCGTGACCTTCACCAATAAGGCCGCCCGTGAGATGAAAAGTCGCGTCGCCGAGGCTTTGCAGGGCCATAACAGCCGCGGCCTGATGGTTTCCACCTTTCATCATTTGGGCCTGCAGATCCTGCGCAAAGACATTGAGCGCCTGGGTTATCGCGGCAACTTCAGCGTCATTGACCCTGGCGACAGCCTGGGGATGGTTCGTAACCTGCTCCGCGAGGCCAACGGCCCCAGCGATCTCGCTGAAGCCATCCAGGCACGTATCTCCCGCTTCAAGAATGACGGTTTCTTCCCCGAGGAAGCGCATGCGGATGACCGTCTCGGCCAGGAGGCCGCCCATATCTATGCGACCTATCAGCGCTCCCTCAGTGCCTGCAACGCCGTGGATCTGGATGATCTCATCCTCCTGCCCACCCGCCTGCTGCAAGACCACGCAGAAGCCCGTCACGCCTGGCAGGATCGTATCCGCTACCTGCTGGTGGATGAATATCAGGACAGCAACGGGGCGCAGTACCGCCTGGTGCAAAGTCTGCTGGGCACCCGTCACAACCTGACGGCGGTGGGTGACGACGACCAGAGCATCTACTCCTGGCGGGGTGCTGCTGCCGACAACCTGCATCGGCTGGCGCAGGATTTCCCCAACCTCAAAGTCGTCAAACTGGAGCAGAACTACCGTTCCACCGGCCGCATTCTCCAGGCCGCCAATGCGGTCATTGCGCAAAATCCGCACCTCTTTGAAAAGCGCCTGTGGAGCACGCTGGGCGACGGCCACAGCATCCGCGCCCTGCGCTGCGCCAACGAGGCCGACGAGGCGGAGCAAGTGGTCAATACCATTCTCCGCGACCGCTTTCAGCGGCAGGGTGAATACCGCGATTACGCCATTCTGTATCGCAGCAACCATCAGGCCCGCCCCTTTGAAGCGGCCCTGCGCAATGCCCGGATTCCGTACCAGATATCCGGCGGGCTCTCCTTCTTTGAACGCAGTGAAATCAAGGATTTTCTGTCCTATCTGCGGCTACTGGCCAACCCTGACGATGATCCCGCTTTCCTGCGCGCGGTCAATACGCCACGTCGGGGCATCGGCAGCAGCACCCTGGAACGCCTGGGCGCCTTCGCCAAAGAGCGAAATCTCTCGCTCTTCGCCGCGCTTTGGGAAGACGCACTGGAGCTACCCGACAAGGCGCGCACAGCCCTGCGCAGCTTCGCCGGCTGGGTGAATCTCAAGGCTGGTGAGGTGGACAAAGCCGAACTTATCCCGGCCCTGCAGAGCCTGCCCGAGGAAATCGGCTATCTGCAGTATCTACAGAGTGAAGGCGACGAAAAAGATGTGGGGCGCCGCTGGGAAAATATTCAGGAGCTCCTGAATTGGATGCAGCGCCTGCAAGAACAGGACGAAGGCCCGCAAACCCTCGCGGAGATCCTCAACCGCCTGATGCTCTTCAACGTGCTGGAGCGCGAGGAGGACGACGACCGCGATGTGCTGCGCCTATCCACCCTGCACGCTGCCAAAGGGCTGGAGTTCCCGCAGGTGTTTCTGGTCGGTGCCGAAGAAGAACTGCTGCCCCATCGCAACAGCGAAACCCCGGAGCAGATTGAAGAAGAACGCCGCCTTTTTTACGTGGGCATGACCCGCGCCCGCTTCCGCCTGACTCTGAGTCTCTGTCGCAAACGCCGCCGCTACGGCCAGGACGTCAATCCGGAACCCTCCCGCTTCCTCCGGGAGATCCCTAAAGAACACCTGGACTGGCAGGGCGACCAGAACCCCGAAGAAGAAATGGACCCGACTGCCGCTTTCGCCCGTCTGCGGGAGATGCTCGGCAAAACCTGACAAGCGCGTTCGCCACGCATAAAAGCAAAGAGGCAACCCACACCACCGGATTGCCTCTTCTGCTCGGTATCCCGCTTGGACTGCGGGATGCGCTTACCTGCCTTTACTGAGCGACGTTACCCATCGCTTTGACGCGGGCCGAGAGTCGGCTCTTGGTGCGGGCCGCCATGTTGCGGTGTGCCACACCCTTGCCAACGGTCTTGTCGATGACCGATTCCGCGGCGCGCAACGCGCTGCGTGCCTGTTCCTGATCACCAAGGTGGACGGCCTTCAGCACACCCTTCACATAGGTGCGCAAGCGCGAGCGCAGACTGGCGTTGTGCAGGCGCCGCTTTTCATTTTGTAATACGCGCTTGCGCGCCTGAGCTGTATTGGCCAACTTTTACTCTCCATATCTACAATCCCGCGTCTGCGGGAAATTAAGTCGCGTATTCTGGCGCCAACGCCCAACCCTGTCAATATCAATGGATTGCAAAAAACCCATCCGGCACTACGAAAATGGGGACGCCCGGCCTGCTTTACCTTGCCATCACGTGGACATGCTCTGGTGCCACCTGCACCCACATATCTGTGCCTGGCGCCAGAGACCTGCCTTCGCACTGCAAGCGCGGTAACAGCATATCCAAAGATAAAGCCCCTTCCATTCTGACACGCAAGGCAACGCCCTCCTCCCGGAGGCCCACGACCTGCAATTTCAGGGCATTCGGCGCTGAGCCGTCCGGGGTCTGGTCCGGCACGATATCCTCGGAACGAATGGCCACGGTCACCGCCATACCCGGACGCATGTCGTGCTGCAAGCCGGTACGTAAACGCCAGTCGGCTCCTGCTCCTGCCACCACCATTTCGGCTCCTGCTATTTCCTCAATACGCCCCGCCAGGAAATTACGAAATCCCAGCAAACGCGCCACCCCCATAGTGGCGGGTCGCGCAAACACCGCACGGGGAGGCCCCTCCTGCGCAATACGCCCATCCAGCAACACCGCCATGTGATCTGCGAGCATCGCCAGGTGCGGATCATGACTCACCGCCAGCACCGGCACCCCAAAGTCGTGGACCTCACGGATGAGTTCATCCAGAATCTCGTCGCGGGTGGCCATATCCAGCGCCGAGGTAGGCTCGTCCAGCAGCAGCAGCTCAGGACGCCGCGCCAGAGCGCGGGCGAGCGCCACCCGCTGACGTTGCCCACCGGAGAGGGCCGCCGGATAACGCTCCGCCAGATCGACAAGCCCCACGCGCGCTAGCAAATCCATAGCCTGCGCGCGGCGACCTGCGCCCCTGGGCAGCGGAAAGGCGACGTTTTCCCAAGCCCGCAGGTGCGGAAAAAGCGCATAGCCCTGAGGCAAATAGCCGATAGGACGCCGCTCGGCAGCAAGACCACCGAAAGGATGCCCACGCGCCGGAATCAAACCGGCGATGGCTTTGAGCAGCATCGTCTTGCCCTCTCCGGAAAGACCGAGCAGGACGGTGAAATCCCGCACCTCCATCTGAATATCCAGCGTGACCGGCTTTTCTAACTGATAACGAATTTCCATAGGTTTTAGTACGGCGCCATCAGAACATCCCCTGTCGGCGCGAGCGCAACCCCAGCCATAAAGGCAAAGGCACCGCGACCAGAAAGAATACCCAGAGCAAGGGGTAAACCGCACTCAGCCCCATATCCTCCAGATTGACCCAAAGCTTGACCGGGATACCCTGCGGGAAATACGCCACGATGAGCACGATGCCAAACTCCCCCATGGCGCGCACCCAGGCCAGCGCCACCCCGGCCGTCAGCCCCAGACGCGCCAGCGGCAGCGTCACCCGCCAGAAGGTCTGCCAGCGATTGCGTCCCAGGGTACGGCTGATCTGCTCCAGCTCCTCGGGCACTCCCTCGAAGGCCGCTCGCGCCGCCAGCACATAGTAGGGCATGGCCCCGTAGATCTGTGCCAGCACAAAGGCTGGTGCGGTATTCGTCAGATAGAGCCCCGCTTGACTGAACAAACCACCCACCGGTGAATAAGGCCCGTAGAAGGAACTCAGCAAAATGCCCATGGCCAGGGGCGGCGTCAGCAGCGGTAGCAACAGCAACGCATCCACCAGCCACTTGCCGCGGTAATGATAATGCGCCAGCCACCAGGCGAGTGGCGTCCCCGCCAGCACCACCAGCATGAGCGCCAGACCGCTATAAAACAGGGAAACCCGGATGGCGTCGAGATCACCGGGAGCGAACTGGAAATCATGCCAGTCCGTCGCAAAAACCAGTGCCGCAAAAGGTGCCAGCAGAAAAACCAGCACAGCGGCCGCCGTAAGCGTCGTCGGCCAGCGGGTGGGTGGTTGGCGTGACGCGGTAATCGCTATAGCCGCCGCATCACTCAAATGGCATTCCCATTTGGCCTACCGTAGGCAGGCTAGCGAATACCCGCGCCATAAACAACACGCTCCGCAGCCATAGTCGCATCGTTGTTCTCCATTGGATATCTCCAAGACCGATTTATATCGGTGACTACGACAAGGGTCAAGCGGCCCAAGGAACCGTGCAAACAAAATCCCCCTCGGAGCATTTTTATGCTAGACTTAACGGTGTTGGTCGTCGAAGCAGGACGACGGCCTTCAAGCTTTTGAAGAACCATAGATAGCAAAGAGCGTAAAGACCATGCACTGGACCATTCTCATCAAATCCCATCCAGACGCCAGCGGCAACCCCATTCTCCACGGCCTGCGCATGGCAGCGGCGGCCCTCGCCGACGGCATTGGGGTCAGTATATTTCTTGCCGAAGAAGCCGCATCACTAGCGCTACACTCGGAAAACCTGGGGGAGAGGCAGCGTGTCCACCACGACCTCCTCGCAGAGATTCAGGAGTTGGGTGCCGAAATTCATGTGATCGGTCTCGAATGGCTGCATGCGACTGAAAATCGGACCTTGATTCCCGGTATCAAAGTAGCGAGCATGAAGACCCTGGTTCGCCAGATGAAGCGTTCTGATCAGGTCGTCACGCTCTAAAATATGACCGCCATCTATGCCATGGGCGACCTGCAAGGTTGCTATGCGCCCTTTAGCGCTCTGTTGGAGCAAATCGGCTTTGCACCGCAAACAGATCGGCTCTGGCTGGCCGGCGACCTCGTCAACCGGGGGCCGGACAGCCACGCCGTCATCAACCGGCTTTACGCCTGGCGCGACCGAGTGCAGATCGTCCTCGGCAACCATGATTTGTACGCACTCGCGCGCTGGGCGGGCATCACCCCGGCAAAAAAAAGTGACACCCTCGCCCCCTTGCTAGCCGATCCCCAGGCAGACGAATGGATGGAGTGGTTGCGCAGTGGCCCGTTGCTGCATACTGATCCGCAACTGAGCTGGACCATGGTCCACGCCGCCATCCATCCTGACTGGGATATGGCCACGGCGCGCGGACATGCTGACGCCGTCGAGGATGCGCTGCGCGACCGTCACTGGCGGCGTTTTATGAAATCCCTCTGGGCAGCTCCGGCACCCAACCGCTGGCAGGATTGTCGCCACGAAGAGGATGCGCAACGCTTCCGGGTCGCCGTGTTCACCCGCGCCCGCTATGTGACCGCCAAGGGCTTTTTTAGCTGGCCCAACACGCCGCCCAAGGACACTTCCCACGAGTTTGCACCCTGGCACCAGCGGTTTTTTGAAAGGCAGACCTCTGGCGCCATCATCTGCGGCCACTGGGCCACCCAAGGTTTGCTGGTGCAACCACGTATGCTGGCACTGGACAGCGGCTGTGTCTGGGGCCGCCAACTCAGTGCCGCGCGTATTGATGGCACAGAACCCGTGATTTATCAGACATCCTGCCCGATGTTTGCACAACCGGGTAACGGCTAAAAAGCAGTACACATACATCGACTGCGCATGGTCAGAATTTTCACCTACACTGTGAGCTACTCCCACCGCGCAGCTTGGGAAGAAGCCCCCACCAGGAGACCCAGCCATGCCCGACGCCCCCCTCGTCCCCGGCCAGCCCAGCTATCGCGGTGCCATTTTCGGTGGTTGGCAATTGTTGCGACAGCAGTTCAAGTCCCTCGCCGGAGCCATCATTGTTTTCATGATCCTCCTCATGATCGGATTCATTGCCAATGGTATTCTCGGCACGGTCAGCCCAGACAATGCCGACCTGTGGCGCCTCCCCATGTATCTTTGGATGTATGTCATCAGCATCGGCTTCTACCACCTGCTCGCCAAGGTCATCGCCGGGCAGGACTGGGCCACGGGAGACTTGTTGTGGGGGGTTGGACGGGCTGAGGCCTGGGCACTGTCCCTGCTACCCGCGGCCCTTGCCTCGATAGTTATGGCTTTTTCCGGGCTGTCAGTGACACCTGGGCATTCCCTGCCACCTGACACCCTCACCCGACCCGATTTCTGGATTGGAATGCTGGTGTCCACCCTGATCGGCACTTTTTTCGGATATGTGTTTATGCTCTATGCCGCTTATGGCGCGACACCCAAATCGGCGCTAAAAAGCGCGCTACATATTTTTAGCAATCGTCTGGCCTGGCTCTTTTTCCCTTACGTAATCACGCTGATCATGATGCTCGCGCTGGTCATTGCCGCTATCCCCGTCGGGCTCTTCCTTGGCCTCATCGGGTTTTTGCTGAAATTTCTGGCCACACCGGCTCTCATGAAACTCGTGTTCGGCGTACTATTTTTAATCATTTCCGTGGCTCTGATAATGGCGATGCTGATCTGGGTCTATGGCAGTCTGATTATTGCTACCGGCGCACTCGCCGGCCCAGATGGGCAGGAAGGACGACTGATCACCTGATTTGGTTCGGACAGCCTTTGCCGTTATCCTGAGTCACCATGCCGATCCTCAGCACACAGCAGCCATTGGAAATACTCCGCCACACCTTCGGCTATGATGCCTTCCGGGCGCCGCAGGAAGAGGTGATCCAGACCCTTATGGCGGCCAGAGATGCGCTGGTGCTCATGCCTACTGGGGGCGGCAAGTCCTTGTGCTATCAGATTCCCGCCATCGCCCTGGCAGGAACAGGGGTGGTGATTTCGCCGCTCATCGCCCTCATGGACGATCAGGTCAACGCCCTGCGCCAGGCCGGGGTCGCTGCCGCTGCCCTGAACTCCAGCGCCAGCCCCGCGGAAGTGCGCGCCACTGAGGACGCGCTATTGCATGGCACCATTGATCTGCTTTACGTCGCCCCGGAACGACTGCTCCAGGAGCGCACCATCAACCTGCTGCAACGGGCCACTATCAACCTCTTCGCCATTGACGAAGCCCACTGCGTATCCCAATGGGGCCACGACTTTCGTCCCGAATACCTGCAACTGCGGGTGCTGCATGAGCGGTTTCCCCAGGTGCCACGCATCGCCCTGACAGCCACTGCCGACCCGAAAACCCGCGCAGAAATCATTGACCGGCTGGCGCTGCAGAAGGCCGCCGTCTTTACCCGATCCTTCGATCGTCCCAATATCCGCTACCACATCCACAGCGGCAGCCAAGGCGCCCGCAACGCCTTGCTGCGCTTCATCCGCGACCGCCACGCCGGCGAGGCAGGCATCGTTTACTGTCTGTCCCGCAAGCGCGTGGAAGAAATTGCCGAATGGCTGCAAGGCGAGGGACTCGACGCCTTGCCTTACCATGCCGGCCTGAGCGCCGACGAACGGCGCCGCAATCAGCAGCGCTTTCAGCGCGATGAAGGAGTGATCATTGTCGCCACCATTGCTTTTGGTATGGGCATCGACAAACCCAATGTCCGGTTCGTCGGCCATCTGAATCTGCCCAAGAGCATCGAGGCCTATTATCAGGAAACCGGCCGTGCCGGGCGCGATGGCCTGCCCGCCGAGGCATGGATGCACTATGGCCTGCAAGATGTGGTGCAGTTACGGCAGATGATTCAGCAATCGGAAGCCGACCTGCCGCGTAAGCAGATGGAAGGGCACAAACTGGACGCCATGCTCGCCCTTTGCGAAACCACGGACTGCCGCCGCCAGACCCTGCTCGGCTACTTTGGCGAAATCCTCGCTCAGCCTTGTGGCAATTGCGACAACTGCCTGCAGCCCCCGGCCACCTGGGATGCCACCGTGGCTGCCCAAAAGGCCCTCTCCGCCGTCCACCGGACCGGCCAGCGCTTCGGGGTGCAATATCTGGTCGACGTGCTCCTCGCCCGCGAAGACCCGCGCATCCAACAATGGGGCCATCATCAGTTGACTGTCTACGGCATCGGCAGGGAACTCTCCGCCAACGCCTGGCGGGCCCTTTTTCGCCATCTTTTACTGCGTGGGCTAGTGGAAGTCGATGCCGAGGGTCACGGTGGCCTGCGCCTCAGCCCGAGCAGTCGTCCGCTCCTGCGCGGCGAGGAAAAACTGACCCTGCGCCAGCATGAAAGCACGACACCGAAGCAGCGCGACAAACGCCCGGAAGTCGCGCTCCAGGACGCTGGCCTCTGGGAAGCCCTGCGCCAGCATCGCCGCGAACTCGCACTGGCACAGGGCGTGCCTCCCTACGTGATTTTCCACGACGCCACCCTCATGGAAATGCTGCAACGCCGCCCGCGCGACCTGCGGGCGCTGGCCACCGTCCCCGGTATCGGCGAGCGCAAACTGGCGGCTTACGGGGAGTCCTTCCTGAAGATACTGCATCGTGATCCGCGTCCATAAAGCCCTCCCGCAGGGCCGGCGCGCAGACGTCGGCTTGCCCTGCTGCCCGGCAGGCTTCATTATAGAGCGATGATCCAGGATAGTCCCATGAACCCACAAAGCTTCGCCGTCACCGTTGAAAATACGCTCAATGATCTGCTGAACCGAATAGAGGCAAGTGCTCCGGAAGTAGAGAGCGATCTCGTGGACAACGTGCTTACCTTACTTCTGCCCGATGACAGTCAGATCATCATCAATCGTCAGGAAGCGGTGCAGCAGATTTGGCTGGCCTGCAGCGATGGTCCGGCACGATTCTCGCCGCAAGACGGCGCATGGCGGGATAGCCAGAGTGGGGAATCTCTGGAACATGCCATCGGTCGGCTGCTGAGCCTGCGTCTCGACCATCCCGTGTCACTGGATTGACGGCATGGCTTACTGGTTAATGAAGACCGAGCCGGACGCCTTCTCCTTGCAGGATCTGCAGCAGCGCGGACAGGAACCCTGGGACGGCATCCGTAATTATCAGGCCCGCAACTTCCTGCGCAGCATGCAAATAGGTGATGGCGTCTTCATTTATCATTCGCGCGTGCCCGTTCCCGGCATCGTCGGGACCGCCGAAGTAGCCAGCACCGCGCATCCAGACCCCACTCAGTTCGACCCGCAGAGCAAATATTACGACCCGGCATCGCGTCTTGACCAACCCCGCTGGGATTTGGTCGATGTGGCTTATCGCCATACTTTTGCACACAACATTGCTTTGGATAGTCTGCGCGCCATGCCAGAGTTTTCTGACAGCCTACTGATTCGCAAAGGAAACCGCCTGTCCATCCTGCCCATTACCGCTGGCCAGTGGAATCACATCCTGCACTGGCCCGGATAAGTTGACGCGTGACTGAAAGTACGACTTGCAATGTTATTTTCGTAACTATTCAGGGCCCCGTTCGACTGAAGGACGCCTCTAGGCATCTGCGCCAGTCCTACCCGACCAATCTGCTGCGACCTTGCGGAACAAGCAGTGCTGATGCGCAAGGTGGGGTAGCGATACCCCTTGTGAATAGTTACACTCTGCGAGACGACGACAGGAGTATCGACAAAATTTCCTCCAAACCTGCACCCAGCTTGCCGTGGCGGCCTATTTCTGATCGATTCCGAGGCTTCCTGACCAGCGCATCTGAACGATTCCTGTCCCAGTCGGACCAGCGGATGCTGTGGTGGAGTAACGTCTTTTTTGGGGCGTTGGCCGCAGCGTTTGTCGGCCTTGCCTTTTGGCAGGCCGCCGTGCTGGTGCAGGTCATACAGGCAGGTTTTTTCACCCATCCCAACATCGTTCTGCTCACCAATTCACAAGGGCAGGTGATTTCCTCCTGGAAGGATGGCCATTGGACCCCGCTGGGGTCCCATTTGTCTGCGGGTGTCGGCATGCTAGGCATACCTGTTCCCGGATATCTAGGGTCTCTGCATATGCAATGGACCTCATCGTCGGTACGCCAGGCATTCTGGCGGGCGGAACGGGGAAGACTGCCCATTTTATTGTTCGTCTTGTCGCTGATTGGCGGCGTCGGTTGGTTTACCCAAAATCTGCTTCGCCAATTGATACGCCTGCGCCAATATCAGGCCGTCACCTTGCTGGTTCAGCGGGATCTCCTGAGCCAGGACAACCCCCAGGCCATGTACCAACGGCTGGTGGATAATGTGGTAGCGCAGACGGAAGCAATCGGGGCCTATGTCATTGCCAGAGAACTGGAAGGCCCGTTTTTGACCATACAGGCGATGGCTGATGCGGACGATGATCCATTGTCCGATAGAGCCGTACCCTTACGATATCCAGTGCAAGGAATATGTCCCACCATCGTGGCTGGTGAGGTGTTCCGTACGGGACTTCAGCAAGGCCCGCTGAATCCAAATTCATCGGCACTGACGCAAGATGTCAACGATGACCGTAGTGTATTTGACCGTGTCCGCAGTGCCATGGCCATCCCTGTGTTTGTGGGTGGAGGGGAAATCCCATTCGCTGTGCTGGTGATCGAGAGCGAAGAAATCCAGCATTTCACGCGATCATTACAGGAAACATTGAAACAGTTAGCTACCAGCTTGGGGTTTGGGCTGAGCCGATATTGTGAACAGCGCGAGTTGGAACAGGCAAAAGCAGAAATCGAAAACCTGGCGCGCCATGACATGCTGACGCATTTGCCAAACCGCCGATTCTTGGAAGAACAACTGGAGCAAGCCATGGCCCGTGCAGAGCGGCATGGCAAACTGCTGGCGGTGTGCATGCTGGATCTGGACGGCTTTAAACCCGTGAATGACGCCTATGGCCACGAAGCCGGCGACGAGGTGCTCGTGACCCTGGGGAAACGATTGCCGGAGGCGTTGCGCAAATCGGACTTTGTGGCTCGCCTGGGAGGTGATGAGTTCGTGCTCCTGGTGGAAGACCTCTCTGAACCGAATGATCTCACCCCGATTCTTGCCAAGGTAGGAGAAGCCATGAATACCCCTA
>JBBIUH010000063.1:0-13242 GCA_037440305.1 Acidithiobacillus sp.
CGAAGATAAGGAGGGTAGGCAGTATATATATTGAGATAATGAGGGTTTTGTAAGCATTTACTCGCGCTAGATTTTTGGTGAGCAAATGGCGCAGGGCAAAGATGAAGAGGAAGCCGACACCTAGCTGCATAAAGCCGCCGTAAAAGCCCAGCGCCAGCATGGAGGGATACAGCCATGGTGACGCACTGCCATCGGGACGTGTAGATTCTCCAGCGACAATCTTTGGAAAGAACATCGTGGCCGTGCTGAGCGCCAATACAATCACTAAAATGCGCTGAAACCAGAGACTACCGATATGAACGCCCGTAATCGCCCCGAGTATGGCTCCCGGCAGCGTCCACAGGGCCAGCATCATCCCTTTTTTTAAATCCACTAAGTTGTGGCGGTAAAAGGTGCGAGCGGCGGTGAGATTTTCCAAAAGGATGCTGATGCGGTTGGTGCCGTTTGCGGTAATGGGATCAAGGCCAAGGAAAATGAGTACCGGCAAGGTCAGCATGGATCCAGCGCCAGCCAGGACATTGATGAACCCGGCACCCATCCCGGCGGCGAACAATGCCGGGAGGAGCCACCATTCTGTGCTTACCGATTGCATCGTAGGCAGGTGTCAGCCCGCTTGGCGCCAAGCGGGCTCTCGAAATTCCGCGTACTGGCGTCGACATGCAAGGAGTCAGTGCATTCAAGGCGGATATGATAGGTTCGTTGTTGCATGGTGGATTACCGCATGGTTATGGATCTTTTGCTTCATCGTGCCGCTGATTTGTCGTCGATTGCAAGCTCCCCGAGATCCCTCCATACTTCTAAAGGTGAACAATTTACCGGTCCACCTCGACTGCAATGCCGCCACCCCGGTCGACCCACTGGGGGTGCATCTGGGCCGCTTCACTATTGGGGCGGCGATCGACGGGGCTGCAGACTGATGGATGCCGCCACCTATGACGCCTGGTATGACACAGCTCGCGGGCACTGGATCGGCACGGCGGAGTTTCGCCTGCTTTCCAGGCGCCTACTGGCGCGGCCGGGGGGTACGCTCCTGGATGTGGGCTGTGGTACCGGGTGGTTTACCCGCCGCTTTGCCGGGGAAGGCCTTCGCGCCACCGGCCTTGATCCCAACCCGGACTGGCTTGCCTTCGCCCGCGCCAAGGGCCCTCCCGCGATCCACTGGGTAGCCGGAGATGCCTGTTCCCTGCCTTTTCCTGACTGCAGTTTCGATCGCGTGGTCTCGGTCGCGGCCCTGTGTTTTTTGGATGATGAGCGGCAGGCCGTGGCCGAGATCGTGCGGGTGGCGCGCCAGCGTTTCGCCATCGGCTGGCTCAACCGGGCAAGCCTGCTCTACGCGCAGAAAGGGCAGGGTGGCGGGAGCGGAGCCTACTATGGGGCGCGGTGGCACCGTCCCGACGAGTTGCTCGATTTCTTTTCCGGTTTGCGGGTACGCCGACTGGCGGTGCATTCCGCCATATTTCTTCCTGCCGGGAACCGGGTGGCACGGACGATGGAACGGCTGCTGCCCCACACGCTGCCCTGGGGCGGCATGGTAGTCATTTCGGGGGAGACGGAATAAGGAGAATTCTGTCAGCCTGTTTGGCTTTCCGGCCGCCACATATTCTTCAAGGGGGCCTGGACCGAACTGCCATGACATACACAGTTTTCCCCTTGGGCGGCGGCCACCAACTCATGCATGATGCCGCATTCGGCGGTTGCATGCTGCCCATGGCAACGTCCGCGCAGTTGCTCAAGCTGCCGCGCCAACGCTTGTAGGGACTGGAGTTTTCCCTGTACATGCGCCAGATGCGTATCGATCAGTCGATCCACGTCCTGGCAATCGTCCAGTGGGTGATCCAGCAAGTGCAATAGTCGCTGCACATCCGCGAGTGGCATATCCAGCGCCCGGCAATGGCGAATAAAGGCAAGTCGCTCCAGATGCGCGGGGCCATAAGCGCGATAACCGTTCGCCCGCCTGGTTGGCGCGGGCAACAGGCCTATTCGCTCATAATAACGGATGGTCTCCGGATCCACGCCGGTCACCTGTCCAAGTGCGCCGATTCGCATATCGTCCCCTCAAAGCGAGTAGTATAAATCCTTGACCATATAGTGACTACAAGGTTTTTAATGGCCGTTCATTCGGATTTTTTCGGGGAAGGATGATGTATGGCACACGACCAACATGACGATCATGACCATGACGACCATACCACTGGTCACCAGCAGACCCACGGCCACGCGCATGGGCATAATCATGCCCATGGCCCGGCGGGCTACGGCCGTGCCTTCGCCATCGGGGTGGCGCTCAATCTGAGCTTCGTGCTGGTTGAGGCCGTGTTCGGGGTGATGGGACATTCCTTGGCCTTGCTGGCGGATGCCGGCCATAACCTCAGTGACGTGCTGGCCATGCTGATGGCCTGGGGTGCCACTACCCTGGCCCGCCGCCCACCCTCAGTTCGTTTCACCTACGGGTTGCGCAGTTCGTCTATCCTGACGGCACTGGCCAACGCCGTATTTCTGTTGGTGGTGACTGGTGGGATCGCCTGGGAAGCGATTCAACGTCTGCTGCATCCAGCTCCGGTAGGCAGCGGTATCGTGATCGGTGTGGCGGCTTTCGGGGTGCTAATCAATACCGGGACGGCGCTGCTGTTCATAGCGGGGCGCAAGGGTGATCTGAATGTCAGGGCAGCCTTTTTGCACATGGCGAGCGACGCTGTCGTCTCGCTTGGCGTGGTCATCGCCGGGATCGTGATGCTCTTTACGCACTGGTTTTGGCTGGATTCCACGGTGAGTCTGCTCATCAGCGCGGTGATCGTGATCGCCACCTGGGGGTTATTGAGGGATTCCACCCAGTTGGCCCTGCATGGCGTGCCAGAAGGCATTGAAACCCAGGCGGTACGCGCCTATCTCGCCGCCCTGCCGAATGTGGTGGCGGTGCATGACTTGCACATCTGGGCCATGAGCACCACGGAAACGGCGCTGACCGCGCATCTGGTCATGCCGAACGGCTATCCGGGGGACGCACTTCTGAACCAAATCAGCGATGAATTGCAGGCGCGCTTTCGTATCGACCATCCCACCTTGCAGGTGGAGACAGGCGATCCGGCCCATCCATGCGCGCTGGCTCCGGATCATCGGGTTTGAGATTTCCTGACTGGAAGCACTAACGACTGAGGGTTCCTCGGGGGGGCGCATGAACCGACGGCGGATTGCTGCTGGGGCTGGTAGCGCAATGGAGTCATGAAATTCTCCCCGCCATCTGGGCTATGGCTGGTGTTGTCGCCCTTTCGGGGCTGTGGATCGCACTGGTGGTGCGGGAAACCCATCCCCACTCCCTGGGTCAGGGCCGTCGACGAAGTGATTGCCTTCTAAGGCGGCAGTATGCGTAATTTCAGCCGCCCAATGGTTCAGAGGTTGCCAACGGCACGCCTTTTTTCAGAACCGCCCGCACGGCCCGCCAATCCCGCATTACTTGATCCAAAATTCCCTTGAAGCGGTCATTGTGCAGGCGTTCCAGCAGGTGCGCCATTTCGTGGACCACCACATATTCCAGGCATTCCTCGCCGTAATGCGCCAGTTCCAGATTTAGCCAGATTCGGCGTGCCCGGATATTGCAGGTGCCCCAACGGGTTCGCATGCGTTTGACACCCCACTCAGCGACCCGGACACCCATGATGGGCTCGTAATGGGCAATGAGCGCCGGGATACGCTCTTTCAGCGTCTGCCGGTGCCAGTCTTCGATAACCCGTGCCTTGTGGTCGCGGCTGGCCCCTTCCCGCACATGGAGATCCAGGTAATGGGTCTGCTGGCAGGCGATATGGGCGGCTTGCGTCGTGGGGTAAACACGCAACCGGTAACATCTGCCCAGGTAATAATGGCTTTCTCCGGAGACATACTCCCGTGGCGAGAGCCGGCCCTGCCGGGCAAAGTTCTGCTGATGTTTTTTAATCCACTGCAGGCGAATCAGTACGGCCGCACGGATGGCTTCTTCACTGAGATGCCAGGGTGCCGCTACCCGGACCCTGCCCTCCGGCGGATACACCCCCAGATGCAGATTTTTGATCTGTTTCCGCACTACCTGCACGGTCAGGTCACTGACTTCCAGCGTGTAGGTCTCAGTAATCACGCTGTTCTTTGACCAGGGCGAAGATGCGCGCGACGTCCTCGGGATCGCTCAGGTGACGTTTCACCTCCCGCAGCACTTCCCGTTCCTTGAACTTGTTGCCGCGCCAGCCGTCCTTTTTGACGCTGCGGATATTGTTTTCGATGACCTCGGCCACGGCTTCCTCCCGTGCCTGCAGGGCTTTAGGCAGGCTGGCGATGGCCGCTTCGGGTCCCCGGCTGGCCAGCAGGTCCACCAGATCGTAGTCATCCAGTTCGGAGATTTTGCGGCTCTCATCGGCGCGGATGTAGCTGTCGATCAGGTGGCGCATGGTGGGTTCATAGGCCTTGAGGTCGATATAGTCGCCGCTGCTCAGTTTGATTTCGTTGCGGATAGCGTCAAAGTGACGCACTTCGTTACGAATGGTCGCCTGCTGTGCGGCCGGGTAGCCCGCCTCCTCCAGTTCATTGGCGATGGCGGCGTAAGCACGAATCAGGGCCGAGGTGGCCTTGTAGAGCGCCATGCGGCGCGGCGCCGTGGCGCTGAGGGCGGCGGGGTCTTCGGTATTCCCGCAGAAATAGCGCAAAAAGTCCCCGGCCTCCTGCGGCGGTGCCACCGGCTCACAGAGCGCCCAGATCAGCTCACGGGTTTCTTCCAGGCGCTCCCGACTCTTGCCCAGCCGGTCAGAGAGCAGGCCCTGCACATCCTCGGCATCATAACCATCCAGCGCGCCGCTGGTGTAATCGCCGACCGCGCTCTCCAGGCTGTGAAAGAGGTCCTTGTAATCGACGATGTAGCCGTATTCCTTATCCTCGCCATCCAGCCGGTTGACCCGGCAGATCGCCTGAAAGAGATCGTGATCGCGCATGGGTTTGTCGATATAGAGATAAGTGGCGGGCGGTGCACCGAAGCCGGTGAGCGGTTTATCGACCACGATCAGCAGCTTCATCTGGCCGGGGGCCTCGACGAACTGTTTTTTGACAGCGATTTCAAAGGCCTTGACCTTGACCATGGCGCTGTCTTCGGGCTCGCGGAACCACTGGGCCAGCATCTTGTGGTAAATGTCGTACTGGCGCAGGCGTTCGGTCAGCCCTTCGCCGGTTTCCTCGCCCTTGATGTCCGCTGGGCTCGGTTTATAGGAGGTGACGATGGCGCACTTGCCCGCCAGTTCCGTCTGGGCGAAGAGTTCATAGAGCTTGCAGGCCTGATAGATGCTGCCCGAGACCAGCATGGCGTTGCCGCGGCCGTCCATCAGCCGGGGCTTGTTGGACATATCCATGAGGATATCCATGACGATCTTTTCCAGGCGGGATTTGCTGGAGAAGATTTTCTGCAGGGTGCCCCATTTCTGCTTGAGCTGCAGCAAGGCGATGTCCGTGAGGCCCCGGGTTTTGGCCGCGAACCACTGGTCGACTTGAAGACCTTCTCGATCTGCTCGTCCAGCTCTGTGCGATCGGTGATGATGAGGACACGGGCATCGGTCATGTGTTCCCGTATCCACTTGGCGAGCCAGACCATGGTGAGGCTTTTGCCGCTGCCATGGGTGTGCCAGATGATGCCGCCTTGCTGGTGCTGTAAATGGCTTTGCGCCGCCTTGACCCCGAAATACTGGTTGGGGCGCGGAGTTTTCTTGGTTCCAGCGTCGAAGATGATGAAGTCGTGGATCAACTCCAGAAAGTGCTCCTTGCGGCAAAGCTGGATCAGGTGCTGGTCGAGGAGGTTGTTGGTCCCGATGACAGGCCGGTCAGCATGGCCTGAACCATTACCCAGGGCTTCCTTCCAGGTGAGATAGTATTTCTCGGCGGTGCCGATGGTGCCGTAGCGGACGCCTTCGCTGCCATTCCCGGTCACCTCTTCGGCAATGCCGAAATGGTTGCGCTCCGGGTGTTCCCAGTCGATGAGAAAGACCGTTTGCGTCTGCTCACCGGCATCGGCTTTGACCGGCACGCGTAGCGGAGCAGGCCATACACCGCTTTATTGCAGGCGTAGAGGCCCTGGGTCTGATCGTTGGCGGCACAGTTGAGGAGATGCAGGGTGCGTTGAATGAGGGCGGCGGAGTGGCCTTGTTCCGTCAGAAAGGCTTCCAGTAGTTCGGTTTCGATGTTGCGGTTGTCGGGCCGGTCCTGCCAGTGGCCCAGGTACTGATAAGCGAGTGTCTTCTGAAAGAGTTGGATCACCCGCTGTTGGGTCTGGCGTTCTGCTTGGCCGATGGGCATGGTTTATCTGTCCTGTCTTTTTTAGGATTTCATTGTCAATCAATGGCGGCAGTCATCGCAAGTAGCATCCATTCAGAAAGGCGCTGTTCGCGTTGTTCCGGCAAATGACGAGTTCGTATTTGCGCATGGTAGTCCACTTCTGTGCGATGCTTCGAGAGCATGTGCGTAACGCATGGGTATCACAGAGGACGAGCTGGTAGCAGGGTTCAAGGAATGGCGCGAAAAAGCTCATGCCGCGTAGGAGGTTTGTAGACGCCAACATCCTGATTCGTGCTTTTTTGGGGCAGTACCAGCTTGGACGGGCTCATAGCAATTTGCTATACTCCACGTATGCGGGTAATTGCCTTGAAAATGCTGCGGACATTCTGGGAAAAGCATCGTGACGCGAAGTCACCGCTGAGGGCGTGGCATATTATTACCGAACATGGCAGCTTCCCTGACTTCGCGGCGCTCAAGGGCACCTTCGGGAGTGTGAATATGGCAGGGATCTACACCGTATTCGACATCGGCGGCAACAAGTACCGCTTGGTGGCCCACGTTCACTACAATACGCAACGGCTATATGTGCGATGGATATTGACGCACAAGGAGTTATGACCAATGGAATCAGCAACTCAGACAAGGCAAGATCTAGCCTCTTTCGATGCCGTTCAGTCGGCATGGACACGGATCGAGCAGGAAATCCCCTTGCATCCCATTCGCTCACCGGAAGATTATGACCGTGCATTGGCCGTGCTGCGCCGCCTGCTGGACATCATCGGCAATGATGAGGATCACCCCTTGGCAAGTTTGGCCGGATTGCTATCTGAACGAATTGAGGCATACGATGCGGCATATTTCGCCATTGAAAAGGCGGAGCCCAAAGAAGTGTTGCGCTTTCTCATGGAGCAGCACGGCCTACGTCAAAGTGACCTCAAGGCAGTGACTCATCAGAGCACTGTTTCCGCCATCCTCGCGGGCAGGCGGAGCATCAGCAAGGAACTGGCGATAAAACTGGCAGAGCGGTTTCATGTCAGTCCGGTGGTGTTTTTTTGATATTCACCAAAACAAGCTGGGAAGGTTAATCTTTAACAACCATGCTGTTCGCAGACAGAAAGGGTCAGCGGCAGGTCCAGACTGATTGCAGATATTCAGCGGCCGAAAGCAAATGACATCATCCACTCACTGCCGCAGGCCGACCCGTCAGGGTTTCAACGACAGGTATCAAAGTGGATCTGTCATCCCGGACGATTCCTCACGGACAGCAGCTCGGCCTATGATGCCGCTCGAACATCGGGCGGCCAGCGACGGCTAACCGACTCAAACCCCTGCGGGACGCCTGGAAATTGCTTCGAACGCCCACTTCTGTCATCTGGAAACGGCCAGCCCCGCGCCGCGCGGGAGCTGGGTATCTACGCTCGAACTGACGCTAACCCATCAGCTTCCCTTTGTTGGCATCGAGAAACGCGGCGGTGACTTTCGATTCGCCCGCTTCCTTGGCGGCCTTCTCGATTTTGGCCTTGGCCATGTTACGCACGAAAGAGGGCATCTTCTCCAGGCGTTGCAGTGCGTCTTCGTCCCATGGCAGCGTCTGTTCGCTCATTCGTTAGCTCCTTCATCAGGTGGGGGATTGCGCTTGCGCACCTAGCCATGACGCGCCTAACGGCTACCGCGGCGTGTCGCGAAGGTGACATTTGCGCATATTTTATGGGCTTGGTAACAGGATGGCAAGCTGATAGCATCTTCGGCAAACATGCGAATGAGCGCTTCCGCTGCATACCATCCATTCACCCATCTAAGATATGGATGGATATTTTTAGTGGATGTGGCGCCTCGTTGCCTCAGTAAAAATCATCGTAGGTGTAATCTTCCGAGGCTAATTCGCGTCGTGCCGTCTTGATCCAGCATTTGAGATAGGCTGGTTGCGAAAGTTGTTTCATCTCCTGTTGTAACTCGCTAATGGCCTGTCGGGTTGCCCGAATGGTTTCCTGAAGATCCCGCGACAGAGCATGCGGTGACTGCATCGCAAAAGGGGATATCCCGATGTTGTCGGCCAGATGCTGCTGGAGTTCCTGGATTTTACGTTTTAAAGTCGCCAGTTGTTCTTTGAGGGCCTGGTTGTACTTTTTCAAATGCGCATCGCCCAGCTTATGGATGGCCTGCGCGTCCATAAGGCCCAACTCGTGTTGGAGGGCCAGCAGTTGCAAGAGATCATTTTCCCCATAGGCCTGATTGATTCGCTGCATCAGCACCGTTTTCTGGGCACGTATGACCGGATCCGCCTCCCGGTCAGGATGCACGGCACTGACCAGGCGCCGATATATGCCCTGCAGGGACTGGCGGATCTGCCCCGCCTGTTCTGCCTGACGCGCTTCTTGCGCTTTTTGCCGGGCCGTTTTGGGTCGAGTACGTTGATGGCTTTCTCGCTGTGACTGCGTTTGGCGCGTTTTCTCTTCCGCCCATGCCTTTGGGTTTTCTGATGATCCTGCTCCCACACCCGCCGCTTCAGGGTTTAGTTTGAAAAAATCCTCCATAGACGCTTTCATCTCGGCGAACATGGCCTGTTCCTCTGCGTCGGGGCCGCCATGCCGATCATATATCTCTTGCAGTTGTGGATCGGAGGATTCCGCCATGAGGTTCTCGGCCAAGCGGGCGATCATCTGGGATAGGGTCTCGCTATCCGCTTTCCCCAGTTTCTGGGTCAGGCCGATGGTGTCCAGATGCGTCAGCAACTGAATGCGCAGTTGCAGATGTTGATTACGCAAAGGCAGAAGGTCATTGAGCACACGCTTTCGCGTTGCCGCCATAGCGGATTCCCAATCGCTCATCTGTCGGTGGACTTTGGCAATCTGTTGGCTGAGGCGGTTAAAGGTCTTTTGTTCCGGCGATAGAGGGTTGTCGGTCTGTACCGGTGGTGTAATCACCAGCACAGGAAATCGTAATTGGGGCATGCCGATGTCCAGAAATAGGGAGCAGGAATAAGGTGTACCGTGAAGCACAAGATAGTTTACGCCGTTGCTCTTTCATGCCGCAAACGCATTTATGGGCATACTGTGTTCCGCTGCAAAACGCGCATTCACCCGATCCGGAACACCCTTGCCGTTCGGCTAACTCTTCCCCTTGCCGGGCGAGTAGAGGACTTCGACCTCCAAGTGGGTGCGCCCTGCTGTGCACACCACAAAAAACGCCGCAAGAGAGCGGCGTCCTGTGGCGACCATCCGATAAAGGATTATGCCTCGCGCACGTCCTCAGCCTGCATGCCTTTCGGGCCGCGAACGCTGTTAAACGTTACACGCGCGCCTTCCGCCAAGGTCTTAAAGCCGCTGCCTTGAATAGCAGAATGATGCACAAACACATCCTCCTTACCATCTTCTGGCGTGATAAAACCAAATCCTTTGCTGTCGTTGAACCACTTTACTGTGCCAGTTGCCATGTTTAGGAACTTCCTACTTACGTTAAATTCGGACCACTTGTCCGCAGGACACCTTAATGATTTTTATGGAGGCATGCAAGGGTTTCTTTGTGGTTCCAAAAATCCTGATGTTCATGGTCGTGGCGACAACCCAGACTTCCCCGATCAGGAAGGGGTGCCCCGGATCCATGAAAATGTTGTCGAGGATGACACTCTATTGTCCGTTAATATCAAGTACTCAACAGGTCTATATAGGATTGGTAACTGTAATTGCGGTGCGTCTTTTGGCCGGTAATCTCGGTCACTATACCCATGCCTTCCAGAGTTTTTACAGCGGCGTTGGCGGTCGGAAAACTTGTGCCCAACCTTTGCCTCACCCGTTCCACTGTAAAGCGGGGCATCATGGGTAACATCTCGAACAGCCGGTAACTGGCAGGCCCAACTTTGGACGATGCCAGCAGGCGATGGCGGTCTGTAGACATCAGGCTGGCAATCGAAATAATGCTGCGTTCGGCATCGGACGCGGCGATCGCCACCGCCTCCAGAAAGAACGCGACCCAAGACTCCCAGTCCCCTTCGCTACGGATATTGGAAAGTTGGCGGTAATATTCGGCTTGATGCTGCTTGAGGTAACCGCTCAGGTACATGATTGGCTCGGCAAGCAGCCCCCAATGCTCCAGCAGTGCCACTATCAGCAGCCGACCAAGGCGTCCATTGCCATCCAGAAATGGGTGGATGGTTTCAAACTGGGCATGGACGAGCGCGATTTTCACGAGAGGTGGAAATGCCGGGGATGTGTCATGGATGAATCGCTCCGTGTCACTGAGCAAGACTGCGACCCGGTCTGCGGGCGGCGGAACGAAAACAGCGTTGCCCGGACGCGTTCCTCCGATCCAGTTTTGCGAGCGGCGCAACTCGCCCGGCTGCTTGGCTGAACCGCGGGCGCCAGCGAGCAACAAGCGATGAGCCGCACAGAGTAGGCGAATACTGATCGGCAAGCCTTGGGGCGAGCGGAGATTGTCCTGCACCAACCGGAAGGCGCGCAGGTAGTCGGTGACTTCCTCAACATCATCTGTGTTGCTGATCGCAATGCCTGCCTCCTCGTCGAACAGGTCGGTCAAGGTGGCCTGAGTCCCCTCGATTTGCGAAGTCAGCAGGGCCTCCTTGCGAATAGCACTGTAGAGCAGCCAATCGACTGATGGAACAAGCCCCGACACCCCGGACAGCCGTGCCAGAGCCAGTTCGGCATGACGATTCAGGTCGATAAACGACCCTGGCTCCAGCGCGGGCTCGGTGGGCGGCAATGTGTGCGGCACAAAAGCTTGTACCAACTCGCCCAGTGTCGTGGTGGTCACATAGCTACCTGCAGAACGATTCATTTGCATATCCTTTAATGGCTGTGCCATCAATTAAGGCATTTTTTAATTGGCACGGTCAACATTAAACAATACTTTAATAGAAATCATTGTCCTCGCGGGCTGGCTGGCCAGTAGCACTTCTGCCAGAGGCCGACGTGAACCTGTGACGCTTTTCGCATATATCCGCTTGCTGCGAACATGCTTAACTGCATCTTATTGATTGTATCTATTCACCAGAAGTAAGTTATCCCATGGTGGGCTGGGGGGCACGGTAAATTTGTTCTCATCCGTCTCCAGGCATTGCGGGTGCTGAGTTTTTCGTCATGCGCAGGTAATCGAAGACGAGACGGGTACGGAAGCAGAGGGTGCGCATCATTTCCGCGATAGACGGGGTGGGTTTCTGGAAGGATTTGAGGATGCCGATGGCGAAGCGGCGCAGGTGGGTGAGGTTTTCCGGGCCGAAACCGGTGCGGACGCGACTGCGGTCCTCATCGAAATTCCAGTCAATGAGATAATGCACGCTCTCACTGGCCCAGTGTCCGCGATTTACTTCCAGTACGCGTTGCGGTGAGGCCTCTTGCGGCGTGCGACTGGTGATCCCCAATGCTACCTCCAGAGAGCGCTTGCCGGTTTTCTTCCGGATACATTCGCGTTCTATCCGGAAGGTCTGACCGACATGGGGGAAATCGACGTAGCCATTGAGAGTTGTACTGCACCAGATCCGGCGGGTTTCGATCCGGCCGTGATACTTCGACAACGTCGGGGGCGTCACAATGTTCAAATTGTACGGCGATATCCTGTTCCAGTGTCGGCTGATTCCCCTTCACGGTAAAGTGGTAATGAGCCTGCTGTTCTATCAGGTAGGTGGCCAGCGCCCGTTGGGTTAGCAGAGCATCTGCGGTGGCATCCTTGCCGACGAGGTTGCAGTCTTCCAATACAGGAATCGCTATCCCGATTTCGTTGGTCCGCTTGAGCGCATCACTGTGGGCTACGGGTAAAGTACCTACTTTTTTTGGGCGTAACAGGTGCGTGAAGTATGACCCACAACACTGAGGATATGGGTCTGAGCACCCTTTGCGTCGACGGCGTTTTTCATGGTTTTGCCATCCATGGCCAGGGCGCTGTCTCCGGGCAGTCCCCAGGACTGCATCCAGCGGTCGAGCGCCCGATCGAGCGTACCGGGTTCCACCCGCACCAGGCAATCGCGGATCACAAATTCACTGGGAACGACATAACGTTTATTCTCGCGCCGGCAGCCGAAACGCTCCCGGGCGGGCTGCCCGAGGCCTTGGGCCCAGTCCGCCATGGCCACATGTATTGGGGTTGCGTGGATACCGTGCAGGCCGTTTCCTGTTTCGTGACTAGTCGCGGAACTATGGGCTGATGCTCCCAGCACTGGCCACGGGCTTCGCCCTCGCCCGTGCGGTCGCCTTGATGTGTGATGGGCGGCCTTTGGAGTTTGTGGCCGCCCGTTGGGATGAACGCTTTCCAGACTTGCGCCTTCGGCGCAATCACCAACGAGGCGCAAGCGCCTCACTACGCGCCCCCTTCGGGGGCTTGTGTGGATGACCCCTCGCGCAGCCGAGACTTATTGGGCGGAATGCGAACGGGAGCGGATAGGGCGAAATACGAACAAACTATCAGCGCGTTCCGTTACTAACCAATCACACATGCTTGGCGCTCATCCGTGGCGATGTTGCGCCCTTTCCTTGTCCTTGTACCGCTTCCCGATATGGTCAACGGCCACAACGATGGTTCCGATGACCGCAAGAATCGTAACCCCGATCAAACCCATGACATTACCTCTCATCGTCCACCCCCTTTAATGACCAAAAGGCGCCAGCTTCCAGCCACAGAAACATAATCAGCGACCAAGCGAATATCCCCCAAGTCGCGGTCACTTTCGCGGTCGCTTCGCTCCCAGCGACGACCCCCAGGGGTAAAAACCCGGCGGTCTTTGCAAGTGCTGGTGATTATGACGCCTTGCGATCACGATCTGCGATACTCATGGCGAGAGCCGGCGCCATCTGTGCCAGGCTGGTACTGATGGCAGCCAGGTTACTGTTTATCCTAGAAAAAGCAGTTAAGGCCCGGCAAGTGCCGGAAAAGCCCCCGGTGGGGACCACGTTGATCGGGTAATTTGGGCGACGATATAGCTCACCAGCAGGTCCCAGGGGTTGCGTCCCAGCAATCGCT
>JBBIUH010000064.1:0-13131 GCA_037440305.1 Acidithiobacillus sp.
CGCTCAGTTCGGCACGTCCCGCCGAGTAGGCAGCGAGCGTCGCGGAAAAGGCATTTCGTGCGGTGGGCAGCAGGCGTTGATCGGTGCGCTTCAACTCGATCTTGAGGGCTGCGTAGCGGGCGAAGGTAGCGCGCGCCTGCTGGGTCAAGGCAAGATGTTGATCGTCGTAGCGATATTGCGCCTGCAGGGCCTTGGCCCGGGCGGCGGCGATGTCCTGGTCCTGGCGGTCTCCCGGGAATATGGGCAGGCTCAGGTCAACACCCGCTGACAGCCAGTTGGGGCTGCCGGGGTAGAAATCCTGACCATAATCGACACTGACCGTGACTTCCGGCCAATAACTACGCTTGGCTACCTGCACGCCCATTTGCGCGGAACGTGCTTGCGCTTGGGTGGCCCGCAGGAGGGGTTGGCCAGAAAGGCGGGCTTCCGCTTCGGTAAGGGTGGGCGGCGGCGATAGGTTCGGCCACTGCTTCTCTATAGACGGCGGTTCCGGCAGATTCAGGATCTGGGCGATTTGCGCGAGATCGCTTGCCTGCTCCGCCTGCAATCGATTGACATTATTGGCTAGACTGTCGCGCGCCAGTTGGGCGCGGAGGACATCGGCCTGTGACCCCTGAGCGGACCGGTAGAGCGCCAGCGCCGCTTGCACGCTCTCGGCCTGTAATTGTTCCTGATGCCGGACCGTTGCCACGGCATCTTCGGCATAGAGGGCTTGCAGCCAGGCGCGGCGCAACAACAACACTAACTCGGCGGACTGGCCGCGCAGGGTGTCGGCGGCCGCCTGGGCCTCGACCCCCGCCTGCTGTCCTTCCAGCCCCAGTTTGCCAAAAGAGGGAAAAGTCTGACTCAGGCCCACGCTCAGCATGCTCATCTGCTGCCGGTTCATGGAGAAGCTGTTGAGGGGCAGGTTCACGGCGCCGAGATCAAGATGCGGATCGGGCAGTTGGGCTACCGCCACGGCTTTGTGCCGTAATTCCGCAATTTTCTGAGTCAGGGCGCCGAGACCGGGGTTTTGTTGCAGGGCAATTGCCTCCGCGCCCTGCAGGCTCAATGGAGCGGCCCCGGCGGTCGTTGCCGACAGGAGCAATAGCACCCCGGCCAAGAGGCGAATCCTGCGCCATGTCGGCTGGGTAAAACGACCAGGAATGTTGGTATGCATGAAAAATCTCCATGGCAAATTAATGACATATCTCCCCCGTTTAGAAAGGGGTGCCAGTTTGCTCAGGAGAAATTAAATGACCAACCGCACGTGCTGGAGGGGAGGAGGATGATGGGGCGGGTGGGAGAAAAAAAACTGGGCTGGTGTCGGGCTAAACCTTGCCAGACTGGAAAATGTCACTGAGCCCGTTATTGCCGGAGTCGGGAAGGTCATTCCGGGGAGTCTTAATCCCCCTGGCGCGTGGGCTTCTGCACAGATCGACATGCACTGACCGGACATCGCCCCGGAATGCGTGCTCGTCATATCCATGACGTGATCACCCTGGCAACAAGGCATGTCTGCCATCGACATACTTGGCATGGCAGCGCATGAAACGCCGAGCGGCATGGCCACTGCGGCATTGCTCATCCATGTTCCGAGGAGGAACATGGCCAGCAAGGCGAGCAGGGGAAAGTGGCGGCGGAGTCTCTGCATATTGGTGTCAGGTGATCTCGAGACTTGCTTTCACCCGAACCAGCTTGGCGCGTACCGCTTCACCGATCGCGGTCACCTGCGGGTTGCCGACTATACCAAGCACTGCAGCGGGGTCCATGAAACCCACCGTGACCTGGCCGTTGGCTTCCTCCCGGACAATGACATTACAGGGCAGGAGTAGCCCAATGTCAGGGTCGGCTTCAATCGCCTGGTGGGCAAACTGGGGGTTGCAGGCCCCCAGGATCTTGTAGGGCCGTGAATCGACCCCGAGTTTGGCCTTGAGGGTTGCGGCGACGTCGATCTCGGTCAGTACACCGAAGCCTTCCGCTTTGAGGGCCTCCGTAACTTTTGCGAGGGCTGCCGGAAAAGATCCGGTAGTGGTGGTGGAAAAGGCATACATCGTCATGAAGTTGCTCCCTTATCAATCACAATTGCTTTTAACAGCGCCGCGTTGTGGCTGCGGGATCCATTGTCACAAGCTGCTTCCCTATGGTTATAAATGCCGTGAGATGCCTCTTTTTGAAGTTCGTAAGACATCGTAAACCATGAAGTGCGCTACAGAGTCAAGGAGGGCAAACTGTAATCTGGTAATATTTGTAACCGGTTTGTGTAGTATCTGGTTGTGGGGTAGGTTACGGTTTGTGCGCTGCTGCCATCGGCTTGGTCTGAGGGAGTACCTAATGCTATTGACGATTTACGGGGCCACGATTGTGACCCTGATGATGCTGTTTTACGCCTTCGAATCGCGCTCGCACTGGTTCACGCTGGCTTTTTCGGTGGCTTGTCTGGGGTCTGCGGCTTATGGCTTCCTCGCGGGTACTTGGCCTTTTGGGGTGGTAGAGAGCATCTGGTCGCTGGTGGCGCTGCGTAAGTGGCAAGCAGTTCGCTCCTGCTAAGAAAACGTTGGTATTTGTGGTGGCCGCCCTTGGTGGCGGTGGTGCCTTGGGACAGGAAGCGATTTCATCTGTTGCGCGCCGTTGTGCTTCGAGAGCCGGACGGTGGAGTGCATGGCTCAATGCCTGTGGAGGTGATGCATGTCTGGCGCATGGGCGTGGTTGTGGGTCAGCGCTTCGTGCTGGTGCGGGTGGTGATGACGGACTCCTGGCGCCACCGGAACCGCATGCGGGTGCTGGTGATGTGCTTCATGCACATGGGTATGATCATGTTCCATAAGGGTATGGGTATGGCTATGTTCGTGACGTTCGGTGAGGTGCATCCAGATACCCCAACCCATCAGTACGCCGGCAATCAGTAAGAGCGGGCTGACCGGAGCGCCGAGCATCACGCTGAGTATGGCACCGACAAAGGGTGCGCTGGAAAAATACGCTCCCGTCCGCGCACTGCCGAGATGGCGCAGGCCGACCACAAAAAGGGCGAGGCTGACGCCATAGGCGAAAAACCCGAGCAGCATCGCCGCCGCCACATCCGGCAGGGCAGGCAGACGGTCACCGAGTAACAGTGCCAGCCCGAGGTTCACGCTGCCCGCTACCCAACCTTTATTGGCAGCGATCCAAGTGGTATCGGTCAAGGACACCTTGCGGGTCAGGTTGTTGTCCACGCCCCAGGCGAAGCAGGCGCCGATGATGGCCGCGGCGGACCAGAGGTGATCAAGATGCACTTGCCCAGGCCAACTGAGGAGCACCATCCCCAGCACTATCGCCACCATGCCCCAGGCAATGCGCCGGTCAAAACTTTCCTTGAATACCCACCATGCCAGCAGCGTGGTAAACACCGCCTCCGCATTTAATAATAAAGAAGCGGTCGAAGCCGCCGCCCCTTGCAAGCCGATCATGAACAGCACCGGCGCGATGATCCCGCCCGCCAGCACCGAAGCCCCAAACCAGAAAGCATCGCGACGCGACAGTCGTACCCGTTCGGCGCGGCGCAACCAGCGATAGAGGGTCAGGCCCAGGCCGGAGCCCAGATAAAGCAGACCCGCCAACATCCACGGGCTGACCGATGCCAGCAGGATCTTGGCCAGCGGCGTACTTGCGCCGAAGAGCAGTGCTGACAGGAGGGCGGCCTGAATGCCGGGGCGGCGCAGGGTATGGAGAGGTGACAACCGAGTTTTACTCTCTCTACCGCCTTGGGCCAGCGCCTGCACCCATACCGCCACCCATCCCCGCCCCGGACCCCATCATTCCGGGTCCACTGCCCATGCCACCACCCGTACCCATGTGGCCGGGACCCATGCCAGCGCCACCTGCAGGCGGCTCAGCAGGCAAGGTTATCCCTTTCTTCTTGGCCAGCTCCATCATTTCTTCGTGGTGTTCCTTGCGTATCTGCTCTCGTTCCTGAACGGTCTTGGCTGCACGCAGTTTGGCACGATACTCCACGCGCTCCTTGGGGGTCATCAGTTGACTGCCATATATCGTCTCTTTCTGGACCTGTGTAGTAGCGGCTGGCGCTTCCGCAGCGACGGCAAATCCAGCAGACAGGCACAGCGCAGCACCTAAGATCGGGAATACATATAACTTTTTAATCATCTCCCACCTCCGGAAAAAATATCAGTAGTTCTGAAAGAATAGTTTTAGTTCTCGCACCCTGCAAGGTATGTTTTACGGATCTCTCGAAATCGGCTGGTTACTTTATGGAGACGAATATGTCACTCGGGAAGCATCCGCTGGCGCGCTGCTTTTGTCGTCAAAGCACTATAAATCACCGGCGCCAGCCACAAAGACATGAACACGGACAGCAGCAGACCACCCATGACCGCTACCGCGAGGGGCTTGAGTAGGTCGGTGCCGTGGCCGATGCCGATGGCCAGCGGCAGAAAGCCGAAGACATCGGCGAGCATGGTCATCAGGATGGGACGCAGGCGCTGGCGGGCGGCGAGGGCGACCACGGCGGGACGCGGTTGCGGACCACCGAGTTGCCGGGCGCGCGCAAAAATCAGAATCACATTATTGACGGCAATGGCAAAGACCAGCAGCACGCCGAGAAAGGCGGTGCTATCGAGATCGATGCCGAGCAGCAGCAGGGTCAGCAGCGCCCCCGGTGCCGCCAGCGCAATGGCCAGCAGTGCGGAGATGGCGGCGCGCTGACTGCTGAACTGAAAGCCGAGCAAGATCAGGAGCAAGGCCAGCGCGCCGCCCAGTATCAGCGCCATCTGCTGAAAGCTCTGCGATTGCTGGCGATAGTAGCCGCCGAGCAGGGTCGTCACGTTCGTCGGCAGATGCAGGCCCGCTACCACCGCGCGTGCCTTGACGGCGGCCTGCGCCAGTCCCTCACCGGGCTTCGGCTGCAGCCAGACGTAGGCATCAGGCACCAGATTCTGATGGGTCACGAAGGGTATCGCGCCCTGCACATGCACGCCGGCGATGCTTGCCAGCGGTGTAAAACTCCCGTCCGGCAAGCGAATGGGGAGGTTGTCCATTTCGCGCGGGGTGAAATCGTGGCCGGTGAGGCTGACGCGAATCGGCAGAATCTGCTCGCCGTGCAGGAGGAAGCCCGCCTGCCGCCCCCAGAAACGCGCTTTGACCTGGCCGGCCAGCTCCGGTGGGGTGATGCCATAGATGGCGGCCAGTGGCGACGGGGTGATCTCCAACTCCGGACCAGCGGAGGGTGACTTGAAGTTCACGGATTCAAAGGCCCGGCTCTGGCGCAACGCCGCCGCGAGGCGCGTTCCCTGCGCGCGCAAGGTGGCGGAATCCGAGCCGAAGAGATAAACCACCAGCGGCGCGTGGGCACCCGAGAGATTGCCCAGGCGTACAATCATCGTTTGATGGAGCGTCAAGGAGAGCAGATTGGGGGCCGTCTGCCGGAACTGTGCCTGCAGCGTGTGCATCACCGCCTCGGTGCTCTGCGTATGACTGGGTTTGAGGACGATGGCGATGGCCCCCTTGTTGGCTGGCGCATGGAGGAACTCAAAGCCGCGCCCGACCATCAGCGATGCCTGCTCCACATTGGGATTTTTCAGCGCCACCCGCATGAAATCGCGCCCCACGCGGGTGGTTTCCGCCACGCTGCTGCCGACTGGAGTGTGGAAGGGTACAGAGATGATGCCCTCGTCCCAATGGGGCAGGAAGGCGGTGGGCAAGGTGGTCAGCGCTAGCCACCCTGCGACCACGAGTAACAGAACGACCGGAATGGCCCACCACGGGCGGCGCATTCCGTAGATCAGCCAGCGGCTGAAATGGCGGCGTAACCAGCGCTCAGCGCCATTTCGCCGACTCTGCCGCGGGCGCCCGGCGAGCCATGCGGCCAGTACCGGCGTCATCAGCAGGGCAGCGATTTGCGAAGTCAGCAGTGCAATGACGATGGCCAGCGCCATATGCCGGAACAGGAGTCCCAGCGTGCCGGACAAAAAGATCAGCGGCAGAAAGATCAGGCAGGAGGTGAGGGTGGCCAGGGTCATCAGTGGCAGAATTTCGGCCGCGCGGCGCAAGGCCTGCTGTCGTCGTGTCGTGCGGTCACCGTGCAGACCATGGATTCCGCGTTCGATCACCACGATGGCATGATCCACCAAGGCACCAATCGCCGCTGTCAGGCCGCCGAGCGTCATGATGTTGAGCCCGTAGCCCAACGCATGCAGCACCAGAAAAGTAGCCGCCAGGGCCAGCGGGACGACCACCAGGGTCGCCATCGCCCCATCAAAACGGCCGAGAAAGGCGAAGACCACCAGCCAGGCGATCAGGCTGCCGAGTCCGAGGGCGATCCAGACGTCGCGCAGGCTGCTGCTGATCAAATGACTCAAGTCATAGATCGGCACCAATTGCACGCCGGGAGGCAGGTGCGTCCGTAAGGCGGCCAGCCGACTCTGCACGGCACGGGCAACATTCACATCGTTGGCTCTCGATTGCGACAGCACGTCGATGATCAGGGCATGGCGGTAGCCGGGGACAGCGGCATCGGTGAGTAAGGGCGGCGGACCGACCTGCACCCGCCCCAGCGCGCCCAACGCCAGCGGGGCGCGGATGCCTTCGGCGTTGGCCGGGCCGAGGGGCAGGGTCAGGGTGGCCAGATGCGCGGTGTCCACGGGCCGCGGCGTCGTGGCGACGATAAATTGCTGGTGATAGGCATGCAGAACGCCGGAGAAAAAAGGCCCCTGGGCGAGGCGGAGGGTGTCAATCACCTGCTGTGCCGTCAGGTGATATTGCGCCAGGCGCACCGGGTTCAGATCGATATGCACCTGCGGCCAGCCGCGGCCGGTGCCCTGCACCTGATAGACACCGGGAATCGCCAGCAGGGCGGGGCGAACCTGGAAGGCGAAAGTCGGCATCATCGCCGAGCTATCCTGCTGATTGGAGACCAGCGCATATTCGGCGAAGGGGTAGGTGTAGGGTGCCATGCGCGTCACCCGCATCTGCGCGCCAACGGGTAAGCGGACCTGCGAGAGGCGGGCCTGCAGCATGAGATAAGCGGTCTGTGGGTTGACGCCGGGATTGAAGTAGACTTTGAGCTTGGTCAGCCCGTTACCGGTCTGCGAGCGTACCATCCGAACGCCCGGCTGACCCTTGGCCAGTGCTTCCAGCGGTCGGGTGATTTCGACCTCCATGAACTTGACCGGCAGGCTGCCGTCATTGACCAGTACCGCAACGCGCGGAAAATCGACGTTGGGAAACACGCTTTCCGGCAGGCCTTTTAAGGCGAACCAGCCGGCCGCCAGCAAAAACAGGGCGGCAAGGATGACGCTGAAGCGATTTTCCCAGAGGAACTCCAGATAACGCTTCATGGCTTCTGGACCTGCACGGGGGTGCCGGCGATGAGGCGGGCGTTGCCGGAGCGTACGACGGGTTCCCCGACCCGGAGATCACCGCTGACCCAGGTGCGATCGCCACGGCTGGCGACGATGCGGACCGGTATCACGACCGCCCGCCCGTGGCGAACGGCGAATACCTCGGCGCGGGCACCACGCATGACGATGCTGGCCGTCGGCAGAACGAAGGCCGTTGCCCCCGGCGCTGGCAGCCGCACTTGCAGCCACTCGCCGGGCAATAACGGGCTGCGGGCGGGCAGGTCGATATAGACCGACACCAGACCCAGATGCCGTGCACTTTGCCCGACGGAGCGAATCTTGCCGTGCCCCTGCCAGCTACTGCCATCAAGCCCTACTACCGTTCTTATCCGTAGCCCTTGCGCCACGGCAGGCGTGACGTAGGCGTGCGCCCAGGGCGCTCCGCGCCCGGCGAGGGTGGCGATGGGCTGGCCGGCGTTGACCACCGCGCCGGCAGGCACCAGATAGTGCAGGCTCCCGGCGAAGGGGGCGGTCAGTTGCTGCTGGTCCGATTGCGCCTGCAAGACGCGGAGGGCGGACCGGGCTTCGTCCAGCGCCAGTTTCGCTTGCTCCACATCCTGCCGGGAGAGGACACCATCGGCATAGAGTTTCCGGTTGCGGAACCACTGGTTGCGCCTGAAAGCGGCCCGCGCCTGAGCGGCACTGATGGTCGCCCGCAGGCCGGGCGGCGCGATATGCGCCACCAGAGCGCCGGCAGGGACTTGTCCGGCTGGCAGCAGCGGGCCGAGCACCCGGCCGGTCACTGCGGCGGTCAGGGTTACTTGACCGTTGCTCTCGACGGTGGCGAGTACGGTGTTCTCCTGTTGGGTCGGCGCGGAGGCGACAACGGCCACGCGTACCGGCAGTGCCAAAGCCGCGCTCATGCCGGTCAGCCAGAGCAGGGTAGTGAGGCCGATGATGGCGGACCAGCGTGGAGAAATGTGGATCATTGAGCGTTTGCGGGGGTTCATGACAGCTTCCTTTGATCGGGCAACAAGCCACTATCCAATGCCAGTTGCGCACGTGTCAGGCGGGCGCGGATGGCGGCGCCCGCGCTTTGCAACTGGGCCTGCACCCAGCCATTCTCCGCTTGTTGTAACGCCAGTGCGCTTTCCGCACCGGCGAGATAGCCCTTGCGGGTCATGGTATAGACCGTCCGTGCGGTCTGCGCCAGCGCCTGCGCATCCTGCAAGGCGTTTGCTGCCGCCCGTGCCGCCCCATAATCGGCCGCCAGACGACTGCGAATCTGCAGTTGCAGCGCCGCCCTGGCGGCCTGCATGGCGGCCACCTGCTCTTGCGCCGCGGCGATCCGATCCCGGTTGCGGCCAAAGCCAAAAATGGGCACCTGCAGGCTGAGGATCGCCTGCCAGCCCAACTGCTGGCTTTGCGGCAGCGTCGAGGTATCCATCCCATAGGCACCGGTGGCGGCGATGACTGGTAGCCGCGCCGCTCGCCGATAGTGCAACAGCGATCGCGCCGATTGAATTTCGCCATCGGCGACGCGCAACAGCGGCTGCGATTGGTCGGCTTGCTGGCGGAGCATATTGGTATCCGGCAAAGCAGTGAGTGGAACGGCAACGGGCGCCAGTACGGGCAGCGCCGCCATTCCATAGCCCGTCTGCAGTGCGAGCACCCGGCGCGCCGCCTGCGCCCGCGGTCGCGCCTGATCGAGCCCCATCCGGATACGTACCAGGGTCAATTTGGACTGACTCAGATCCAGGCGCGAGCGGGTCCCCGCCCGGTATCCTTCCTGCGTCGCCGTGCGCATCTGGCGCGCGGCCGCCAGCGCCTTGTGCCACACCGCCAGTTCGTTATCGTCCAGCGCCATCTGGTAATAAGCCATGGTCACCTGCGCGGCGACCGCAAGCCGTGTCTGCTGCAGCCGGTAACGGGCGATGGCCGAGCGATCGCGTGCCAGCGCCGATAAGGCATAGGCTTGCGGCGTATACAGTGGGATCTGTAGGCGAACCTGTCCGATCAGTTCCCGTGCGCCATTGGCACTGACAAAGCGCGGCTGGCCGTTCCGAGTTTGGGTCCAGATGCCTCCGGTACTCAGCGAGAGGGCGGGCAGCAGATCGGCATGGGCCGCGCGACCCTGATCCTCGCGCTCCGCGATGATGTGCTGCGCCTGCTGCACCACCGCCTGATTGACCAGCGCGCGCTGAATGGCACTCTGTAAAGTAAGATCGTCCGCCGAGGCGGTACCCGAGAGCAGACAGGCGCCGATCCCGAGCGCAGTCGCCAGCCGCCGTGTTGCGGTTTGGTGCATCATGCACGGACCTTTACGGTTAAAAACGCGGGATTATTTCGGTGCTTTTCTGGGGGTTTCCGATAATCGGCCACTACAATTTTATCTCCGCACAGGATAACTACCGCCATAACTGCTGCGGCCATTGGCGTATCATCGCAAAAGCAGGAAACCGGAAGATGACCGCAACCTGACGAATTCGTCATCTTTGGTGCGATGCCAGCGTTTCCGTCGCGACAATCGGGAAAGATAAAGTGACGGTGGTGCCCATTCCCAATTCGCTCTGCAGTGCGACCTCACCGCCATGCAACTGCATGATGGACCGCACGATGGCGAGCCCCAGCCCGGTGCCCTGGCCCTGACGCAGACGCGCCGCATCCGCGCAATAAAAGCGGTCAAACACATGCGGCAGGTCCTCTGGTGCTATCCCGGAACCGCTATCGCTGACGATGATCTGCAGCAGCGATGGTTGAATGGCGGTTCGGATACTGACCTGCCCGCCCGCAGGGGTATGGCGCAGCGCGTTGCCGAGCAGATTGCCCAGCGCGCGCCGCAACAGTCCGGGATTCGCCGCCACTGGCCCACTGGCCCTGTTGACCAGCGCGACGTCCAACTCGTCGGCCATCGCCTGATAAAAGGCGCAGACCGCCGCTACTTCCTCCCGGCTGTCCAGCAATGGTGTGTCGAGCTGGGCATCTGGCTGCTCCGCGCGGGCGAGAAAGAGGAGGGCGTCCACCATGCGCGAAAGCCGTCCGTATTCATCCATAGCGGACTCGATACACGCCTGATAGTCCGCCGGACTGCGGCCTCTGGAAAGTGCGATTTCTGCCTCGCCGCGCAGGATATGCAGGGGCGTGCGCAGTTCATGGGCGATATCTGCGGAGAATCGCGAGATGCGGTTGAAGGACGTCTCCAGCCGACCCAGCAGGCGGTCAAAGTTGGCCGCCAGAGTACGCAGCTCGCCCGGCCAATGTTCGTCCGCAACGCGCCGATGCAACTGCCCGGCACCCAGCTCATCGACGATCTCCGCCAACCGTGCGACCGGTCGCATAGCCCGCCGGGCAATCAGATAGCCCGCCGCCACCGCCGCTAGCAGGACGAGGGTAGTCGCCAGCAGCAGCACCTGCCGATAAATAGCCAAAAATTGCGCATTCTGCGTGGTGCTGATGGCGACATAAATCGTTGTGGGCGGATTACCTGCAAAGCGTTGTGCCATGATCAGATAATGATCGTGATCGTGTATTTTCCACTTCCACTCCGTTTTTTTCAGAGTGTTGGGTGATTTCGTGAATGGTCGTGGACTATCCAGAAGCGGATTGAAGTCACGACCGCGGGCAATAATGTTGGCAGGGGGGCGGCTGACCCAGATGAATACGCCGCGAATAGTACTCGCCTCCAATTGCGTTTCGTGTCGTAGCGCCTCGGCATTCCCGGCATGCCGACTCAGTGCGCTATGCACCGCATTGATCGTGCTGGCCAAAATCTGGCTGTCGACCTGCCGTAATTGCTCCGCGAGTATCCAGTACAAGACACCGCCAGCGGTGGCAATCAGTAAAACGCTGAGCAACGCATACCACAACGTCAGGCGTACGGCTATCGAACTGGTAACGCGGCGGAGGGCCTCAGTCGCGTGTTTCAAGGACATAACCGACCCCTCGCAAGGTATGAATCAGCTTGTCGGAATAAGGGTCGTCGACCTTTCTGCGCAGTCGGCGGATCGCGACATCCACCACATTGCTGTCGCCATCGAAATTCATATCCCAGACCTGCTCGGCGATCCGTGTACGGGTCAGCACTTCGCCGGGAAAGCGCATCAGATAGGCCAACAGCCGATATTCCTGAGGGGCAAGGCCGATGGCTTCTCCCGCCCGCCAGACCTTATGCCGTAGCAGATCGATCTCCAGATCCGCGTAATGGACCACGTCTTCGGAGCGCACATTATAGCGGCGCAGAATGTTGTGCACCCGCGCCAATAGTTCAGAAAAGGCAAAGGGCTTGACCAGATAATCATCAGCGCCGAGCTGCAGGCCCTTCACCCGTTGGGAGACGGCATCCAGCGCCGTCAGCAGGATGACCGGTTGATCCGCCCGCCGCTTGCGGATTTCCTGCAACACCCACCAGCCATCCCGCTGCGGCAGCATGACGTCCAGCACGATGACGTCATAATCTCCTGTCGCCGCCAGGTGTTGTCCGTCTACACCATTGCTGGCGATATCTACGACATCTCCTTCCTCCGTAAAACCTTTCCTCAAAAAGGCGGCGGTTTTTGGTTCATCTTCAATGATCAGTATTTTCATGGTGTTTGTTTCTTTAAATAAAAAATTCCCGACCTTTGACCTTCTTGTCGATTTCCTGAAGAATGTCCGCGTTATTAATGACACAATGAGAGGCATAATGAAAACACCCCAGCCCTTGGAACTGCGTCGTAAACAAGCTTTCGGTGCTGTCCGCATCCTTTTCGGTCTGATCTGGCTGATCAATACCTGGTTGCAACTTAACCCTGCCTACAGCGCTCACTTTCTCAGCACCCTCAATGCCGACTGGGTGTCCGGACAACCTGCCTGGATCGCCAGCTATGGTCACTGGATGGCGCAACTGGTCCAGCAACTGGGTGCGCAGCATGTGGCGTATGCGACTATAGCGCTCGACGCCATTCTTGCCATCTCTCTCATTACCGGTATCGGCCTGCCACTGCTAGCCTGGGTGGGCGTGGTTTATAACCTCTGGCTATGGAGTACCGTTGGTGGTTTTGGCGGCCCCTACACCCAGGGTGCGACCGATCCCGGTACTGCCATCATCTATGCGCTCTGCTTCCTCTATGTAATCTGGACACGGAGCTGGGAGGGATTGAGTCTCAGTAAAGTACCTCATCGTCCTATTTACGTGCCGGCCATGCACACCGCGCGTGTCTTGTTCGGCATACTCTGGGCCGTCGATGCCTTTTGGAAATGGCAGCCCTATTTTCTCAATAATGCCGTTACGTACCTGCAGCAGGCCCTGCCCGGCGAGCCGGCATGGATCGCGGCCTACATCAGCTTCTTCATCACGGTCATCACCTGGGCCGGGCCGGTACTCTTTGGCTATTTTGCTGCGATCATAGAAAGTGTCATCGCTTTCTACCTTATCATCGGCCGTGGTCTGCGCTGGGTGATCCCCGTTGGTATTGCCTACAGCATTGGCGTCTGGACCACGGCAGAAGGCTGGGGTGCGCCGTTTCTGCCGGGTGCCACGGCGAACAAGGGCGATGTTCTGGGTACCACCAATATCTACGTCATCGCGTTTCTTTTTTTGGCGGTCTGGGTTTATCTCACCCCACATCGTAAAGAAAATTAGGGGCGGTTTACCGGCGCAGGAGGAAAATACGCGCTAGAACTCGATGACCCAGGATCTCATGCAATAGTGCCATGCCGATATGGCTGTACCAGTAAACCCAGACGAGGTTGGCGATGAAACTATGTAGATCGGCGACATTACCGATGAAAGGCGTTTCCGCGCCGTTCTTTGGGTAGATAAAAAAAAGGTAACTATTCACCA
>JBBIUH010000065.1:0-12695 GCA_037440305.1 Acidithiobacillus sp.
GCCTGGGTCTGGCCATTGGGGCCTTGCAGTTGTTGCTGGATCGCGGGCAAGAGCAAAACTGGTTCGCTTCGGTGGAAATCTGGATAGAAGCCTATATTGCCGGGTTTGCGGCCTTATATTTCATCTATCATACCCTGCGCACCCCCTTTGACCGTTCCTTCTTCGATTATCGTCTGATCCTCAACCGCAACTATGTCACCGGCCTGCTCTTCATTTTTGTTGTCGGACTGGTGCTTTTTGCATCGCGGGCGCTGATCCCCACCATGTTGCAGGATCTGATGGGCTACACGGCAATGACGGCGGGCTGGGTGACGGCACCGAGTGGCCTGGGCACCATGTTCGCCATGCTTATCGTCGGGCGCCTGGTAGGCAAGGTGGACTTGCGGCTGCTGCTCGCCATCGGTTTCGGAATCACGGCCTTTTCCCTCTGGCAAATGCGGGGCTATAGTCTGGTAATCGGTGAGGGCGATGTGATTTGGCCGGGGGTCTGGCAAGGGCTGGGGATTGGTCTGGTTTTTGTGCCTCTGAGTGCCGCCACCTTTGCGACCCTGAGCCCGGAAATGCGGGCTAACGGCACGGCGATTTACAGTCTGGTGCGTAATGTCGGCAGCAGTATCGGGATTTCTCTGGTAGAGACATTGCTGACCCGTAACACGCAGATTGCCCACGCGGCGCTGACCGCCCACATGGATGACCGTAATCCGGCTTTTCAGAATCCGGCAGTGGCCAGCCTTTATAATCCCCATGACGCCATGGGTCAGCTTCTGCTGAATACGGAGATCACCCGGCAGGCGACGATGATTGCGTATATCGATGATTTTTGGCTGATGCTGCTGATGACGCTGGCCGTTTTTCCGCTGCTGCTGATTATTCGCTCGCCTAAGCGGGATGCGGCAGTGGAACAGACGGTGATTGTAGAATAGGCGGGAGAGGCGATTCGCAGGCGGCGCTGCGTGACCTTTCAGGAGGAGCCAATGTTTCAGAAAATTCTGGTGGCGTATGACGGCAGCCCATCGAGCGAAGCAGCGCTCGGCCAGGGCGCGGATCTCGCGCGTCTGGGCCGGAGTGAACTGCATCTCTTCGGCGTCATCGTCAGTACCGGCGGCATGGCCATCGGGCAGGCGGCGGGAGCGGAGGATGTGCTGGGGCGGGAAGGCAATGCTATCCGCAGCAGTCTGGACGTCGTCGCTGGTAAGCTCCGTGCCGAGGGTCTGAGGGTGGTGACTCAAACGGCTGAGGGCAACCCGGCCGAAGAGATTGCCCGATACGCACTGCAAACGGGTGCCGACCTGCTGATCATCGGGCATATTCCGCATTTTTCTTTGGGACACTGGCTGCAGGGGTCGATCGCCAAGGCACTGTTGCGGGAGTTACCCTGCAGTATTTTGGTGGCAAAGGCGAAATGAGCTTTTGATGTCAAGTCATTCAAATTGGATGCCAGGAAAATCACACCACGTGGCTCGTCCCTATGGGGGAGCGGAAGCGCAATTTCGCAGGGCAGCATTTTTGGGGGCGCGGACATTTTGTTTCGACAGTGGATAGGTGTACTCTGCAGCAACTATTCAGCCCCCGTGATTCACCCTTCGTTTTAAGGCATCGACCTGTTGCAGGCACTGGTCCCATCCTTTCAGTCAGCCCGCGATGAGGTAGCGATACCCCCTTGTGAAGTTGCTTATTTTCAATGTGTCGCCGAAGCGTGTGATGTTTCCCTCAACGACGGCATGACCCGCTCTCTCTAATCCTGGAGTCCACCATGACTTATCAAGAACTTATAGAATTTCTCAACCAGCATTTGGGATACCCTTTCCTGCAGGATATGGCCCCGGATGCGGCGCTGAGGGCCGCACAGCAAGGCAAGCTCAACGATGCGCTGACCGCTGAGGTGCTGACCGCCCTCTATCTGGGCAACCAGTGTAACGCCGCTAATGCCCTCGTGGATCGTGCGCACAGCTTTGACGGCCTTGCCCGCCTGCGCCTGCGCAGCCAGGCCGACGACTCAGACCCCACCATCTTCCGCAAAGTGCTCAAACTCTCACAGGAAATCGACAATGCATTTGATCAGGAATTGATTCGCCAGCGTAATGCCGCATTCAGTTGAAACGATGCAAAAGCCCGGCAATGGCCGCAAAGAGCGTGATAGGTAAGAAAATAGCGGCTAAAGGAGGTATTCCACCTGAGACACTGATGTATCCCGACATCTGCGTGAGGAAATGGAATCCCAGCCCTAACACCAGCCCCGCCATAATCCGCGCGGCCAGACCACCGCCGCGCGGATTGCGCGTCACAAAAGGTACCGCCAGCAAAATCATCACTAGGCCCACCCATGGATAACTCACCCTGTGCCAAAAGGCGAGGGCGACGCGGTTCATATTCAGCGCGCCACTCTGCAAAGCCTGATAACTTTGCCACAGGGCAGGCAGTGTCATGGTCCGTGTCGGATGAGCAAAGCTACGCAAAGTGGTCGGGTGCAGCGCCACTGACCACGGCATCTCCGCAACACGTGTCACCCGTATCTGATCGGGCGTAATTTCGAAAAGCTGGACATTGTGCAAGTTCCAGTGCCCTTCTTTGAATGTCGCCTCGCTGGCCGTTGTTATGGCGTCCACTCCCACCATACCCTGGCGTATCCGCGCGATATGCAGATCCTGCAAAATCTTCCCGCCATCTCCCACCGCGCCAATCTGGATAATCTGTGCACCGTAGCGCAACCATAGTCCTTGCGACCCCATATTATGGAGGCGGGTCCCCGGCTCATCGGTATTGGCCCACATGGCCTCGGCGGCGGGTGCGGTGACCGGTATCACCCATTCTCCCAGAGCAAACATAAGGCCAGCACCTAACACTCCGACCAGCAGGAGCGGCTGCTCCAGACGCCAGACCGACCACCCCGACATGCGTAAAGCGATCACCTCAGAATGTCCACTCAGAATACTCACCCAGACCAGTGCACCGAGCAGTAACGCCAGTGGAATCACATCATAAGCTACGTCGGGCAACTGCAGAGCGGCGTAGGAAAGCAGCCGCGTCATAGACCAGACTCCATGCCCGGGTCCGGAGGATTTGGCGACAAGTTGGGCGATGTAAACCAGCGCCAGAAGCATAACCAACACGAGGCTGCTATAGAGCAGCATGCCACGAAACAGCAACCGGTCTGCGCGCTTCATGATGCGCGCCGCCCCGGCCAGACGGGTAAAATCGGCAGATCGCGACTGCGCCTGAAAAAAGTGTACGCGGCCACCACCAAAATCAGCAGGAGCACCCAAAATAATCCGGGGAAAATCGGCATCTTGCCACTCATCATGTGCTCTTTGACATAAATAACGATGTTATTGATGGCCAACAAAAACAATATGCCTACCAGCATGCCTGCCGCCCGTCCACCACCCCGGGGCTCGCTGTAGGCCAGAGGGATAGCCAGCAAAGCCAATAAGGGCAACGCCAGCGGCCAGAGCAGGCGCCACTCCAGTTCGGTTACTGCGAAGCGCATCTCGGTGCCGTGCAGGTGACGCCCAAGCTGAGACAGAGACGCGCTACTCCAGTTGATGCCGCCCGGCTGGGCGGCGCTAGTGACCGGGCTACCCAGCAACACCCGATAGCGCGCAAAGGAAAGGACTTTGAACCCGTTATGCCCCAGCCGTCCCAGATAACGTTGGCCATCCACCAGCACCAGAGTCAGGGCGCCATCCTGACCGGGTTTGATCTCCCCGTAAGTCGCCGTCGCCAAATCCAGTTGATCACCCTGGGCGATGGACAAGAATATCTCGCGGAAGCGGTGACTGTTTTTACCCACGGGTTGCCCCACATAAATCACCCGGCCGCCGGGTAAATTCGTGAAACTGCCGGGCTGCAGCATGGCCTCGGCCGCGGCATTGGCCAGGCGCACAGATTCGGACTGTAACTGGCGCTGCGCACCAGGCGCCCAGGAAAGAGACAACATCAATTCCAGGCAAAAGACGCCTGCCGCAACCGCCGCAACGGACGGCAGAAGTCCCGACAGCCCGGTACCTGTACTGCGAATGGCCACCATCTCATTGGAACGATAGAGGTTGCTGAACACCAGATAAACCGCGAAAAAAAAGGCCAGAGGCAATACCATGACCAACAGCGTAGGTACAGCCAGGCCCAGCAATTGCAGTACAATCGATAACGGCAACTGCCCGGAAGCGACTTGCCTCAACAATTGGGTCATCTGGCCGATAGCCAGGATGGCAAGCACCACCAGGCAGGTCAGCAGAAAAGAGGTCGTGATATTCCGCACGAGTTGCATACGGATGCGCGTCAAGCGGGCAACCCCTGAGGATTACTCGCAAGACTTGATTCCCTGTGCCCCTGGGGCTTATTTTCCATCTTTAACGTCATCTCGAATTCCTCGCTTACAGATTATCAGGAGAACCGCCGTGGAGATAGCCGTACAGTGCCAGAACCCAACCGCCGACAACAATGACTGTGTGGTCGTCGGAGTTTATGAAGGCGGCACGCTGAACCCCGCCGCCACACTGATTGATCTGGCCAGTGGCGGCGCCCTCCAGGCCCTCCTCAATACCGGAGATTTTAGCGGCGCCTGTGGCGAGACGCAGATGCTTTATCAGGTTCCAAAAATTGCCGCTGCACGGGTGCTTGTCCTGGGCCTCGGTACCCATGGCAAGGTCAAGGATAGTCAGTTTCGCAAAGCCGCGCTCGCCGCCGCACACGCTTTGCAGAATGCCCGCATCAGCCGCGTCAGCTTACACCTGCTGGATACCCCTGTGGTCCGTCGTTCGGCATCTGCACTCGCTAAAATTCTGGTTCAAGCGATGGCGGAAGTCGATTATCACTTTGACCAGCATAAAAAGCCCGCAGACAAGCCGCAACGGGCCTTTGGTACCATGCAACTCATCGTTTCTGAAGGCAACATTGCCGAACTGGCAGAAGTTCAGCGTGCCGCAGCAGAAGCCCATGCGACGGCACGGGCCGTCGCATGGGCCAAGGATATGGCCAACGAGCCGGGAAATGTCTGTAACCCTGTCTGGCTCGCCGGGCAAGCGGAGACCATGGCCCAGCGCCTGGGCATCAAAAGCACCATTCTCGGTCCGGATGCCATGGAAGCCCTGGGAATGCATTTGCTCCTCGGCGTCGCCAACGGATCCCGACAGCCGCCCCGGCTGATCATTCTTGAATATTGGGGTGGCGCCGAGGATCAGGCACCTATCGTGCTGGTCGGTAAGGGTCTCACCTTTGATGCGGGCGGGATCTCCCTCAAGCCCGCCGATAAGATGGATGAGATGAAATATGACATGTGCGGCGGAGCTTCAGCCTTGGCAGCAATCCAGGCGGCAGCGGAGCTTAAACTTCCGCTGAATGTTATTACCGTGGTACCCGCTTCAGAGAATCTGCCCGACGGACAAGCCACCAAGCCCGGTGACATCCACAAGAGCATGAAAGGCCTGAGCGTGGAGATCGTGAACACCGATGCCGAGGGACGGCTGATCCTCGCGGATGCCTTGACCTATGTTGAGCGTTTTGAACCGGACGTAGTGATCGATATCGCCACCCTTACCGGCGCCTGCGTCATCGCTCTGGGGCACCAGACTGCGGCCGTGCTCGGCAATCATGAAGGACTCGTCCATGAGCTTATTGCCGCGGGCAAGGAAAACATGGATCGGGCCTGGGAACTGCCGCTCTTCGACGAATACCAGGAGCAATTGAAGAGCCCCTTCGCGGACCTCTCCAATGTCGGTGGCCGGCCAGCAGGGACTATCACTGCCGCCTGCTTTCTTTCGCGCTTCACCGAAAACTATCATTGGGCGCATCTCGATATCGCAGGGGTGGCGTGGAAGAGCGGCGAGAACAAAGGTGCGACGGGCCGCCCGGTGCCGTTGTTGGTAGAGTACCTGCTGCGACGGGCGCGGCAGGTGGCCTGAGAGGACCACAGCTTGCCCATCGCCTCGTTCTATGCGTTGCCACCGACTCTGCTCACCCCGCACGAGCAGCAGCGCGGCATGTGCCGGGTGATTGCCAAAGTCTGGCAGGTCATGGGAGAAGCAGATATCCTGTGCCCGGATATAGAGGCGGGGCAGATCATGGATGATCTTCTTTGGACTTTCCAGGCTGGTGCTTTTGTGCCCCATGTCCGGGGTGCAGGAGAATCCATACGCATCCATGATGGCGGCGCCTGGCCCCCGCAGAGTAAGGCATTGGTGCTCTGCGGGCTGGACGAATTGCCGGCACCTGTCCCCGCATGCGAACGGCTTATCGACTTCATTCCTGTCGCAGAGCAGCCGCGCAGCCTCGCCAGAGAACGCTACAGACAATTAAAGAATGCGGGATACACCATGCAGGTGCATCCCCTGGAAGCCTGACCGGAGACATGCCCATGGCAAGCATAACGACACGTAAAGAACCCGTTCTTGAAGAGCAAGAGGACGCCGATGATGACGGCCCATTATTGCTCACCCATCTGTTGCGTCAGGGGCTGCCTCCACAACTTTGGCGGCATACAGACGACGTGACGCCGGAGGCAATAACTTATCCGGCAGCAGAGACGGCAGAGGCATCGCCAGATCATCTCCCATCACCCCCTCCCGAATCGGTGACGGCGCCCGAGAGCCCCGCCGTTTTTTCAATGCGTTGGGATGAGGCTGCGGCCGCTGCACTCAAAAGTGCTGCGACGGCGCATACGGAATACGCACAAGCAGAGCCACACTGGCTGGATACGGATACGGCCGCATCCCCCTTCACAGCCAAGAAAGATATTGAAAAGCATGAACTGGATGTAGTTCTGGCTCGGATTCGTGAAGCAGCCGCGTCCACTACAGCGGCCGACACGGTTGCGACCTCACCCATTGAGGCTACTTCGGCACCTTTGGCTGCCGTCGTACCCTCCTCTGAGAAGATCGCCGATGCGATAGTACTGGAACAGTCCACCCCCGCTCCTCCCGCCGCCTCAGAACCGCTGCCCGTGCAAGGGGCCGCAAAGGCCGGTGCTCCCAAGCCTGTTCAGTCAACCGTCCCGACACCTCCCGTAGATCTCGACTTTCTCAAAGACTTCGAGGATCTGCTTTTCCAGGAGATTGAACGAAGAATAATCAATGAGATAGAAGATATGGTGACACAGCACCTGCAAACCGTCTGGAAAGAGCAGGTCAGCCTGACTATCATGCGAACCCTTGCGCTGGAGGGCATCAAGTTGCGCGAAAGCCTCGCCGGAGATATCCGCAAGTCGCTTCCGGAAATACTGCAGCGTGTTCTGCACGAAGGTCTGGACCAGATCAACGCCTCGGAAATTGAGTAATACACCCTATCATGACTGACACTCTGGATCGCCCCTTCGCCCCCGCCGAAATCGAAACCCAGTGCTACGCGCGCTGGGAAGCCCATGGCCTGTTCCAGCCGGAGGGCGGTGGCACGCCCTACTGCATCATGCTGCCGCCACCCAATGTCACCGGCACCCTGCACATGGGCCATGCCTTTCAGGACACCCTGATGGATATCCTCACCCGCGTCCACCGGATGCGCGGCGAGCGTACCCTCTGGCAGCCGGGCACCGACCATGCGGGCATCGCCACCCAGATGCTGGTGGAACGGCAACTGGTGCAGGAAGGCGGTGACCGCCATCAGATGGGCCGCGGTGCCTTTCTGGAACGGGTCTGGCAGTGGCGTCAGGAATCAGGCGGCCATATCACCCGGCAGATGCGACGGTTGGGGGCCTCCTGTGACTGGTCGCGCGAGCGTTTTACGCTGGACAGCGGACTTTCCCATGCCGTCACCGAGGTCTTTGTCCGCCTGCATGACGAGGGGCTGATCTACCGCGGCAAGCGGCTGGTGAACTGGGACCCGGTCCTGCGCACCGCTGTTTCTGATCTGGAAGTCGTCAGCGAAGCAGAGCAAGGCGCCCTCTGGCATATCCGCTACCCCCTCAGCGACGGCAGTGGCGCCCTCGTCGTCGCCACCACCCGTCCGGAAACCCTGCTGGGCGACGTGGCCGTGGCGGTACATCCTGAAGATCCGCGCTACGCGGCCCTCGTCGGCAAGACCCTGCGCCTGCCGATCATGAACCGCGAGATTCCCATCATCGCGGACGCTTATGTCGATCCGGAATTCGGCTCGGGCTGCGTCAAAATCACCCCGGCCCACGATTTCAACGATTATCAGGTGGGACAGCGGCACGGTCTGGCCCTGCTCAACGTCTTTACCCCTGACGCCCGTATCCGGGACAGTATCGAAACCTTCGGCGACAACGTCGTCGCCGGGGAGATTCCCGAGGCCCTGCGCGGGCTAGACCGTTATGCCGCCCGCAACCAGATTCTGGCCCTGCTGGAAGCAGAAAATCTGCTGGAACGCACCGACGAACACCAGCTCATGGTGCCCCGTGGCGACCGCTCCCAGGCTGTCATCGAGCCCTACCTGACTGATCAATGGTATGTGAAGGTCGCACCCCTGGCCGAACCCGCCATCCGCGCGGTAGAAGAAGGCCGCATCCGCTTCGTGCCGGAAAACTGGAGCAAAACCTACTTCGACTGGATGCAGCGCATCGAGGACTGGTGCATCTCCCGCCAGCTCTGGTGGGGGCACCAGATTCCCGCCTGGTACGGTCCCGACGGCAAAATCTTTGTCGCCCGTCGTGAAGAGGAAGCGCAGTCGGAAGCCGTCCGCCATTACGGCATGCCGGTGGTCCTGGAACGCGACCCGGACGTGCTCGACACATGGTTCAGTTCGGCGTTGTGGCCCTTCACCACCCTGGGCTGGCCGGAAAAAACACCGGACCTTGCCGAGTTCTACCCCACCAGCGTGCTGGTCACCGGCTTCGACATCATTTTTTTCTGGGTGGCGCGGATGATCATGATGGGTCTGCGCTTCATGGACGACGTACCTTTCCATGAAGTCTATGTCCACGGTCTGGTGCGCGACGCCGAGGGCCAGAAGATGAGCAAGTCCAAAGGCAATGTCCTCGACCCCATCGACCTCATCGACGGGATCAGTCTGGAAGACCTCGTCGCCAAGCGTACACGGGGCCTCATGCAGCCGCAGATGGCGGCCAAAATCGAAAAGGCCACCCGTAAGGAGTTCGCCGACGGCATTCCCGCCTTCGGCACCGATGCCCTGCGCTTCACCTTCGCGGCACTGGCCACCCAGGGGCGGGACATCAAGTTTGACCTCAAGCGGGTGGAGGGGAATCGCAATTTCTGCAACAAGCTCTGGAACGCCTCGCGTTTTGCCCTGATGCAGATACAAAATCCGGCCGATCTGGAAGGCGAGCGCGAGCTGTTGGCGCCGGAACGCTGGATTATCGGTCGTCTACAGCACTGCGAAGCGGCCGTCAACAGCGCCATCGACCAGTATCGCTTTGCCGACGCCGCCCATGCGCTGTACCAATTTTTCTGGAATGACTACTGCGACTGGTATATCGAGCTCACCAAACCCGTCCTGCGCAGTGACAGCCCATTTACCCCAGCACAGCAGTGCGGCACTCGCAATACCCTGCTGCGGGTGCTGGAGGCTGGCCTGCGTCTGATGCACCCGGTGATGCCCTTCCTCACCGAGGAACTCTGGCAGCGGATAGCCCCGATGATTGGCAAGGCGGGTGACAGCATTGCCCTCGCCCCCTATCCGGTGGCAGACATCTCCCGTATCGACGCCCAGGCGGATGGCGATACGGAATGGCTGATTGCCGTCATCCGCGCCATCCGCTCGGTGCGTGGCGAGATGGATATTGCGCCCGGCAAGGCGCTGCCGCTGCTGCTGCAGGGGGGCGACGCCAGCGACCGTCAGCGTGCGCAACAATATGCGCCCTGGCTCTTCGCCCTCAGCCGCCTCGCCAGTCTGGAATGGCTGGGCGCCGAAGAAGAAGCGCCGCCCGCCGCCTTGCAACTGGTCGGCGACCTGCGCGTCCTCGTCCCCCTCGCGGGAGTAATCGACGTCACTGCGGAGCGTGGGCGTCTGGCCAAGGAACGGCAACGTCTGGAGCAGGATCGCGCCAAAACCACCGCCAAGCTGGCCCAAGAAAGCTTCCGCAGCCGCGCCCCCGCCGAGGTCGTCGCCAAGGAGGAAGAGCGTCTGCGCGAAATAGACGCCGCCCTGCTGCAACTCAGCGAACAGGCACAGCGACTGGAGCAGTTGTGACCGGGCGCCGGGGCCCACATGGCTGACCGCCCGGTTTATCTGCTCGAACCTTTATTCGGGCGCATTCTATCGCCCTTCGAGCAGTTTCTGCGGCGGGTGACGGCAGGTGGCATCGTCCTCATCGCTGCCACGATCCTGACCCTGATGCTCAGCAACTCCGTCTGGCATGTGCCCTACCAGGCCTTTTGGGAAGAGCACTTAGGGCTGCATTGGGGTGTCTGGGCGCTGGATCAAAGCCTCCATCGCTGGATCAATGACGGCCTGATGGCGCTTTTCTTTTTTGTCGTCGGGCTGGAGCTGAAGCGGGAATTTCTGGTGGGGGAACTCTCCTCCCTGCGCGATGCCGCCCTGCCCGTCATCGCGGCCCTGGGGGGCATGATTGCCCCTGCACTGATATATCACCAGTTCAACCCAGGTGGCCCCGCTGCGGAAGGCTGGGGTATTCCCATGGCGACGGATATTGCTTTCGCCATAGGTATTCTCGTGCTGCTGGCCTGGCGCATTCCCCGTAACCTGATTATTTTCCTCACTGCCCTGGCCATTGCCGACGATCTCGGCGCGGTACTCGTTATTGCCATTTATTACACACCGGCACTCAACGTGACCGCCTTGATCGTCGCCGGAATTTTATTGCTCATGCTGATTCTCTTCAATCAGGGCGGCATCCGTAACCCCCTGCCTTATCTGCTGGTAGGACTGCCCTTTTGGTATTTCGTCATGCTGTCGGGGGTACATGCCACGGTCGCCGGGATACTGCTGGCTTTCACCATTCCGGCACGCGGCCGCATCCGGCCCGACGAACTGGCCGACACCCTGAGTGCCCGCGGGCAAAATCTGCGGGATATCATCATCCACAGCAGGCGTCTTGACCCTCTGGTGAACGACCAGCTCGCCGGCGTCATCCAGAGCTTGCAACACAGCAGCGCAGCCGCCCTCGCGCCGCAACAGCGCCTCGAACATGCGGTTCAGCCCTGGGTCACTTTCGGGGTTATCCCCATTTTTGCCCTGGCCAACGCGGGCATCGACTTTGCGCAAGTGTCCACCGGAATGCTGCTGAGTACGGTCACCCTGGGCACCTGTCTGGGTCTGGTACTGGGCAAATTTATCGGAATCAGTCTCAGTAGCTGGATTGCGGTACGCCTCAAAATAGCGCGGCTGCCCCACGGCGTACAATGGCGGCACCTGCTCGGCGCCGCCTGGCTGGGCGGAGTCGGCTTCACCATGTCCTTATTTATCAGTCAACTGGCCTTCACTGACCATAATCTGCAAGAAGAAGCCAAGCTGGGCATTCTCCTCGCTTCCCTGATTGCCGCCATTATCGGTCTGACCTGGCTCTTCTGGGTCGGCCGCAACGAGGTTCCCGCATGATTCCTGCTGATTTATCGCGCACCGTACAACACGCCCTTTCCGAAGATATTGGCAGCGGTGACCTGACGGCGGCGCTTATCCCTGCCGCCAATCGTCTCAGTGCCCGTATCATCTGTCGCGAAAAGGGTATTCTCTGCGGACAGGCGTATGCCGAGGCCACCTTTGCCGCTCTCTCGCCAGCGATCCAGATCAACTGGCAAGCAGCCGAGGGCGTAAGTGTTGCCCCCGATCAAGTCCTCTGCACCCTGGAAGGTCCCGCGCGCGCTTTGCTTTCCGGAGAGCGCACGGCACTGAATTTTCTGCAGACCCTCTCCGGCACCGCGACCCAGGTCCGCGCCTGTGCCGATGCCCTGAGCGGCCATAAAACGCGGCTCCTGGATACCCGCAAGACCATCCCCGGCCTGCGCCAGGCCCAGAAATATGCGGTACGCGTCGGCGGTGGTCATAATCACCGGCTGGGTCTTTACGACGGCATCCTCATCAAGGAAAACCATATCGCCGCCTGCGGGGGCATCACCGCAGCGCTTACGGTAGCATGGCAAATCGCCCCGGCGCTGACCCGCATAGAAATTGAAGTAGAAAATCTGAGCCAGTTGGAAGAAGCGCTGAGTGCGGGTGCCGACATGATCCTCCTCGACAATTTCTCCCTGGAGGATTTGCGCCATGCCGTGCAGCGGGTCGCTGGGCGTCTGCCCCTGGAGGCTTCGGGGAATATGGGCCTGCACAATATCCCCGCGGTAGCGGCCACCGGCGTGGATTTCATTTCCGTCGGTAGCCTCACCCGCCATCTGCGCAGCCTGGATCTATCGCTGCGCTACCTCTGAGCGCTCCTCAGCTCAGGCACACGCCGCCGCATCCAGGCTGCGCAGGGCCTCATCCGCACCTGCCGCGGCCGTCAAGGACGCCCATACAAATCCCTTGACAAGATACCGATTGGTCGGTATCTTCTAACTCCATGATGACACAAGCTATACGAAAAACCCGTAACCCGGAACAGACGCGCCACGATCTGCTGAGTGCCGCCTACACCGAGATTCTGGAATCCGGCTTTCAGGCGGCCAGCCTGGAACGCATTCTTGCCAACACCTCGGTAAGCAAAGGCGCCCTTTACCATCACTTCGGCACCAAACGCGAACTGGGTCTTGCCGTGGTTGAAGAAGTGATTGCGCCGCAGCTTGCGTTGCGCTGGTTCGCCCCTTTTGCCGAGCACGATGACCCGTTGGCCAGTC
>JBBIUH010000066.1:0-12511 GCA_037440305.1 Acidithiobacillus sp.
AAGGGGTGAGCAGATCGCGTAGCATAGTCATCGGACAGGGCCTCTTGCGCTTTGTAATGAGTGAGTTAACAAGCGCTTATTATATCACGACAAGACGTTCTGTTCACCTCTATCTGGCTGTTTTATCAAATAAATAAAGCAATAAGCAGGTCACCAAAAAAACGCACAAATAAGTATATCTTGTTGATATATAAATGAAATATATAACGGCGCTTTTGTTAACCATCTTTTATATTTCGCACTGAAAAACGGTGAAACTTCAGTTGTCGAAGTACGTCGAGGCGTGGGACTATTTCTGCCACCGATCGCCACCTGATGGCACCCCCTTGAAGCACTGCGGTTGAAGAACTGATGCTGCTCTGGTAGCTACAGCGATTGGTGCCCTGCCCCCGGAAAGATCGGGAGCCGCCTCCGCCTTCAATAACACCAGCCGTCAGGCTGGCGGCGCTTTGGGCGTGGCCCTGTTGGGTGGGCTGGTCGGCGTGGACGCATCCATATCCACTGCTAGCGTTGTGGCCGCCATTCTGGGCAGTGCCGCTGCGCTGTTACTGGATGCCTTTATTTCCTGGCAATTTATTGAGTTTCATACGACGTAGCGAGCATTTGTCCGTGTCCGGGTATAGCATCATTTCAGAATCCATATTTGGGAGATTTTCATGCTGAACAAACCGCTTCAATGGCAGTTGGATCGTGTCACTACACCGTTGGGTGTCATGCTGCTGGTCACCGACGCGCAAAACACCCTGCGTGCACTGAACTGGGCGGACAGCGAGACCCGCATGCTGGATCGACTCCGCCTGCTCTACGGCTCCGATGGGGTAACGCTGACATCGGGAACTGCTCCGCAGCCGGTTCGCAACGGTCTGGAAGACTACTGGGCGGGTGATCTCAACGCCGTCTCCGCCATTCCCGTAGAAACCGCAGGCACCGAGTTTCAGCAGGCGGCCTGGGCCTGGTTGCGCAGCATTCCCGCCGGAGAAACCCGCAGCTACCTGGAACAGGCGAGGGGCATGGACCGGGCGTCGGCGGTGCGTGCCGTGGGGCGTGCCAACGGAGCGAATCCCATTGGTATTGTCATTCCCTGCCATCGCGTCATCGGCGCCAACGGCACCCTGACCGGGTACGCGGGCGGAATGGAACGCAAACGCTGGCTGTTGCGGCATGAGGGTGGTGATTTTTAGGGTTGCGCCATGTGGCCTGATCACGCCTGCTCTATCAGGCAAGCAAGCACTTGCCGCCCGAGATGCTGGAGGCTGTCGGTGGCACGGATGCCTGGGTGCCCAGCCAGGCGCGTCTGGATCACCATGAGGATAAGACCGGGATAACGGCGATGTTGGGGGGAATTCGTCATGAACCGCCCCCGCCAAACCACGCTATGGTGTAAGCAGTTCAGTTGCAGTGCATGGCAGCACGCGCTGCCTCAGCCAGGAAACCAGAGCGTGTAGCGCCGTGTGCCTTGGCGTAGTCATCAATCTTTGCCAAGAGGCGACGCGGCAGCGTGATGTTGATCTTCTCAGCCTTGCCCTCAAAGCGCGTCACATCGACATCGACCAGTGCCCATACCCACCCTGCGTACTCTGGGTCACTTTGCCACTCGGAAAGTGGACGCGGGACGGGAATATCCACATTCTCCTCTGCTAGAATTTCACAGTGCGCTTCAATAGCCTCGACCGCATGGGTGAACGCATCCTCTGCCGTGTCACCAGCAGAGAAGCATCCGGGGAGATCAGGCACCACCACGCCCCATGCCGTGTTTTGCGTAGCGGGTTCGATGGCAATCGGAAATTTCATGGCATTCTCCTTCACTTCAATCCAGCTTGTTTCAAGATATTGCGGACCAAGCCCACACCCAAGTCCATCTTCGGATGCGGCACGCTAATGTGCCCAGACTTGTTCGGATGTCGGAAGATGTGATGACTTCCCTTCACATTCCGCAACTCCCAGCCGTCGGCTTCGAGCATCTTGACCATTTGCTTGCTATTCATGGTGGTTATTATAACTACTTAATATGCTTTGTCCACACCATGCCTACCAGTTCAAGGAATACACCAGCGCGCTTTTCTCTGGCTTGGGTAATGTGGTGGCAGGCTTCGTTACTCCCCAGGTGTTGCTGCGGCCCGGCTGTCCCTCATGACTCGCTTAACGGCACCGCATGGGCCAGAGGCCGCCACTGCAAGTGCTGAAACATCTGCAAATAGCGGCGGGCGGCGTGACGATCGGTTTTGGGCATGAAGCGCCAGAAGCCGAAAATCCGCGCCAGAGTCATCATTTGCGCGGCATAATTGCCCCAGGTATAGTGCGCGCTGACCCGCGCCAATGCGCCGTCGGAAATGGTCTCCCAGACACGGATATCTGCGGCAGCCGCTTCCAGGAAGTCCGCCAGCTTTTCTGCCGACTCCTGCTGGTTGTTGGGGTCGATATGAAAGCCGGAAATACCGTCTTCAATGATTTCCAGCGGTCCGCCGAAGCGGGTGGCAAAAACCGGCAGACCCGAGCTCATGGCTTCGATCACCGTCAGCCCGAAGGCCTCAAAAAGTGCGGGCTGGACAAAGCATCCACGGGTATCGCCAATAACCCGGTAGAGTTCCCCCGCCACATTTTTGTCGAGTAAAGTGCCTATCCAGCGCATCTGTCCGTCGAGTTGATGCGTATCCATAAGATCGTGCATCCGCTGGATTTGCGCCCGCTCTTCCTCGTCCTGAGAATTCTGCGGGTCGATATGGCCACCGATGATAACCAGATTGGCCAGTTTGCGCAGACGTTCTGAGGCACCAAAAATCTCAGCCAGTCCGCTGAGATTTTTGATGTGATCCATGCGCGCCATACTAAAAATGATGGGTTTATCCCGCTCCTTTAGTACGCCGCGCCGGTCTGCAGCAGGCTCCTCGCCAAAGAGCAACGCATCAATATCGTCGTGTAGATAACGCAGACGTGCTTCGCTGGCGGAATAGGGAAAATAATAGCGGGCGTCGGCCCCCGGAGAGACGATATTGAATTTGGTATCGAAGACGTCAATCCCGTTCTCCACCCGGTACAGTCCGGGGAGGCTGTAATTCTGATATCCTTCGTACTGGCCCACCTCGCGGTCGTTTCCGGCGATTTCCTGATAGGTGCTGGTAACGATAATGTCAGCGGAGTTCATGGCGATGAGGTCCGCGGTGAACTGGCAGGCAAAATGATGGCTGGCGTCGTGATCACGCCAGTAGAGATCGCTATAGAGATATTTGCTCTTCTCAAGCGCGTGGGCAATGTTGCATTGGGTGACATTCAGCCGTGCGCTGAGGATGGCGGCCACCAGATTACCATCGGAATAATTGCCGATAATCAGGTCGGGACGACGGCCAAATTCCGCCAGGGTTTCCCGTTCGAGGTCATCGGCATAGCGCTCCAGCCAGGGCCAGACATTGAAGCGGGAGATCCACTGCGGCAATATTTCGCCATTGGGGTGGCGGAACGGCACACGGAGAATCTGCACGTTGTCGGCGCCCTGGACGGGCTCCAGACGCTGGTCGCAGGAGGTGCCATCGGCATTGGGAATCAGGCGGGTGGCGATCAGAATACGGGGTACGATATCCACCCCCTGACGGGCCAGGCGCTGGTGCATTTCCTGTTCCAGCGCCCGCGCCTGATCGAGAATGTAAACGACCTGCCCGCCGGTATCCGGACGTCCGAGCACCTTGTCCTGCGCGAACCAGCCATGAATAGACACGATCAGTATTTTGGAGATCATGGGTATGCGGTCGATGAATGCTTGCAGACTCTCTGCCGAGGGGGCGTCCAAGAGATCCATCAGCAGACGCATGGTCTCGCGCACCCGTCCGGCGGTGTCTCCCCACCCGGGGGCAAAGCCGCGATGGGTCATCTCCGCCGCAAACTCCGTCCACGGTTGGGTCTTGGGGAGCGTCGCCAGATACTGCACGGCCTGGCGTAGTGCTTCAAAATCCGGTGGCTGATCGTGCACCATCAGCGATTGCCCGTTGAGCTTATGCACAGCCAAAAAGTCGAGAATGCTCTGGCGTCCCGTCTTGATGTTCCCGAACAGTCGCCCAGCCAAGCGGCGGTTCATATATATGAGCCCCTGTCCAATGGTGTCCTCATCTTGCAAGTGATAAGGGGCGGCACGGAAATCCTCAAAATCCACGGTGAGCACCGGCTCCTGATCATTTGCGGGGAGCACTTGTCTTTCTTTAAAAGCCAGATAATCACCCGGCGTGAGTGTCTCCAGATTGAGTTGTTCCCGATGCAGGCGCAGATAAGTCCAGCGCCCAGGGCCGGGACGCCAGGCCAGATAAATCCAAGGCTCTGCGAGCACTGCCTCTTGTAGTCTGGAGAAAAACTCCTGCAACACCACCAGCTCTGCAGCACTGCCGTAGTCTGCGGCAAAGTCGTCGATGGCCTTTTGCAAGTCGGTATAGAGCAGAAAGGGGCGATGCAGATTGAACAGATGTCGCAACAGCCCGGCAACACAATGGGGATTTTGGCTGATACAGCGACGCAGATTGTCAGGCATGTGCTTGTCCTGGGAAACGGTAGTGCTGGATGCCTTCGAGAATACCCCAGGCATGGCGAGCACTGGCGAAATAGATGTGATGTTTATCTCTTAGCCCGTGTAGTTCCGGGCTGTGGTTGCCGACAATCACCCCGCAAATTTCGCCGCCCATCATATCGGCGTCATTGCCGGAGTCTCCCGCAGTAAGCACCGCATGCAAGGGTAACCCCCAGCGAAAGGCCAGGAAACGGATGGCGTGGCCCTTGGACGCACGAATGGGCAACACATCCAGAAAACAGCTATGGGAAAGCACCACATGGGCGGCGATCTGCTGCTCGTGCAGGCGTTGCTGTAGATCTTTCGTCGTTGGCGGGCGCTTGGGGTCCACATAGTAGCTTACCTTGAATGCGCTCTGGGTGAATTTTTCCTGTAGGCGCAGGCCGGGCACCCTGGCCAGTGCCTGCAGTACCCCTTCACGCCACCAGCGATAGTGCAGATGCGCGGCCCAGTCCTGATCCTCGCGCAGCTTGCTGCCATAGACGATGCGCGTACCCACATCGGTGATGCAGATGTCCGGGCGGGGGACTTGGTGTGCCGCCAGTATCTCCATGGTTTGTTTTAGGTTCCGTCCGGTGGCGACGCCAAAGGCTACCCGGGGATGTTCCCTCAGCCATTCCATCAGCGTGGCGAGCCCCGCCGGGTCGCCAATCAGCGTATTGTCGATGTCGGATACAAGCAGATGATCCGCCGTCGGCAAGGCACGGCGTACCCCCTGGCGGGCGGCGCATTCGCGCCGCAACTGTTTGCGCTGACGCCGGAGAATACGTTCCACTTCCGCCAGATAACGGCGCGCATGGGCCTCCCAACTATAAACCCGGCGCACCCCCAGCAAGCCTGCCCGGCTGGCACGCTGCCAGCGTTGGCGATCAAACAGTATTTGTCGAAGTGCCGTCTGCAGTTCCGCGATATCCAAGGGGTCTATCAGGATGCCGTTGCGACAGTAGCGGATGATATCCTGCGGGCCGCCATGCCGGGTAGCGACGACCGGCAAACCCGAGGCCGCGGCTTCCAGCAGGGTCAGGCCAAAGGGTTCGGTGAGTGCGGGGTTGACGAAAACCCCCTTGTAGATGGCCGCATAGCGGTAATATTCGGGAATGTCTTCCGCTTCGTGGTGTTTGGGGAGGGCGACTCGCCCATAAAGGTCGTAATCGTCAAAGGTATGCAGCACGCTCTGAATCACCCTTTTCGCCGCCTGCGGGAGCTGCCCAAGGCGGTCACGCTGGCCCATGACCAGAACCAGGTTGGCCTGCTCCCGCAACACTGGGTCCGTGGCATAGGCCTCAATCAACCGCTGAAAATTTTTACGCTCATCGGGGCGGGCGATGGCCAGAATAGGGGGCTTGCGTGGTGCCTCCAAAAAGCGACGCAAGCCGGGCAGCAGCGGTGAAGAACGCTGCCGCCCTGGTCGGGAAAACCGTCGCAAATCTACCCCTGGCGGCAGAATCTTGAAATGTGTCCGCACGGCATTCTCGTACAGGCCATACTGCTCGTCCACTTCCTGACGGGTGCTGGCCAGGACCACGGACGCTTCACTGAGTACGGATTCTTCGGCGGCAATGCGCCGCGGGAAACGGAACTGCCGGTCGATAATTTCCACCTTGCGGCCGGCAGCGATCAGTCTTTCCCGCTTATCCCGCCCCAGGGAATGACCGGTGTGCATGAGCGGAATACCCAGCAGGCGGGAGAGGCGTACCCCTACGTAACCCGCATCGGCATAGTGGCTGTGGATGACATCGGGAATACAGTCTTCACTACGGATAAAATGCAGCGCACCGTCCACAAAGGTATCCAGGTAATCCCAGAGCCGCTCTTTTTGCAGGTATTTATGCTCCGGTCCAGCAGGCAGACGAATAATCTGCGCGCCGGACTCCAATAGTTCACGCGGCTCCCCATAAATGGGATTCATGCCGGGATCGCTGAAGCGGCGCGTGAGCAGGTCGATCCGGGTAACGCGCGGGTCCCGTGCCAGCGCCTGCATTTCGTCAAGTACATAGCCAATCTGGCCACCGGTATCTGCATCGACCCCGAGCTCCGGAGTACCGCAAATGCGGCCGTGGATACTCAGCATCAAAATGTAAAGACCCTGGTGGTCTGGCAAATCAGTCCTCCTTGGCCCATCGCGCCAGCATGGTCCGATAAAACTCGGGTTGATCCGGTATGGCGCCGGATAACGCACAAATGGCCGCTGCCAATTCCCCTGCCCTCTGCAATCGCCGTGGAATGGCATCGCCGCGAAACTGGCTCCAGAGCCAGCCTGCGGCAAAGGCATCCCCAGCCCCGACGGTGTCCTGGACAACCGTGGAGACTGCTTCGGCCTCGTAAAAATTGGTCTCATCCCCATAAGCGGCACCTGCAGCGTCACGGGTCAGCAAGACCGCTTGCACATCAAAATGCCGGGCCACCACCTGCATCGCTTCCCGCAGGGTCGAGGCTGGAGAGAGTTCGTAAGTACGCATGATCCGCACCAGCTCTTCCATATTACATTTCAGTATAGACGAACCCTGCATGACTTCGGCCAGCAATTCCGGACTCCACCAGGGATCGCGCAGATTGATATCTACAAAGCGCCATCGGGCACGGGCGCGCAACTGGCGCCAGGTCGCCCGCGATGGCCCGTCTTCCCGCAAGGCGAGGCTACCGTGATAAAGCCAGGGAATGGAGGAAATCACGCCTGAGGACAGACGAATGGCATCGTAAGCCTGATGCGGCAGAATCTCGAAACCGTGCCCCTGCCGGAGGTCCGCCGTCACCCGCACCCGGCCGGTGGGAAGCAACGCGTCCTCGGTCACTTCGTCCGTGGCCATTCCCCAGTCCCGCATGTGCTGCAAAATGCGTTGCCCCGAGGCATCCCGCCCTACCCTGCTGACAAAGACGGACGCCACCCCCAGCGCATGGAGGTGTTGCGCAACATTGAAGGGAGCGCCACCAAGTCGTTGCATCTCGCCAAAATCATCGACCAGACATTCGCCGAAAATAACACCGAGGGGCACGTCTGCATTCATGGTGCAGCCTTCTCATCAGGGCTGGCTTTTTTTTCGACATCGGGCAAGCGACGAATGATGCGTTGGAAAAAGAGATTGTTGGGTATCACCACAACCTGGCCGTCATCCTGGCGCAACTCGGTAAACATGAGATTTTCTTCAATGACCTCACCGGTCAATGATTCCGGAAATATCTCGATACGTTGCCCCAACTGTAATGGCTGCCAGAACCAGATAAAAAAGCGTGCCGTAATGTTGCTGACCATGGCCCATACGGCCAGCATACCGACGCCAATCACCGCCAGCAGGCTGACAAAAGTAGTCCAGACGGCAGTGACATCGACACCCCAGACCCGCAGCACGACAACCCAGACAATGAGCCAGAGAAACCAGGTGGTGATTCTCTGGAACATCACGCCATAGCCGCGTGACAAGGCCCGTCGCCTGCCGAGAAAGTCCATGAGGCGCACAATTACATTGCCATACCAGCGTAATATCAGATAACTACCCGCCACGATCAGCAGGGTATACACCGACCGCTGTAATAACCATTCCGGGTCCATCGCCAGCCCATGGAAAATCATGCTCATACGCCACTCCCTCCGCTGTTGATTTTTACCATAACGTAGCGAACGCAGAGGGGCAAATCTGCGCCCTACGGGCGTAAGGCGACTCATTTGTCAGGGAACCAACAGAGAAAAGGTCTATCAGATAATTGTATGCCTCGCACGATACCGTAAATGGCGGGCCGATAAGCGACATAGGAGAGATCATGGCAGACACCCGGAATCCCGGCATCATCATGGGCGAGAAGGCTATCGCCGCCCGCATTCAACTGGCACGCGAACACCTGGATCGCTTGCGCGCCATCCTGAAGGAGCCCGACCGCTGGGTATCTGTTTGGTTTTTGGCCTATGCCCTGCTGGGGGCGGTCTCCTCCGGCCTGCTGCCTATTCTCTTGCCCCTGATGATTGTCGCCCTCACCCATCATCTCAGTTGGGTTGCCTACGTCATGGGCGGATTCAACCTCGGGCTGCTGACCTCTCCCTTGTGGGGAAGCCTGGCCGACAGCAAACACCTGCATCGCCCCATTTTTTTGGGTGGCTTTCTGGTATTGCTGATGGCACTGGCCGCCATGCCTTTTCTGCCGGGTATCCTCCCCTGGAGCGGACTCTCGCTGCTCGCCGGCGCGGGAACCTCCGCCGTGGCGACCATGGCCAGCCTTTTTATCGTCGAGTTCGATCCCCAAAATGAATGGGAACCTCGGCTGGGCTGGCTGCAAACTTTTAACGGCGGCGGGCAGGTCGGCGGACTTTTGTTAGCCGGCATTTTTGTCAGCAATTTCAAAGTCGGTCTGATCTGCGCGGCCTTGGCATTGATTCCCGCTATCTGGCTGGGTGCCAGAGGCTTGCCCGCCGGCGTCAAAAGCTATGACTGGACAGTGGAGATTGGTAACCATATGCGGCGCGAGCTGGACTGGCGTTTCCTCGCCAACTTCGGGCACCCGGAACTGCTGGGGGGTGACCTACTCCGGTTTTCGCATCACCTTTCTCTGCAGGGTGTGCGCCGGTTTGGCGATATGCTACATACGCGTTTTGGCCGCTTTCTATTCTCCTGGTTTGCAGTAGCCTTTGGCGTAGCGGCGTTTTTCGCCTATTTCCCTGTGGCGATGCAAAAAGCTTATAGCGTGGCTCCGGCACTGACCTCCAGCGTCTACGCCATGACCGCCGCCATAGCGTTGGTACTGTACTCCGTGGGTGGGCAGTTATCCGGGCGTTTTGGCGCCGGAAGGGTATATCGCTGGTCTTTGATTCTGCGCTTTTTGGGATTTGGTCTGCTACTGCTGGTATTTTCCCTGCCCATACCCCGGACGCTGATTGCCTTGGCAGGCTTCGTCCTGATTATTATCGCCTGGCCACTGCAGAGCATTTCCGGGACCGCCCTGACAGCACGGCTCACGCCTTTCAGTCAGGGCGAGGCGATGGGACTTTTTAACGCCAGTGGCGCAGTGGCCACGGTGATGGGTACCTTTCTGGGCGGTCCGCTGGTACAGTTCATCGGCTACCCATCTCTGTCCGCCATAGCTCTGGTCGGCATCCTGCTCGGCTGGCTGACGGGGCATGGATTGCAAACCCCCGACGCCGCGCCAGCCCTCGCCGATGATTTTGCAGCGCAGAAAGCGCAGTCCTAGCGATTCCGCATGAAATCAGCCGTGCGCTGAAAGGCACCCTGCAGGTGGGCATAGAGTTCAGGCTCCATCTCTACCTCGTACATGGCCCGAAGCATACAGGCCATCCACTGATCCCGCGCCTGATCGTCTACCGGGAAAGAGGCATGCCGTGCCCGTAAGCGTGGATGCCCGAAACGCTGCACATACAGATCAGGGCCGCCCAGCCAGCCGGACAGAAACAAGAAGAGCTTCTCCCTGGACTCGGAAAGGTCTTTCGGGTGGATATCCCGCAGCGGAGTTTGCCACTGCGCCTCGCTATCCATCAGGTCATAAAACCGCTTGACCAGCTTTTGAACGGCCTCCTCACCACCAAGACGGGCGTAGGGCGTACTTTCAGGTTCAAGCATCAATGGTCTTGCTCCAGACAGGTGTTAAAGAGGCCACTATGTTTATGATGCATGCTGCGCGGGCATGGCCCTTTTGCGCTTTATTCATGTCTGCGCTACAGTCAATTCGATACAACCTGCCCCGCAAGAGTACCTTCTTTGGACGTTATTCGGCAACGTCCCGGCTTCCGTCCATCGCACACAGGAAAACTTCATGCCTCTTGCACCGACAGCCGCATTCATCAATGGGTGCTGGACAGACCTCAGGACGCGATTTGTGGTACGGAGCCCGGTCAATCAACAGGTGCTCGCCGAAGTGTCCGATTGTGGAACTCGGGAGGCTGAAGCAGCGGTGCAGGCGGCAACGGTCGCTTTTGCAACCTGGCGTCAAACTACCGTCTACCAGCGCGCGGCCATCCTCAGCCGTTGGGCGGATCTCATCCAGGTTCACGCAGAAGGCCTCGCACGTCTCATCACCTGGGAGATGGGCAAACCCATACGCCAGAGTCGTGCGGAAATCAAAACCGCGGTCGCCCTGGCGCGCTGGTACGCTGAAGAATGCAAGCGCATTACCGGCGAAAGTATCCCTTCCCGGTTTCCAGACAAGCGCTTACAGGTCTGGAAAGTGCCGGTTGGTCCGGTATTCGCCATTACGCCGTGGAACAGCCCGGTCTCCATGGTTGTTCGCAAGATAGCGCCGGCTCTGGCAGCCGGCTGTACGGTTATCCTCAAGCCCGATGAGCAAACCCCGCTCTCCGCATTGAAACTTGCCGAACTCTGGGCGGAGGTGGAGGGCCCTGCGGGCACCCTGCAGGTGCTCCCCAGCTCTGATCCTGCGCCACTGGCGGAACGGCTGATGGCGGACTTGCGCATAGCCAAGTTGAGTTTTACCGGTTCCACGACGATCGGGCAGAAGCTTTATGCGCAGGGATCGCCGACCATCAAACGGCTTGCTCTGGAACTGGGCGGGCATGCTCCTGTGCTTATTTTTGCCGATGCGGACATCGACGCGGCGGTGACCATGACCATCCATGCCAAATTCCGCTATGCCGGCCAGTCCTGTGTCGCCGCCAATCGCTTGTATGTGGATGATGCGATCCTGCCGGAGTTTACCGCACGCTACCTTGACGCGGTAAGTCACCTCAAAGTCGGAGACCCCTTTGCAGAGGACACTGACATCGGACCGCTGGTTTCCGAAGCCGCTGTCCAGAAGTTCAAAGCGCAATTGCAGGATGCCCTGGACCGGGGTGCAAGACTTCTGTGCGGAGGGGATGCACAAGGGCTGTGGTGCGCCCCGACCCTCCTCGCCGACCTCGATCCGCAGAGCCGTATATTCCACGAAGAAAGCTTCAGCCCCCTGCTGCCCATACAGGGGTTTCGCGGCGAAGCGGAAGCTATCGCCCGCGCTAATGACACCCCCTATGGCCTGGCCGCTTATCTCTGGACCCGCGATCTCGGACGCGCATACCGCGTCGCGGAGGCCCTGCAATGCGGCATCGTCGGCGTCAATGACGGGTCTCCCGCCACCCCGCAGGCGCCCTTCGGCGGCAGCAAGCTTTCCGGACTGGGTGCCGAGGGCGGCAAATGGGGGTTGGAGGAATATTTGCAACTGCGTTATGTCTCCTTCCAATTGCCATGATAATCGTCTAACCCCTGACCGCCCAGGCAGGCTATACTGTTACACTCTTATCGGTTAATCAGGGGGTGCGGTTATGGAAACCAGTTTGCGTAATCATTTGAAGGGTAAAGTGGTGGAGATCATCAAGGGTGGGGCAGTTTCGGAAATCGAGGTGGAAACCTCCGCCGGTATAATCGCCTCCGTGATTACCACGCGGAACGTCGAACGTCTCGGGCTCAAGATGGGTGACGAGGTCTTCGCGGTAATCAAGGCCAGCGAAGTGGGCATCGAAAAACCCTGAAGCCGCTTTCCAGGTGATCAACAGGGTGCACCGCTGCCCGGTCACTCTGCAACTACTGTCATAGACCATTTGCCATTGCGGGTGGTTCACTGTTATTACGGGCTACGCCATGTTCTTCTCCCCGCAGGAAATTGCCGCACTCATTCAGGAAGATCAGCCTTTCCTGGACCTCACCACCCGGATGCTGGGCATTGGTGACAAAGCCGCCATCATGCGTTTTCACTGCCGTCAGGATATTACTGTCGCCGGTACGGAACTCGCCGTGAAGATATTGGACGCCTGCGGCCTTACGGTGACCGAAAGTCAGCCGTCGGGCGCATTGGTCGCAACGGGAACCACCCTGCTGGCTGCAGAAGGTTCCGCAAGCGCTGCCCATTCCGCCTGGAAAGTGGCGCAAAACCTGTTGGAGTACGCGTGTGGCATCGCGACCTACTCCGCGCAATTGGTGCAACAGGCGCACCAGATCAATCCCCGAATATCCGTGGTTGCGACGCGTAAGAATATTC
>JBBIUH010000067.1:0-12220 GCA_037440305.1 Acidithiobacillus sp.
CAGCGGAAAGGATGACAACGGGGAGCGCCGGATCAACACCTGGGTAAACACCGGCACTTATCTGGCGTTGGAAAGACTGGCCAGGCGTTCGGGCATCACGAAACGGGAGATGCTGGAACGTCTGGTGGTTGCTGAGGATGGCCGCATTACGGCGACGCTGGTCAACGATGACTTGTGGGATGCGTACCATGAACTACCAACGTTACGCAGTAACAATTGATCTCACCACTCACAGACCGATTACACGAAAACTGTTTCTTCGCGCACTGACCGTATTGTTACTGCGTAACAGAACCTAAAATGCCCTCATCCACCGGCCAAGATAATTGTCGCCGACCGGTCAAGGTAGTTGACGTCGAGCATCCTCCTCCTTTCTGCTATCCATCACTCTTATTCACGACAGATAACGATATATTAGTATCCCATAAATCTGTTCATGCAGATGTATCCAAAAACCCAGATGAACTTTTTAAAGTGTAGCACATGAACCTAAATTCGGCAGTTACCTCTGCCGATTTGGCAGGATTCCTTTGATAGGATTGGTTTTTCCCCTGTAATGGAGGATCACCCTGTGGGTGATGATGGAAATCGGCCGCATAAGCCCATTCCAGCGGCAGTAAAGACCATGGTCGTGGATACGCTGGGCGGTCGCGTTCAGGTATCCTGGGATCCGGAATCGGCAGCTACTCCCTTTGGCCAGTTGGTGTTCTTTGCTGAGTTTCTGGAGGTCAGCGGCCTGTTTGATGCCTGGGTAGAAGAATGCCCCTTGATCTACAACAGCCCCAACGCCCCGAAGAAGCGCGATGTATTGGGCACCTGGAATCTTTCCATCCTGGCGGGTCACCGACGCTACGCACACGTCACCGCATTACGCAGTGATGGCGTTAGTCCCCAAATCCTGGGGATGAGCAAGATCGTCAGCGAAGACGCCCTGCGGCGGGCGTTGGGTAAAATCCCCGAAGCCGAAGGGACCGAATGGATGCGCAAGCACCTGTTCACCAGTGTGGAGGCCGCTTGCCATACGGCCTGGATTCTCGACATTGACACCACCGTCAAACCGCTGTTCGGGCATCAGGAGGGGGCTGTGGTGGGCTACAACCCTCACAAACCGGGGCGTCCGTCCCACGCCTATCACGCGTACTGAATGGGCAATCTGCGTCTGCTGCTGGATGTGGAAGTCACGGCCGGCAACACCACGGCCTCCAACCATGCCCAACCAGGGCTTAACCGCGTACTGGACTCCCTGAGTGCTGAACAGCGCCCTTATCTGGTACGTGGCGACTGTGGCTTTGGCAATGATGCCGTCATCCGCGAGATGGAGACCCGGCAGCAGCCCTATCTCTTCAAATTGCGTCAATCGCCTCGCGTCAAACGCCTGTTGCAGCGAGTATTTACCCGACGCGACTGGGCGAATGCCGGGCAAGGCTGGGAAGGCCGCGAAGACACCCTCCAACTCGCCGGATGGCAACAAAGCCGCCGGGTGGTCATCCTCCGCCGCCTGCTCAAGGAAAATCTGATTGCCACCCAGGATCGGCAAGGCCAACTGGAATTTGCCTTCGTCGACCGGCGGCAGACCAAGGTCTACGAGTACGCGGTGCTGGTGACAGATCTCAAAGAAGGCATTCTGAGCATCGCGCAGTTGTATCGCGACCGTGCGGACGCTGAAAACGGTTTCGATGAACTCAAGAATCAGTGGGGCTGGGGCGGCTACACCACCCGCGATCTGGCGCGCTGCCGACTCTCCGCGCGCGCGGTAGGGCTGATCTACAACTGGTGGAGCTGGTATACACGACTGGCCTTCCCGGAGTCTCGGAGAGAGGCTATTACCAGCCGCCCCCTGCTCCTATCGGCCATCGGCCGGAGCACAAAACATGCGGGGCAGACTAAGCTCTATCTGACCCCGATGCACGCCGCACAGGGCAAGGTGGAGCGCGGAATCGAGAATATCCGCCAAGGGTTACAGACCATTCGCCAGACTGCGGAGCGGTTGCTGGGACGAAAGCCATGGGACCTCCTGGTGAGCTATATTGTCGCTCAAATTACGAAAACACCTTGGCTGCCGACGGGGTGTTTACCGGCCATTGCCGGACCCTAACTGCTTTTTCTAGGATAAAAGTACATCCTAATCCCGCGATTGAGTACCACGCTATCCCCTTGGTTTTTTGCCGTTGATTTTCGGAAAATCTGGCCTATAGTTTTAGGTGGGTGGCTAAAAATAGGCTGCTTCTGCGGAGGAAACCGTCATGGCAAGTTCTGGCAAATATGGCAATGTACAAATCCCTGGCATCGGTGCGGATGAACCCGTATTCATCCTGCGCGCCCAGGATCGTCTGGCGGAAGCCGCCCTGGAAATGTACCGGGCGCTGGCGAGCTCCCATGGCGCCCCGGTAGCGCCTGGGGTCGGCAAGGAAATAGATCGTTTCCGGCAATGGAAGGGGCCGAAAAAGCTGCCGGACTGACCTTGGGAAGAAAACGACGTGCGGCGCACTCGGTCAAGCGACCTGATCAGTTTTCTGAATTATCCCGCCTTGAGCAGAAAATCTACATGCACTGCGTCGTAAGGGAACCGGAACCCTTCCGCGCTTCGGTCGATGAGTCCTGCGTTTAATAGGGCGTGGACATCCGTATGTACGGACTTTACGTCACGCCCTACGCGTCGGGCGATCTCGCGCAACGTCAGGGGTCCCGATCCTGCCATGGCTTTCAGGATTTCCCAACGCTTGGCGGTCAGCACGTTCCAGAGTAGTTCCGGGGTTTCAAAGCTGATGCAGGGATCTGATGGTATCAGGGTTTCCATCGCCTCCACCACGTCATCCAGGGTTTCAGCGAGAGTGCGGACCTCAATCGTGACTGTGTTCATGTTGCCACCTCTTGATCTCGTCAAAAAAGTCCGCGGTCAACTGACGCGGATCAGAGAATATATAGGGATCCTCTCGACCTCCGAGGTGCCGGTGATCTCCCTTTCCAGATTCGTTGTCGTATCGCAGTATGCATTGGCCATCGACCACAAAAGCCAGACGGTATTTGAAGTTATGCGTGCTGCCGGGAACGGGCTTATGTACACGCCACACCACAATATCTGCAAAACCATTTTCGATGATAGCGACACGGCGGCGAATCAGTTCTTCGGCTTTCATCTGGATAAGTATAGCAATGCGAGCAGGTGTTGGCAAACACACCAACATGCCCTTTGGCGGCGATAAGAAGGCGGGGTGAATGTGGACGTGGTGGATGCGCACCAGATTTCCGACGAATTTCGCGTGCATATAACGGACGAATTACAACGAGGACTTGTTTGCGTCGACTATCGGAGTAACCCGATATAGGTCGATATAGGTCTTGATAGGCCCCATACTGTCAGGCATAGTTAGGTCGCATGGGCGCAAGATTGTTGTATCGATTCAAAGAGGCTTATGGGTATGGCGTGATTGAGGGCGTCATCTGGGATGTGCCCGCTCCAGTGCCGCCTTCGGAACACCGCGTCAAATACCGATTGGTTTTTGTCGTGAATGGTCATCGCCTGGTAGGGTATGACAATGAGCGCGGCAAAGGAGACCACAAGCATATTCGGGGAGCGGAATTCCCTTATGCCTTCCAGGATGTGCCGACGCTGGTTCGGGATTTCATGCAGGATGTGGAGGAAATATCATGAGCGTGCTTGAGATGACGGTAGGCGTGCCCGTCAAAAAAAAGATGGAACACTTTGGCGCGGCCTTACAGGCGGCTATGGAAGGCAGCGCAATCGCACCACATTTTGGCATCGGCTTTGCCAACATGGCGCAATTCGGCGATGTCTTCACACCGAAGCGCTGGGAACTGGTGGAGGCTCTGAAAGCCTCCGGGCCGCTGTCGATCTATGCCTTGGCAAAACATCTGGAGCGTCATTATCGCAACGTTCACAAAGATGTGAGCGCTCTCATGGAATGGATGGTTATCGAGAAAGACGCCTCCGGACATGTCTTTGTTCCATGGGATGAAATCGACGTGCGGTTGCCTCTTAATCGGGATGCGGCATAACCATGTGAAAACACTCTGCCTCTTCGCGGCGCAGTCGCGCGACCTAATCAGTTTTCTGAGTTATTCCGCCTTGAGCAGAAAATCTACATGCACTGCGTCGTAAGGGAACCGGAATCCTTCCGCGCTTCGGTCGATGAGTCCTGCGTTTAATAGGGCGTGGACATCCGTATGTACGGACTTTACGTCACGCCCTACGCGTCGGGCGATCTCGCGCAACGTCAGGGGTCCCGATCCTGCCATGGCTTTCAGAATTTCCCAACGCTTGGCGGTCAGCACGTTCCAGAGTAGTTCCGGGGTTTCAAAGCTGATGCAGGCTCTGGTGTCTGTGATCTCCCTTGTGCGAAAAGGGTTTTAACAGGTCACGGCCACAGACAAGAGTGTGGCACGGCGTATAGACCATCGCCAAAAGAGGCGACCGCATCGCCATCGTAGAGCACCACCCCTCCCACAAAACAGGTCCTCGTGGCGCTTTTCAGTTTGTGCAACCCTTTGAAATCGGCGGCGGTGACGGTGGCGGCAGCCTTGACCTCGACGCCCGCCAACTTTCCGCCGGACTCCAGCACGATATCCACTTCGGCGCCGTCCTTGTCGCGGAAATGATGGAAGGTTACAGGCTCCTCCCGCCAACTGGCATGACGACGTAGCTCCTGATAGACAAAGGTTTCCAATAGTTGTCCATAGAGGGCTCGATCATCCCACAGCGCTGCCGCGTCCACGCCAAGTAAAGCGCAGGCCAAGTGTGTATCGCCCAAGTGTAATTTAGGCGTCTTGATGAGGCGACTCAGACGATTGCTGTGCCAGGGCGGCAGTTCTTCCAATAGAAATACCCGCGCCAGCAGGGTCATATAGTCGCGGATGGTGGGGCGGCTCAACTGGAACGGGGCGGCTAGATCGGCCACATTCAGCAGACGTGCGCTTTGCCCGGCCGCCAGTGTCAGCAGGCGTGGCAAGGCCTCCAATGCGTGAATGCGGGCGAGGTCGCGTACATCGCGTTGCACCAGAGTGTCGGCATAATCCCGGTACCAACTCGCGCGGCGGCGAGCCGTGGCCCGCGCCAACGCCGCCGGATAACCACCGGCTGCCACGCGCTCAGCTAGCATTTTACCAAGAAGCGCGGAAAGCCCCGCCGTTCAGGGCGGGGATGGATAGCGCGGCGGGGAGGCGGCTCGATGCCGCCGCTCCCGCCCTTGCGTTATGCGTACTAATCCGGCGTCTGCTGCTGCTCGATGTATTGGCGAATAATGGATATGGGTGCCCCGCCACAACTTGCGGCAAAGTAGCTGGGTGACCATAGGGCGCCGCCCCACAACTTCCTGCGGACGCTGGGATAGTGTTTCTTGCGAATGAGGCGGCTGGACACCCCCTTGAGGCTGTTCACGAGGCTGGATACGGAAACGCTCGGTGGATAATTCACTAGCAGATGCACATGGTTCATCTTCGCCGTCGAACTCCGCCAGTTCCGCCCCAAAGTCCTGGCAGACGGCGGCGAAGATGCCGCGCAGGTCATCGAGGACTTCTTTGGTGAACACGCCACGGCGGTATTTGGTCACAAAGACCAAGTGAACGTGCAGATTAAAAACGCAATGACGCCCGCGCCGTATATCGCTTGTCTCGGTCATTGGCCAAGCATATAATATTTCCATGCAAGTTCGCAAAGCCGTGCGCTACCGCCTAGAAACCACACCGGAACAGGACAATCTCCTGGCCCGAGCGGTCGGGTGCGTGCGCTTCGCGTGGAACCGGGCGCTCGCCGTGCAAAAGAGCTATTTGGACCATGATTGCGGTACCCTCTCTTATGCAGGGTTATGCGATCTGCTCACCTCCTGGCGCAATTCGGAAGCATTCAGCTTTCTTGCGGGATCTCCATCGCAACCTCAACAGCAGACGTTGCGCAATTTGGCGCGTGCGCTCAAGGACGCCTTCGACAAGAAAAGCCCGAAACGCTTTCCCGTCCCCAAGAAGAAGGGGCGTCATGACAGTTTCCGCTATCCCGATCCGGAACAGATCCGGTTCGATCTTTGCCCCTGCGACCGGGACGGGCGGAAGCGGTTGCCGCAAATCTTCCTGCCCCGCATCGGCTGGGTGAAGTTCCGTAAGTCCTGTATCATCGGCGGCGAAATCCGCAACGTCACCGTCAGCCGGTCGGGTGGACACTGGTACGTCGCCATCCAGATAGAGAAAGAGGTTTCAACCCCGGTTCATCCGGCATCTACCGCTGTGGGCGGGGACAGAGGCGTTGCCAATCTGCTCACCCTCTCGGATGGCACGATGTTCCTGCCGGTGACTGCGTACCGGGAGTTGCAGGGAAAACTTGGCCTTGAACAGCGGAAGCTGGCGAAGAAAGTGAAGTTCTCGGCCAACTGGAAAAAACAGAAGGCCAAAATCACGCGACTGCATCAGCGCATCGCGGAAATGCGCAAGACCGTTCTGCATCAGGTCAGCACCGTCATCAGCAAAAACCACGCGGTCGTGGTGCTGGAAGATCTGAAAGTACGGAACATGACCGGCTCCGCAAGGGGGACTGTCGAGCAACCCGGACGCAAGGTCCGGCAAAAAGCGGGCCTCAACAAGGCCATTCTGGACCAGGGCTGGGGCACTTTGCTCCGGTTGCTGGAGTACAAGCTCCAGTGGCGCGGGGGAATGCTTTTGCGAGTCCCGCCGGAATACACCTCACAAATCTGTCCGGTCTGCGGGGTGATGGATGCGGAAAATCGCAAAACCCAAGCCGTATTCGCCTGTCAGCACTGTGGGCACACGGACCATGCCGATGTAAACGCGGCAAAGAATATCCTCGCAAGGGGATTAGGTGCGGAAGCACCGACAACGGCGGGGCACGCCGGGGTAGCCTGTTTCGCGGCGTAAGCCGTGAAGTGTGTCGGAACCAAAGGGAACCGGCGCATCGAAGTGGCTGAGGTAGGGCCGCTGCTGGCAGGAAGGAATCCTCGTCCTTTCCGCGCTTATGCGCGGCAGCCATCGGCTGAGGGCGAGGAGGATGTCAACGAGCCGCTGTCCGCAAGCTCCCGTCTTGAAAGCATTCCCGAATAATGCGGATAGGAAATTGGGCTCGGTCCCGGCCAGTTCCGCCTGAGCCAAAGGGTGCAGGCGCAGGATATCCATGCGTCCCACCAGCGAATCCGCCAATTTGGGCACCAACAACACATTGGCCGAACCGGTGAGGATAAATCGCCCCGGCTGCCTTCTGGCGTCCACTGCAGCCTTGAGCGAGGTGAATAAGTTGGGCACGCGCTGAACCTCGTCCAGCACCACCTTGTCGGGCAAGTCCGCCACATACCCGATGGGATCAGCCTGGGCCGATGCGCGCTGCACATCGTCGTCAAAACTGAGATAAGTATACCCAGCGGCATCGCCTACCTGCCGGGCGAGCGTGCTTTTGCCGCACTGGCGCGGTCCGTGGATCAATACCACCGGTGTGTCGGCCATGGCCTCGATGAGGCGTGGCTGCAGGAATCGAAGATATAGTGGTGTATCTATCATTGGCCAAGTGTAACTTTAATGCCGACTATATGAAAGTTTCATGACGTCTATATGAAGGTTTTTTATCAGCCAATTGTAATGAAAAATAGCGCTTTTCGTTGAGTTGGGAGCAGATCGTTGAGGTAGGCGAGTGTTACCTCACATGTCGAATCGCACCAATTCTTGCGACAGCGCCGTCACTGGCGCCCATCGCATCAAGTCCTGACTTGACTCGCAGTAGTCTATAAACTACCATTGCCACATGGATCACGTGACGATTGAACTCAAGCAAACCGAGACATTCAGAAAGTGGTGGACGAAGCTCAAGGATGAACGCGCCAGAGGCTTGATCTCTGCAAGGCTGAATCGCCTCGCCTATGGTCACGCTGGCGGCGTGGAACCGGTTGGAGAGGGGATCAGCGAATTGCGTATCCACTATGGCCCGGGCTATCGCGTCTATTTTGAGAAACGAGGGGATACGATTATTGTCCTGCTCTGCGGCGGCGACAAAAGTACACAGGAAAGGGATATCAAGGCCGCAAAGCGGATTGCTGGCAAGGCCGATGAATGGAGTAACTGACATGACTGAACAACAACTGACCACTTTCGACCCCGCCGAAGGGCTAACTTCTGACGAAGCCATTGCGGTCTTCATGGCCGACGCGTTCGAGTCTGGCGACGCTGGCTATATCGCTCATGCCCTGGGTGTTGTCGCTCGCGCCAAGGGCATGGCCCAGATCGCCGGGCAAACCGGACTTTCCCGCGAACAGCTCTACCGTTCGTTCAGCGAGCGCGGCAACCCGACGCTCAAGACCACGCTCGCGGTCATGAAAGCTCTGGGTATCGAGTTGACGGCCAAAGGGCGGGCGGCGTAAAGGGGAGTAGTCCGGCATTGGCCACCCAGTTAGCTAACGTCCCCTTAGGCACTGAAATCCGCTGCGAAGTCTCCTGCAATGTGAGCCCCTGCGCCAAGACCACTTTGACGGCTTCGGCCCGAAACTCTGCCGTGTAACTCTGAACCTTTTTCACCATAAAACCGTTCGCAAAACCATGGAAGAATATTTCCACGACGCCGCATGAACGATGAATGCGACGTTTAGCTTGCCGGAATCACACCGGCACACGCACGGGGCGGACTAAGCCGCCGCCACAACTGGGGGAATGCACAGCCCAAGAGGGTCTTTCGCCTTGCGTTGCGCTGCAAGCGCCACCTTGAGTCTGCGGTTCACCTGGCTAAGGTATGACCATACATGCCTGGACCGCTTCCGCACGGGTGCGACCAGGGTGACATGACCATTCCTACCGTTTGGCGCCTTGAAGATTTTCTCCCCATGAACCAAACGGGGCGCCGGGACTTCCCGCAAACGCAATTCCCTACGACCAATCGCTACCGCCGCCCCTTCGTGGACAGTCAGACCGTAACGATCCGCCCAATGTAAACGTCCCAATACCGATGTATAGGCCGGATTCACGGTTTTTACCTCCACCCCGTCCTTGGCGGCGCGAACGCTTATGGCGGCATGAATCTTTCGGTAAGCAAGGCTGGACAGCATCCGCGCATATCGCGGACCGTCCACTTCGGTAATTTGCCCTTTCTTACTGGAAAAATCCAACCGCTCCAGCACCAGGGATTTTCCAGTATCCAGAGCGCGACTGCTCAGTATAATGGCAGCAGACTCTATGATTGCGGCGGCTTGATCCGTGCTTTTCCCATAGGTCACACAGGGAATACTCCCCGTCTTCACCGGATTCCCAAAACGGTCCAGCTCCGCCCAAGCCAGATGGTCCGCATTCAGGTCCACGGCTATCACACCCGCCTCCGTGCCGGTAATGACGGGGGTTTCCGGTTCATTGAAACTTGCCAGCACCCGCCACCCCTTCTCGTCACGCTGAAAGCGCCAGGAAATCGCGCTGAGAGCTTCCGGATAGATGGTGCGCGAGTAATCCTTGCCCGCTTTTGAGCGTTTCGTGATTTTTGGCAGGTTCTTCTTTGATACCGTCGCATGCAAGGACAAAACGGCACGCAACTGATCTGCCCTGTAAGGAAACCGGATAGGTCCAATAGTAATGCGCTCACCCTGTTCTCCCGGTAACCGCAAGTCCAGAAGAAAGGAGCCGTCTTCCTGTATGCGGGCAACGCAGCCCTGACAGCCCGCGGTTTCGTCAATGGAACCCAGCACAAAGAACTGGCTGGCGCGTGAGGCTTTCCATTCTTTTAGCCATTGCGCGTGGCCGTCATAGCCGTTTTCTTTGAGATGAAACTGGGCGCGAAACAGCTTTCTCCCGCCGAAACAGATCCCGGACGCAAAGGGGCGATGCAGATCGGCTATCACTTTGGATTGCCGCTCCAGCAAATGGCCAAGCTTTCGTTTCTTTTGGTGCAGACGATTTTCCAATCGCCGAACAACTGGCTCGGCCACACCTTTTTTCTTCGCTTCTTCGATTTGCTTCCGGATTTTCGGCAGGAGTTTTTGGGTAGCCGCTATTTTGTCACCCAGGGTGTTCTCCTGGTTTTTGAGGTTTTCCACGCGATTCGATGCCAGACCTTCCACATGCAGGCGTACCGCGTTGAACTGGCGAGCGGTAATGTCAAAGCGACGAAGGTAAGCGCTTTTGAAGGAAGCCCCCGTGCGTTGCTCTTTGTTCATATCGGCAGCAAGGTGATGTGCGACATGGTTGAATTTCTTGGCGTAAGTGGACAGAGCCAGGTCTTCCGCAGGCGCAAGATCACGAATGCGTGTATGCAGCGTAATCATTCCATGCCTCCTGCCGCTATCGCCGCTATCGCCTTTTCCGCGCGATGTTTCGCGGAGCGACGCCCGTAAAGCCGTGCACAGAATGAGGTCAGCACCGAGATCATATCCTGCACCAGATCGTCCTTGAGTTCCGACTCGTCCACCACCAGCAGTTTTCCACCCCGTCCAGCCAGTGCCGCCTCGATATATTCCGCACCGAAACGCATGAGTCTGTCGCGATGCTCGACGACAATATGCTCCACCGCGCTATCACCCAGCAGGCGCAGTAATTTTTTCCGATGGCCGTTCATGCCGGAACCGACTTCCGTAATGGTTTCACTCACAGACAGTCCTCGCCTGTTGGCAAAAGCGACGCAGCGAGCGACTTGTCCGTCCAGGTTGGATTTTTGGTCATGGCTTGAGACGCGGGCATACACGACTGTCCTGCCGGTTGACGTTTCCGGCACGTCCACCAGAATGGTACCGGTAGGTAACTGACGCGCGGGCACCGGCATGGTTCCATTTTTGAACCATTCCCATGCGGTGCGATAAGTCACACCTTGCGTCTTCGCCCATGCACTCAATCTCATGGACAATATGACAACACGAATCTCTGCAAAGTTCCATAATCATGGCAGCAGTTGCGAACCCTCCTCGACCCATTATATCCAATCGGGAGTGTCCACGAGATTCAGGGTACCTCAGGGCCATAGGCCCTTGGCAGAGGGCACACCGATTGACCAATCGGTAATGCGCTACAAATTCCATTCCGTTTCGTACTGCCGTTCTAACCATTGGCAGTAACTTCCGTCCATGACCGCGCGCCACCATTCCGGGTGCTCCAGGTACCAGCGGATGGTCTGGCGGATGCCGGTGGGGAAGTCCACGACCGGTTGAAAGCCCAATTCGCGGGTGATTTTGGTGGCGTCGATGGCGTAGCGGCGGTCATGACCGGGCCGGTCGCGCACATGCTGGATCAGGTCGGCACTTTTGCGGCCCTGCGCCGCCGCTGACCGCGGGTAAGCCTGCAACCACCGGGGATCACTCGCGAAAAGTTCGTCCATGATCTGACCGATCAGCAGGACAATGTCGATGTTGGCCCATTCGTTGCAGCCGCCGATGTTGTAGCTCTCCCCCTCCCGACCCTGGTCCAGAATCGCGGCGATGCCTCGGCAATGGTCTTCCACATAAAGCCAGTCGCGAATCTGACGACCGTCGCCGTAGAGTGGCAGGGGCTGATTATGCAGGATGTTGACGATGATGAGGGGAATCAGTTTTTCGGGAAAGTGATATGGTCCGTAGTTATTGGAGCAGTTGCTGGTGGTGGTACTGAGTCCGTAAGTATGTTGATAGGCGCGTACCAGATGGTCCGATCCCGCCTTGCTGGCGGCGTAGGGGGAGTTGGGTGCGTAGGGGGTCTCTTCGCGGAAGGGTGGGTCCTGAGGACCGAGGGTGCCGTAGACTTCATCCGTGGAGATGTGATGAAAACGGTGGGGAATACGACCTTGCGGACCATCCAGCCAGAGGCTTTTGGCCACCCGCAGCAGGTTATGGGTGCCGAGGATGTTGGTCTGGATGAAGGCGTCGGGGTCGTGGATGGAGCGATCCACATGGCTTTCGGCGGCGAAGTGGACGACGACGTTGAGCTGGTGGTCGGTCATCAGCCGCTCGACAAGCGGCGCATCGTTGATGTCGCCCTGCACGAAGCGAAACCCTGCGTGCTGCTCCAGCCCTTGCAGGTTATGGCGATTGCCCGCATAGGTGAGGGCATCCAACGCCACCAGCGTAGTGTGCGGTCGCTTGCGCAGCCAGTGGTGGCAGAAGTTGGCACCGATGAAACCGGCGGCACCGGTGACCAGCAGGCGTTTGTCAATCATGGGATCTACGGCGACGAACATCGGGTGCTCCTCTTTGAATCAGGCTTCTTCGGGTTCAGCGAACATCTGCCGCAGTGCGGCCCGCCAGTGCGGCGCGGGACCCAGCGTGGCGTAGCT
>JBBIUH010000068.1:0-11645 GCA_037440305.1 Acidithiobacillus sp.
TATGCTCAAAAACCTGCGCTGCCCGGTGCGGGTCGTCTGGGTTTTTCGCAAGACCCAGTGGGTGGCCTTCTTCACCACGGACCTGACCCTCTCGGTGACCCAGATCATCGAATACTATGGCGCCCGCTGGAAGATCGAGGCGGGCTTCAAGGAGATCAAACAGGAGATCGGCAGTGCCCGCAGCCAGACCCGTACCGCCGATGCGGTCACGAACCACCTCAATTTCTGCCTGCTGGCCACGACCCTGACCTGGATCTACGCGGACCGCATCGAGGCAGACCCCGAGCGCCGCCATATCGTCAAAGGCCGGACCAGTTTCGCCTTCTCTGATGTCCGTAGACTCATCGCGGACGAAGCACTTTCCGACCATTTTCTGGGGCTTTGGCCAAATCTTTGCAAACCCCTCCATAAATCATTCACCAAGGTGCTGATGCGTATGGTGGCTTGAGGTTTGGCGATCAGCAAAATGTGAATTTCAGTGAAACTTCAGTTCGACAAATATTCCAAGGAAATTGCTCTCAGCCGGTCTTGGGCTGAACCGTCATCATGCGCCTTGATGGCCAGACCAATGATTTTGATGTATGATGCTAGATGTCTGATGACTTATGAGGTGAACGACCTATGCGCACCACACTGGCGATTGATGATGACGTACTGGCGGCGGCGAAAGGGCTAGCGGATCGACAGCATAAGCCTGTAGGTGCCGTTGTTTCAGCACTTTTGCGGCAGGCTCTGCAACCACAAAACACCTCTGCTGGCCATTCACGTAATGGCATTCCCTTGCTGCCGGTGCGCCCGGATGCACTCCCGGCGACTCTGGAAATAGTGAATCAGTTGCGCGACGAATTGCCATAATGACCTTCCTGCTCGATGTAAACGTGCTGATTGCGCTCATCGACCCTATGCATGTTCAGCATGATATGGCCCATGAATGGTTTGCAGCCCATGGGCAACCCGCATGGGCTACCTGTCCCTTAACAGAGAATGGTGTACTGCGCATCGTGGGCCATCCGCGTTATCCAAATTCACCAGGCACGCCAGCGGCCGTGGCACCGTTGATCCAGGGATTGCGCGCGTCACCTGGCCATGTTTTTTGGCCAGACGACATCAGCCTGCTGGATGTCGACCATATCGACGCATCGCGCTTGCTCACTTCTGGTCAGACTACCGATAGCTACCTCTTGGCGCTGGCCTGCGCCCATGAGGGCCAACTGGCAACCTTCGATCATCGCTTAGTGACTAATGCCGTGCGCAACGGTTTGCAATGCATCAACAAAATTTAATTTAGAAACTTTGAGATGACCGGAAAATGCTTTTGCTTGCAATGCGATGATGGCACAGAACTTGTGCATGGTCGCCAGGATATCAGGCCATTGGGGGCGGCACGTAAACGCTTGCACTTGAGTCAGCGAGATGCCGGATTGCTGTTTGGTAGTGGGGCATCGGCCTTTTCGGAATACGATCGCGGCAAGGCCCAGTCGCACAAATCCACAGTTCTCCTGTTGAGCCTGCTGGAGAAGCATCCTGAGCTTATTGGTACCCCAGAAAGCCGCTCAGCCGGACGTGCGGACGCCCTCGATATTCACATGCAGGTGCACCGTGTTGGCGATCATGCCCGCATAGGCATCCATGCCAAAGTCGCTGCGCTGGATGGTGGTGGTGGCTTCATATCCCGAGAGATAACCACCCCAGGGCTTGGGCAACGCCGGCACCGGCCCGGCACCAATTTCCCGCACATGAAAGGCCACCGGCCGAGTCACGCCATGAATGGTCAGTTTCCCATACAGTTGTCCGCTCTTTTTACCCGTGGGTTGATAGCGCGTACTGACGAATGTGATGTTCGGGAACTCCCGGACATTGAAAAAGTCCGGCCCACGCAAGACGTGATCCCTTGGAGCGAAGTTGGTATTGATGCTGGCTGCGGGAATGCGGATATCCACTTTGTCCCCCGCAGGACTCGCGGGATTGAAGGTATAGCTGCCGGACAGTTTGTCGAAACGGCCCACCACCGCCGCCACCCCGACATGGCCGATGGTGAACCACGCCAGAGAGTGGTCCGGATCAATCCGGTACGAGCCAGCCGGGCTGGCGTCCAATGGATGATATGTCGCGGCGTCGGCGAGTGACACAGGTAACGCGGACAATGCGACGGAAAGAATGGTGGTCCTCAGTGCAATGGAAACTTTGTTCGGTAACATGGCAATGTTCCATAAATTCGGGAGAGACGGTCACTCAGCCGCTAGGCACGGAGTGCCGTCGCAGAAGGGGCGGTTGGCGGAGTGACGGCAGGCCAGATGGCTTGACACCGCCCTCATGCCGCACCCCTTCCGCCCGGCGAACAACAATATGTCACAACAATATGATAGCCTATCGCGGGCGGAATCTGTTTCCGGATAGGTGGAAATATGAATACAGACCCTGATGTCGCTGCCGTCGCCGCACTGATCGCAGTGCCCGCGAGGGCGACTATCCTGATCGCATTGATGGATGGACGCGCCTTGCCGGCTGGTGAGCTGGCACGTTGCGCAGCTCTTTCGCCGCAGGCAGCGAGCGCACATCTGAACAAGCTGGTCGCCGGCGGATTTCTGCTCATGGTCAGCACGGGTCGACACCGTTACTATCGCCTCGCCAGCACAGAAGTCGCTCAAGTCATCGAGGCCCTGATGCCCCTCGCCACGGTGACTGCACGACAGACGCCTCACCACGCAGAGTCCAAACCCATACAGGTGGCCCGCTCCTGCTATGATCATCTGGCCGGACAGCTTGGCGTAGCCTTCACCCAGGCACTGGTCGCGGGAGGATATCTCACCGAAACAGAAAACGATTTTACCGTTACCGACCATGGTGCAGACTGGTTCCGAAAACTCGGCATTGATCCGGTACCAGCACCGCGCAGCCGCCGCGTTTTCGCCCGCAAATGTCTGGATTGGAGAGCGGCGCTTTCATTTGGGTGGTGCGCTCGGCGCGGCAGCACTCACGCGGTTTTTGGACTTGGGCTGGGTAGCGCGGGTTCCTCAAGGCCGCGTCCTGCGCGTCACCCACACAGGGCAGGCGGAGTTGCGGCGTCTCCTCAAGATTTCCGTGCGATGAGCAAAATCCCGGTGGTGAGCACGAACACGCCGCCCAAGGCCCAGAACCCGTCGATATAGGCCAGCATCTGCGCTTGGCGCAGCACTTCCTGCTGGATAATGGCGACCTGTAATGGCGCCGAAGCCGTCGGCAGTTTGTTTAGAAAGGCTTGCAGGTGGGGATTGAACGGATTGATGTACCCCGCCAGATGGTTCCACGCGCTTTGCGCAGCGCGACTCAAGATGGTGGTCATTAAAGACACGCCCACGGCTCCCCCCAGCACGCGCATGACACCGAATAACCCGGCGGCCTCCGCCGTGGCCATTGTTGGGATGGACCGAAACGCGAGGGTAGCGATGGACGAAAACGCCACGCCCAGGCCCAGCCCTTGTAACAATCCTGGCCAGATGGCCGCCCACAGATCGAGATGCAGATCGAACCCAGTCATGGCGTATCCGCCTATGGCGCTCAGCACGCAGCCCATCAAAGCCAACGACAACGGCCCCGTGCGATGAATCACCCGTCCGGTCAGCAACATGCCCGCCATAGCGGTCACTCCCCGTGCCGCAGAAATCCATCCCGCCGTTTCAGGTGGATAGCCGAGCAACCGCTCCAGGAAGATCGGCTGAAAAGTCACGATGCCATAAAATCCCGCACCAAAGGTCACGGAAGCCAGGGAGGCCACCCAGAAATCCCGGTTACGCAGCAGTCGCAGATTGACGATGCTATCGGAGCGCGTGGATGCCCGCCACACAAACAGGCTCATGGCAAGAGTCACCAACAGGGTCAGAATAATAATCCGCCGCGAAGTGAACCAATCCATCTGATTGCCTTGATCCAGAATAACCTGAAGCGCACCGAGGCCAATCGCCATGCAAAGAAAGCCCAGAATATCCACGGATACTTTTCGATAGTCTGTCGTCTCTGCACTATAGGCCGCCGCCAATAACCACGCCAGGATGCCGATAGGCAGATTGACGTAAAAAACCCATCGCCAGTCCAGGTGCATGACCAGATAACCGCCGACCACCGGCCCCAGGATAGGACCCGCCACCACTGCCAGACTCCAGCGCGCCATGATACGGCCTCGTGCTCCGGGCGGGTATGCCTCGATGAGCATGGCCTGCACCAGCGAGGGGAGCGGCGCCCCGACGAGACCTTGCAGCAAACGCAACAGGACCAACTCTGCCAGGTCCTGACTGATGCCGCACAGCGCCGAGATCAGGACAAAACCACCGAGGCTGGCCAGCAATAATCGCCGCCGCCCGAAACGGGCGGTCAGAAAACCGGTCAGCGGCGTGGAAATGGCGGCGGCCACCAGATAACTGGTCACCACCCAACTGATCTGGGTTTCGTTCGCCGCTAAACTGCCCGCCATGTAGGGCAGCGCCACGCTCACGATGGTGATGTCGAGCACTTGCATGACCGTGGCCGTGAGCAACGCAGTACTGAGCCAAAAGCGGCGCAGCACAAGGGTGCGATCGTTTTCGGCGTTGCTCTGGCAAGCCGATGATGTAGGAGTAGGTGAGGACATGACGGCAGTGTATCTGCCGGATAGCCTGTGATGGTTCACTGTGTGGTGAACTATCTTTGCACAGGCTAGTCTTTTGCGGTGTTGCCGCTCTCGCGGCGAGACTTCAGGAAAGGGCTGTCATGCGGGGATTATCCAAGAGCCGCAGTGCCAAAACTTCGATGCCCAGCAGGCACCCAAATATCGCCGCGATCTGAAACCCGGAGTCGATCCGCACAAGGCTTGCCAGTCCCGAGGAGATCGACCCGATCACCAACATCAGGAAGCCTTGCAAACTGGCGGCAACGCTGGCTCGATGGGCGAATATACCCATAGATCGCGCCATCGCATTGGGAAAGATAAAGCCTTGTGCAAAGGCGACCCAAATAACGCCCGCCATGATGGGATAAATTTGCACTCCAGAACCGCTGGCTATCATGCAAACGACGCCGAGGAGGAATAGGAGAATACCGGACTTCATGATGGGCATACTTTTGAAATGAGGAGTTACCATCCTGTTGATCAAGGTTCCCAGCAGGTAGCTTGTCCCGCAGATAAGCGCGGTGGTACCGAAAAAGGAGGCGCTATGACCGAGTTCTACCTGGATGAGATAAGGACCAAGGATATTCCACATCAGAAACGCCGAAAAACTCCCGCCAAGTAGGATGACGGACAGGAAGAACTCCCTGTTGGAGAGAATTTCTCCATATCCCAGGAGCGCATATCTGAGCGTTTGCCGTTTACTGACGTCGAAAGATTCGCGCATACCGAACAGCACAAATAACAGCACGGTAACCCCGTAGACGCAGTAAATGGCGAAGTTCCAACGCCAGCCTACAAAGTCTTCGACCAGTCCACCAATATACGGCGCAATGACAGGGCCCAAACCAAAAGCCAGACTGAGGTAAATAATAGCCACACGAAAACGATCGCCCTTGAAATTGTCCACCAACATGGCGCGGGCGACCACCTGACAAGAACCGATCGCGAAGCCTTGAAGTGCCCTGGCAACCATCAAGGTCTCAATACGGTGCGCCTGGGTAGCGAGCACGCTGCCCGCGATAAAGGCGAGCAGGCCCGTCAGCACTGCGGGTTTACGTCCTTTGGTGTCAGAAAACAAGCCAAAGAACAGTTGACCTAGTGCATAGGCGAGGAGGAACACGGTAATGGTGCTCAGCATGACAGCTTGGGAGGTGTGCAGTGCGCGTCCTATGGCCGGAATACTCGGCGCATAGAGGTCGATGCCAATGCCGCCAAGGCTGTTGATAAAGGCTGCCAGAAATATGGTAAAGCTTTTAGATCGTTTTGACGTGCCGATCATGGTGACTCCGGTTCACGGGCTGCGATTCCCACGTCGGAAATGGCCTCGCCCGGCAGGCTGAGCAGGACCGCTTTCAGAAGACTGGCCAAATGTTGCCTGTCTCCGTCGCTGAGGCCACCAAGCACTATCTCCTGCGTCGCAACATGGATGGCAACGGCCGCCTCGGTGACCGCTAGGCCTTTCGCACTCAGATGAACCGAGAGCCCCCGGCCATCGTCTGGGTTGACAACTCGCTCGATCCATCCGGCCGACTCCAGGCGTGTAAGACGATTAGTGATGGCCCCGGATGTGAGCATCAATGACCGATAAAGCTGCGTTGGCGACAGCGTATAGGGCAAACCGGAGCGACGCAGCGTCGCCAGCACATCAAACTCTCCCTCATTGAAGCCGAAAGAAGAGAGGGCTTCACTCCGCGCTTTTTCCAAGTGCTTGAGTAGCCGTCCCATGCGTCCGAAAACGCCCATGGAACTGACGTCCAGATCAGGCCGCTCCCTGGCCCACTGGTCGAGAAGGAGGTCTACATGGTCCTTGGGTATTAGGGGTTTCATCGGGGTGGCCACCCTTGTTGGAACTATCTTAATATTAAGATAGTTATGACACGGGTAACTGTCCAGATTATTTTGCGTAAATATCGCGTAAGCTTTGCATTCTAAGGCGGGCACTGTGCTTGATCCGGCAGCGTCATACTGAAGCGTAAAGCCGTGGCCAACAGCCCTTGGCGATAATAAAAACGGTGCCCGAGTGTATTGCTCATGGCTGCGTCCAACAGCAGTCTGGCACAGCCCAGAAGCTTGGCCTCTGCTTTTAGTCGCTCCATCAGAATCTTCCCGTACCCCCGACTGCGGCAGGACGCATCAATGACGAGATCATCCACATAGACAAACTGGCCATGCACCAAGTTGTCTTGCACGCGGAATCCGGCGAGACCCACGGGCAGTGTCCCGTGCCACAGGGCCAGCAGGCGGTAACCCTGGGTACTCTGTTGTTGCCAGCGCAGCAGAAACTCCTGTTCAGAATCCAGGTGCGGCCGCAGTTGCCGGATCAGGGGATAGCAGGCCAGGACATCGTCTTCCTGATCGACATAATGTAGTTCGACGACCGCAGCGGAGGCATCCCCGCTGCTCTCCGGGCCGTTTTCTACTGGAATCATAGGTGCCCCTCCGTGCGAGGGGGCGGCGGCGAAAATCGCAGACCGACACCCAGTCGATTCCAGTGATTGATGGTGCCGACGGCCACCGTCAGGAATGTCACTTCTCTCTCCGTGAACTGAGACTGCAATGTCTCATAGACGGCGTCGGGCGCCCCCTGGGTCGCGAGCGCCGTCAGACATTCCGCCCAAGCCAGAGCGGCCTGCTCCCGTGCAGAAAATATACCGGCATCCCTCCAGCCCGCGACCAGATCCAGCTTGATCGGTTCCACACCGATTTGACGGGCGACATTCAGATGATACTGAATACAGAACGCACAGCCGTTGACTTGCGATACCCGCACCTTGATCAGTTCCGTCAGGGTTTTTTCGAGGCCGGAATCATCGACCGCTTTCCCCATCGCCAGGAGTGCGGCGTACACCTCGGGCGCGGTCTTGGTGAAGGAGAGGTAGTCAATGCGGGCATGCTCCGTGGACATCACTTGTTCCTCATGAGGCGACTCGGATAGTATCAGGACTCTAATAATATATCAGAGGACTTACAATATGGACGACGCAGCGCCAAAACCTTTCATCCCTAAAGTGGGAGAGGGCAAACGCGGGGAAAATGGTTATCTGGGCTACCTGCTGCGGCAGGCTGCTGGGGCGTATCGGCACCGGGTGGAACGGGCGCTCGCCGACCTGCGTATAACGCCTCCACAATTTTCCGTGCTCACCATGCTGGCCGCCTATCCCGGCATTTCCAATGCCGATCTGGCGCGGCTGGCCCTCCTCACCCCGCAAACGGTCAGCACCATTGTCGCCAATCTGGAACGCGCCGGGGCCATCGTGCGCCAGCCGCATCATTATCATGGCCGTATCCAGCAGATTGATCTCAGCGAGATAGGCAGGTCGTTATTGGCGACCTGCCGTGAGCGGGTGCATGGTGTTGAGCAAAAGCTGGCCGATGGGCTTTCCCGAGAAGAGGAATCGGTACTGCGCGAATGGTTGGTTCGCGTCGCCACGTCAGCTCCACGATATTTGCCTAACCCGCTTGCGCATTGCCAGTCAGCGGAGTCATCGCATAATAGGCCGCATAGCCATCTTCCACTGCGGGAATGATCTCCAGCACCTCAAAATAACGGTCCCAGAAAATGGTTGTCGCGTAATCCCTTTATGACGCCCTGATAGGCGACAAGATCAGAGGTTTTCCATACCACGATATCGCTGATGCGCGCGGTGTAGGATTCCGTGTCGAAAAAACGCATGCTGACGGCCGGATGGGCTTCGAGGATGGGGTTGACGTTCTCTTTGATAAATGCAAAGCGGACTTTTGGGTCCAGGTCTAACCATTGGCGGGTGGTTTTGAGCAGCATAAACAGGGTGTAGGTTTGCGTCGTCATGGGAAATCTCCTGGTTGAATTGACAGGAAATATTTTGCGAGCAGATACTCACATTTTCTACTCGTGTTTGAACTATGCTACTCGAACCCCGCAAGCGCCCTCATCAACAACGTTCTGCCGCCACGGTGGATGCCATTCTGGAGGCGGCGGCTCGTATTCTTGAGCGCAAGGGACTGGATGCGCTGACCACCAATGTGGTCGCAGAACTCGCGGGTATCAGCATCGGATCGCTCTATCAATACGTTCCAGGCAAGGCAGTGATTCTGGCCGAGCTGATGGACGGCGGGACGAATCTTATTTAATTTGCCCCAATCAACGAAAATGTCGCTAAACGAGGTGCACATGATTTACACGGTTGAATGCAGTTTTACCGACCCGTCCGCAGAGGTTGAATGGAATGCGTTTTACAGCGACGAAAAGTTGCCCGCATTAATTTCTGTTAGGGGGTTTCTCACATCCCAAAGATTTAAATTGTCCGAAGGAATACCTTCTGCGCCAACTTATCTCGCTATTCACACTATTGCCAATGAGGGGGTTCTTGAAAGCATTGATTATCGCCAGAATGGCGGCGGAAATTTTGCAAAATGGCAACCCATGATTACAGATTGGCACAGGAACATTTATGAAGGGGTCGATCTGTTCACAAATGTCACAAATGATCAGCGATTGTTAATTAGCAATGAAAGTGGTGACGTATTAAGAGCGTTTGGGTTTCAGGTGCAGCATCTATGGGCAATAGGACTTGATCGGACTCCAATGGAACGTTGGGTGGCGATTTCCGGCAATCTACCAGATTCAGCCCATCACCTGAAAGCAGATGGAGTATGTATATACGTCCCTATGGGAAGGCAATTACAGCGGGATTCTACATAATGATCGTGCGGTAAATAAAAGTCGTCAGGTAACCCCGCCATGAATGACGGCGTTTGCAAGGAGTGAAACCAACATCTCTTGCAGGGCGCCGGGAAGTTTCTGATGCATAGAAATTGCCATCTCCCGCTGGATGGGTAACCGGAAGGTCAACCAGAACCAGCCGCTTTGTAACCGTGATAGTGTCGTCGTGCGCCCAGAGCAGCAAAACCAAGCTGACTCTGGTGTAATTCCGGTGACGTTGTTGTCGCCGCCGGTCCGTGAATGCAGTGGAATCGCGTGCTTGTGTCTTGCCCCGGAGCGTGTGGACCGCTTGGAGTTGCCGCCCATGGTGCAACAGAACGAAAGCCGTTTTGGTACCGTGCCAGTGCCGGTTCACCGTAGAGGCCATAGCCGCCCGGCGTGCGCCGCGCCGGGTGCAACAGGCCGCGCACCACGTAATCGCGCACGACATGGACGCTCACACCGGCCGCCGCGGCGAGTCTGTAAGTGGTGTAGCTATCCATCGCATCCTCCTCTCCGTTAGCCGGCGCAGCAGGACAGTTGCTTCACGTCCTTCTTGAAGGTCTGCGCTGCGAGCTTGAGCCCTTCCACCATCGTGAGATAGGGGAACAACTGGTCGGCCAGCTCCTCCACCGTCATGCGCGCGCGGATGGCGAGCGCCGCCGCCTGGATCAATTCACCGGCCTCCGGCGCCACCGCCTGCACGCCGATCAACCGGCGCGAACCTTCCTCGATCACCAGTTTGATGAAGCCGCGCGTGTCGAAGTTGGCGAGCGCGCGCGGCACGTTGTCGAGCGTGAGAAGACGGCTGTCGGTCTCGATGCCGGCGTGGTGGGCCTCCTGTTCGCTCAAGCCCACGGTGGCAACCTGCGGATCGGAGAAGACCACCGCCGGAATGGCGGTGAGGTCCAGGGCGGCATCGCCGCCGGTCATGTTGATCGCCGCGCGGGTGCCGGCTGCCGCCGCCACGTAGACGAACTGCGGCTGGCCGGTGCAGTCGCCGGCAGCATAGATGTCCCGCGCGCTGGTGCGCATGCCGGTATCGATCACGATGGCGCCCTGCTTGTTCACCGTCACACCGGCCGCTTCAAGGTTCAGGCCGCGCGTGTTCGGGCTCCGGCCGGTAGCAACGAGCAGCCGGTCTGCGCGCAGCTTGCCATCCAGAATCGTCAGCACGAATTCCCCATCCTCATAGGCAACCTGGCTGGCCTGGGTGTGTTCCAGCACCTCGATGCCCTCCATACGGAACGCCGCCGTCAGCGCTTCGCCAATGGCCGGGTCCTCGCGGAAGAACAGCATGCTGCGTGAGAGCGGTCAGTGATATTGATGGAGTTGGGAGCCTTTTTGGTCACGTAGCGTGAGGGGCGGTAGTCATGGTCCATCGTTTATTGTGATCATTTTAACGTCTCCGTATCGATCCTCTTGAAAATTAGATTGAAAGAAAGTTATGGTCTGTCTTCGGTTCAGAGAGAAGGCGGTGCATAACGGTGTTACATTTGGCACAGGACGCAAAATGGCAAGTCACAGTGACAGCCATAGATCTGCAGCTGGCGGAAGAAAGAAAGTCGAAAGGGTGCCCTTATTGTGGTGGCAAACTGCATAGTGCCCGCTTTCCTCGATTGCTACGCGGTGAATCTGGGAACGCACCCATCTTGGTACATCGGCACAGCTTCTGCTGTGAAACCTGCCGAAAACGCGTGACACCGCCTTCGGTACGGTTCTTTGGCAGAAGACGATACGCAATGACCAGCATGCTGCTTATCTCCGTCCTGCAGCCTGGAAAGGCCAAGAAAGCCCAGCATGACAAATTGCGGTCCATGTTGGGCATTTCCAAACGTACCCTGGCCAGATGGCGGCTATGGTGGCGTGAGGCGTTGGTACGCACCCCTCATTGGCTGGCCGAGGGGGCCATCATACTTCCACCGATTCCTCGACAAGATCTGCCTGGCGGGCTGATAGAGCGGTTTGTCGGAGACTGTACGCAGCAATTGCTCTACGCGCTGGTGTTCCTGTCGCCTCTATCTGCGCCTCGATTTTTCTCGAAAAAAGAGGGCCGTAGATTTCCCGCAGAGAATGACACCGTTTTTGCAGGATATTGAGGAGGTCCCAAATTATCCAGCAATCGTAAGTATCAAGCGCTATCCAAACCAGATGGGCATGAGCGTAGCCATGGTCAGGCCCCTTGAGGGGTGCGCAAAAATTAGCGCATTTGGTGCCCAGCACGTGAGGTGTTGGAAAGTGGCAAGCTATATGAATGGTAATGAGAAACTGTAGAACAGCACTCGCCTGGCGGACCCTCAAATAAGTTGACCAGAGGACCATCAATTTGGCTGACCACACTCA